>NZZG01000184.1 GCA_002698575.1 Pimelobacter sp. | reverse complement strand
CTGGCCAGGCGGAGCGCCGCTCGAGCGATGTTCCTGCGGATGAAGAAGTGGCGGCGCATGCGCAGACCGTACCGGTCCGGCGCGGGTCTCCCCGCGAGCCGGACCGGTGACGGACTCAGAGGTACTGGCCGGTGTTGGCCACCGTGTCGATCGAGCGTCCCGGCTCCGTGCCCTGCTTGCCGGTGATGAGCGTGCGGATGAACACGATCCGCTCACCCTTCTTGCCGGAGATCCGCGCCCAGTCGTCGGGGTTAGTGGTGTTGGGCAGGTCCTCGTTCTCCTTGAACTCGTCGACGCACGCCTGCAGGAGGTGGGCGACGCGCAGTCCACGCTGGTCGTGGTCCAGGAAGTCCTTGATCGCCATCTTCTTGGAGCGGTCCACGATGTTCTGGATCATCGCGCCCGAGTTGAAGTCCTTGAAGTACAGGACCTCCTTGTCACCGTTGGCGTAGGTCACCTCGAGGAAGCGGTTCTCCTCGGTCTCGGTGTACATCCGCTCGACCGTGGCCCGGATCATCGCCTCCACGCAGGCCTCGCGGTCGCCGCCGAACTCGGCGACGTCGTCGGAGTGCAGGGGCAGCGTCGAGGTAAGGTACTTGCTGAAGATGTCCCGCGCCGACTCGGCGTCAGGACGCTCGATCTTGATCTTCACGTCGAGTCGCCCGGGACGCAGGATGGCGGGGTCGATCATGTCCTCGCGGTTGGAGGCTCCGATCACCAGCACGTTCTCCAGGAGCTCGACGCCGTCGATCTCGCTGAGCAGCTGCGGCACGATGGTGTTCTCCACGTCGGAGGACACCCCCGAGCCGCGGGTGCGGAAGAGGGAGTCCATCTCGTCGAAGAACACGATGACCGGCGTCCCGGTCGAGGCCTTCTCGCGAGCGCGCTGGAAGACCAGACGGATGTGCCGCTCGGTCTCGCCGACGTACTTGTTGAGCAGCTCGGGGCCCTTGATGTTGAGGAAGTAGGACTTCCCCTCCTGCCCCGTGCGAGCCGCGACCTTCTTGGCCAGCGAGTTGGCGACCGCCTTGGCGATCAACGTCTTGCCGCACCCAGGGGGCCCGTACAGCAGGACACCCTTGGGCGGCTTGAGCTCGTGCTCCTTGAAGAGGTCGGGGTGCAGGTAGGGCAGCTCGACGGCGTCCTGGATCTGCTCGATCTGGCCCTTGAGGCCACCGATCGACTCGTAGGCGATGTCGGGGACCTCCTCGAGGACGAGCTCCTCGACCTCGGACTTGGGCACCCGCTCGTAGACGTAGCCCGCCCGCGAGTCGAGCAGCAGCGAGTCGCCGGCACGCAGGGTGATCTCCTTGAGCGGCTCGGCCAGGCGTACGACGCGCTCCTCGTCGGCGTTGGCGATGACCAGGACCCGCTCGCCGTCGGCGAGCACCTCCTTGAACATCACGACCTCACCGACCTTCTCGAACGCCATCGCGGCCACGACGTTGAGTGCCTCGTTGAGCATGACCTCCTGGCCCTTGCGCAGGTCGTCGAGGTCGACGGCGGGGCTCACGCTGACGCGCAGCTTGCGCCCGCCGGTGAAGACGTCGACCGAGTCGTCGTCGTTGCGCGCCAGGAAGGTGCCGAAGCCGGCCGGCGGCTGAGCGAGCCGGTCGACCTCCTCCTTCAAGGTGGTGATCTGGTCGCGCGCCTCCCGCAGGGTCTGGGCGAGACGCTCGTTCTGTGCGGTGACCGCGGCCAGGGAGCGCTGGGCGTCCGCGAGCCTGAGCTCGAGGCCGCGCGGCTGCAGTGGTCCGTCGGAGAGCCTGCGACGGAGGTCGGTGACCTCGGCCTCCAAGAAGCGCACCTGGGACATCAGCTCCTCAGGGCTGGCTCCGGCACGTCCGCCTCCGTTGGCGCCTTCATCCATGTTCGACATTCGGCCCACCTCCTGTCCTGACGACCCTACCTGCGACGAGGCTCCACGGAAGTGCGTGACCACTCGGAGTCGGTCACGATTTCGACACCGTCTCGTGACCCCGCGTTCGTTCTGTGCCTCGCGCGATGACGTCGTTTGGTCCCAAACGACGCGAATTCGGCGTCAGGGGATGACGTTTGGGACCAAACGGCGCCACCTCAGGCGCGGGAGTACCGGGCTGCGAAGTTCGCCAGGATCTGCGCCGGGTGACGCACGTCGACGGAGGCGGCGGCGGCGCGAAGCGTGTCGGCCTGCGAGGGATCGAAGTAGCCGAAGCTCGCGTAGGCCTCGATCCGGGTCGCGAGGCCGGTGAGGTCGAGCTCGGGGTGGAACTGCGTGGCGTAGACGTTCTCGCCGACGCGGAAGGCCTGCACCGGGCACGCGGCGGACGTCGCCAGCACCACCGCGTGGGCCGGCAGCCTGGTGAGGGCCTCCTTGTGCCCGCCGTAGGCAGCGAAGTCGACGGGCAGCCCGGCCATCAGGGGATCGTTCGAGCCGTCGGAGGTCAGCGTCACCGCCAACGGCCCGACCGACTCCGGGTACGTCGTGTCGACGAGCCCGCCCTGGTGGGTGCCGAGCGTGCCGATGCCGTAGCAGGCCCCGAGGAACGGGAAGTCCTCGGCGACGACCTCGTCGAGCAGCGCGAAGACGTCAGCCTCGGCTCGCAGCTGTCGCTGCGACTTGATCGCCGGGTCGTCGGAGTAGGTGAAGGAGCCGCCGCCGAGAAGCACGCCCGAGTAAGCACCGAGGTCCAGCGACAGCGGAGTCAGCCCGAGCTCGATGCGCTCCAGCTCGCGGGTCTCGACACCGAGGAATCGGGCGAAGGCCTCGTGCTCGTCGACGGCGGCCAGCGGCTCGGCCCTGATCGAGAGGAGCACGAACGGCCTCACTCCGAGGCGTCCTCGGCACTGGCCGGGCTCTCGGCGTCGCTCGGGCGGGGGCCGGTGTAGTCCTCGCCGTACGCGCCCGGGGCCGGACGTCGCCGCTTGAGCGGGGCCCGCTCGCCGGGAGCCATCCGACGTGCGGTCACCAGGAAGGCGGTGTGCCCGATCATCTTGTGTCCCGGCCGTACGGCCAGGCCCTCGACGTGCCAGTCCCGCACCAGGGACTCCCAGGCCTGCGGCTCGGTGAAGCCGCCGTGGATGCGCACCGTCTCCATGAACCGCGACAGCTGCGTGGTGGTCGCGACGTAGGCGCACACGATGCCGCCGGGTCGCAGCGCGGCAGCGGCGGCATCGACGCACTCCCAGGGCGCGAGCATGTCGAGGATGATCCGGTCGCAGCGCTGGCCCGACGCGGGGAGCTCCTCGGCGAGGTCGCCCAGGCGCAGCTCCCAGGCGGGATGACCGGCGGCATCGGGTCGATCAGCCACGCCGAAGAACTGGTGGACGTTGCGGCGCGCGACGTCTGCGAACTCCTCGCGGCGCTCGAAGGATGTCACGCGGCCGTGTGGGCCGACCGCACGCAGCAGGGAGCAGGTCAGCGCCCCGGAGCCCACGCCCGCCTCGACGACGTCGGCGCCGGGGAAGATGTCGGCCATCGCCACGATCTGTGCGGCGTCCTTGGGATACACCACCGCTGCCCCGCGGGGCATCGACACGACGAACTCCGAGAGCAGGGGGCGGAAGACCAGGTACTCGCCGCCCGAGGTCGAGGTGACCGTGAACCCCTCCTCCCGGCCGATCAGGTCGTCGTGGGACATCCCGCCGCGGTTGGTGTGGAAGGTCTTGCCGGCCTCGAGGCAGATGTTGTGCTTGCGCCCCTTCGCGTCGACCAGGCGGACCCACTCGCCGACCCGCAGCGGACCGCGGTGGACCCCGGACCAGGCATCGGGGGGTACGTCGTCGGAGTCGGCCGGCAGGTCGGGTTCGGTGGTGGACACGGCGGCACCGTACCGGAGCGCGGGTGCGCGGGACGGATCAGCGGCCGCGCACCGCACGGTCGAGGTCGCTCAGCGACAGCACGCCCACCAGGGCGCCGCCCGGGTCGAGGAGCAGGTACTCGGCGACGGGGGCTCGGTTGATGGCGCTCAGCAGCTCATCGCCGCTGATGTCGGCGGGTAGCCGGTGCTGCTGCTCGACTGGACGGGCGACCTCGGAGGTCGCGATCCACGGTCGGCGTTCCTGGGGCACCCGGGCGAGAGCGGCATCGGGCACGACGCCCATGATCGTCCCGTGGGAGTCGGCCGTGACGAGTCCGGGCGCGTCCGCCTCGGCGGCACGGCGGATCGCCTCGGCGAGCGGCAGGTCGAGCGGGACGATCAGGGTTCGACGGGCCAGGTCGCGCACCACGACGCCGCCGACCTGCAGCCGCAACCGAGCCACCGTGAGCTCGTTGGTGGCCATCGTCCACAGCAGCAGCGCGATGGCGACGCCGAGGACCGTGTCGGTGATCGACGACTCCCCCTGCAGGCGCGGCACCACCAGCAGCGTCAGGAGGAGGACGACGACGGCGACGACCCGTCCGCCGTACGCCGAGACGACCGCGCCGCGTCGCGGTGACCCGGTCACCCGCCAGGCCACCGCCTTGACCAGTCGCCCGCCATCCATCGGCGGCGCGGGCACGAGGTCCAGCAGCCCCAGGACCAGGTTGGCGAACACGATCACCTCGAGTGCCACCGCGAGGGCTCCGTCCCCGAGCAGCAGCCGCAGGCCCAGTGCGGTGGCGCCCAGCACGAGCGAGGCGAGGGGTCCCACGAGGGCGGTGGCGAACTCCTCCCCCGGGCTCGCTGCCTCCCCCTCGACGGCCGTGCGCCCACCGATCAGGCTCAGGGTGATCGAGTCCACGCCGTGGCCGTGACGTCGGGCCAGCACGGCGTGGGCGAGCTCGTGCATCAGCACCGCGAGGTAGACCAGGACACCGATGCCGGCACCGACCAGCCACACCGCCGGCCCCAGCCCGGGGCTCTCGTCACGCAGCCGTGGCACCAGCGCGAAGGTCAGCACGGCGACGAGGACGAGGGTCGTCGCGGAGACGCGCACCGGCACGCCCACCACGGACCCGACGGGGAACGCGCCGGGAGTCCGCACCGCGCGGCGCGGCGACGACGACATGCCAGGAGCCTACCGACCCGGTCGCAGCCACCCGTGCAACGTCGGCGCCGAGGCCTAGGCTGGCGCCATGACGAGTCCGGTGGCGCCGAGCATCGAGGTCGACGGGACCGCCGTGATCGGGAGTCTCTCGCCCAGTCGCGCCGGCGACTTCCTGCGGTGCCCGCTGCTCTACCGCTTCCGCACCATCGACCGGCTCCCCGAGCCGACCTCCCCGGACGCGCTGCGCGGCACGGTGGTGCACAAGGTGCTCGAGGACCTCTTCGACGTCCCGGCCGCCGCGCGCACGCCGCGCCGGGCCGCCGACCTCCTCGCCCCGACGTGGCAGGCGCTGGTCGAGGCGGCCCCCGAGGTGATGGCGCTGTTCGAGGGCGACGGTCCCGACCTGGCCGCGTGGCTGGAGTCGTGCCAGCAGGTCCTGCGCACCTACTTCGACCTCGAGGACCCGCGACGCCTCGAGCCCGCCGAGCGCGAGCTGTACGTCGAGTCCGTGCTGTCCTCGCGCATCCTGCTGCGCGGCATCGTCGACCGGGTCGACGTCGCCCCCGACGGTGCGATCCGGATCGTCGACTACAAGACCGGCCGTTCCCCCCGCGAGGGGTTCGAGGCCACGGCCCTCTTCCAGCTCAAGTTCTACGGCCTGGTGCTGTGGCGGATGCGCGGCGTCGTGCCGTCGATGCTCCAGCTGGTCTACCTCGGCAACGGTGAGATCCTGCGCTACGCCCCCGACGTGCAGGACCTGCTCGCCACCGAGCGCAAGGTGGAGGCGGTGTGGCGCGCGATCGAGGAGGCACGCGAGGAGGGTGAGTGGCAGCCGCGACGCAGCCGGCTGTGCGACTGGTGCGCCCACCAGGCGCTGTGCCCGGAGTTCGGGGGCATGCCGCCGCCGCTGCCTCGGTCCGACCCGGAGTCTCAGTCCGACCCGGAGTCTCAGTCCGAATCGGAGTCCGTGCCGGGGTAGAGCACGCACGCCACGTCGACGCCACCCGCCCGACGCAACGCGGGGTCGGTGCCCTCGGCGAACCCCACGCGGAGGTCTGCCCCTGCGGCCTCGAGCGTCTCGACGCCCGACCAGAGCGGCTCGTCGGGCTCCTCCGCGCGGATCCGCTCCAGCAGCTCGACCGCGGCGTCGGCATCGGCGACGCGCAACCGCACGTCGGTCCGCGGCTCGTCGAGTCGGTCCAGGTCACCGACGAGGCGACGTTCGGCGTCGAAGTCGACGCCCTCGCCCCGGGTCCAGTGCTCCTCCAGCAGGGTGCGCAGGTCGCGTGACTCCCACCCGCAGGCGGCGACCGCCTCCGGGCACCGCGGGTGGAACGAGCACCCCAGCGGCGGCTCCGCGGCATCCGGGATCTCACCCCGGGGAAGGTCCCGCGGCACCATCCGCGTCGGATCGGGCTCGGGGATCGCCTTCAGCAGGGCCTTGGTGTAGGGATGGCGCGGGTTGGCGAAGATCTCCGCGGTCGGCCCGATCTCCACGACCCGCCCCAGGTACATGATCGCGATCCGGTCGCAGAAGAACTTGGCACTGGCCAGGTCGTGGGTGATGTAGAGATACGTCAGTCCCAGGTCGGACTTGAGGTCCAGCATCAGCTGCAGGATCTTCGCCCGCACGCTCATGTCCAGCATGGAGACCGGCTCGTCGGCCACCAGGACGTCGGGCTCGAGGATGATGGCGCGCGCGATGACCGCTCGCTGCTTCTGGCCCCCCGAGAGGTCCGAGGGGTACTTCGAGGCGAACCGCTCCACCGGCGCCAACCCCACGCGCTCGAGGGCGGCATGCACCCGACGGGTCAGCTCCTCGCCCGAGGCGACCCGGTGGATCACCAGGGGGTGACCGACTGCCTCGGCGATGGTCATCGACGGGTTCAGCGCCGCGCTCGGGTCCTGGAACACCATCTGCAGGTCGGTCCGCAACCGCCGCAGCTCGCGCCCGCGCATCTGTGAGACCAGCCGCTCCCCCTCCGGTGAGTGGTAGGTGATCGACCCCGCGGTGGTGGGAGCCAGGCCCAGCAGGGCGCGCCCGAGCGTGGTCTTGCCGCTGCCGGACTCGCCCACGACGCCCAGGACCTCGCCCCGGTGCAGGGTCACGCTCACCCCGTCGAGGGCCTTGACCGTCCGGGTCGGGAGGCCGAGAAGCCTCGACAGGGCTCCGCCCTGGAGCTGGTAGTGGACCTCCAGGCGGTCGGTCCGGATGACCGCCGGCCGCTGGCTCGTCGTGGAGGGAGGGTGGCCCTCCTCAGGCTTCGTCGGCAACGGCGATCTCCTCACGCTCGAGCGGAGCGGACTCCGCCTCGGACAGGGCCAGGCCGTCGCGACGATCGGCGTCCCAGCAGGCGACCCGGCTGCCGGCGTCGGTGGTGCGCACCGCGGGCTCGCGCTGCGCGCAGATCGCCATCGCGTCAGGACACCGCGGGTGGAAGTGACAGCCGGACGGTGGATCGGTCAGGTCCGGTGGCGCACCCTCGATGTAGTTCAGGCCGGTGGTGGACAGGGAGATCGTCGAGCGCAGCAGCTCGCGGGTGTAGGAGTGGCGCGGTCGGGTGAACACCTCGCGGGCGTCCCCGATTTCGACGATCTTCCCGGCGTACATGACCGCGACCCGGTCGCAGGCCTCGGCGATGATCCCGAGGTTGTGGGTGATGAGGAGCAACGAGGTGTCGTACGTCGCCCGCAGGTCGTGCAGGATCCGGATGATCTGCGCCTCGACCAGGACGTCGAGCGCGGTCGTCGGCTCGTCGGCGACGACGAACGCCGGACGCAGCACCAGCGTGAGCCCGATCATCAGTCGCTGCCGCATGCCGCCGGAGAACTCGTGGGGGTAGGCGCGCAGGCGGGTGGGCGGGATCCCCATCACCCGCAGTGCCTCCAGCGAGCGCCTCTCGATCTCGGCCTTGGAGATGCCCTTCTCGTGCACCTTCAGGGTCTCGGCGAAGTGCTCGGAGATGCGCATCAGCGGGTTCAGTCGGGTCAGCGGCTCCTGGAAGATCATCCCCAGGGACCCGCCGCGCAGGGCGTAGGCCTGCTTGGCCTTGAGCGAGAGCAGGTCCGTGCCCCGGAAGTTCAGCACCCCGTCCCGAGCCGCTCCGTCCGGCAGGAGCCCGAGCAGACCTCGCCCGAGGGTGGACTTGCCGCAGCCCGACTCCCCCACGAGCCCGAGGATCTCCCCGGGCCGCAGGCTGAACGAGACGCCGTCGACTGCGCGCACGGGCCCGCTCGGACCCGAGTACCAGACCCGGAGGTCCTCGGCCTCCAGGACGGGCTCACCGGGCGCGCTCGCCTCGCCGTCGCGACCCTCGACCAGATCGATGTTCACGAGGAGACCTCCTGGGCAGAGTCGCGCTGGGGGAAGCGGAAGGGCCGGTGCCGACGTCGACGCAGTGCCGGGTTGACCGTCTCGTTGAGACCTTCCCCGACGAAGGTGAGCGAGGTGATGAGCAGGATGATCGCCATCGCCGGGAAGAACGCGGGCCACCAGACCCCCGACTGCGCGTCGTCGAGGCCGCGGCTGATGTCGTAGCCCCACTCGGCCGCCTCGGTCGGTTGGATACCGAGACCGAGGAACCCCAGGGCCGCCAGGGTCCCCAGTGCATCCGCGGCGTTCAGCGTCGCCACGACCGGCACCGACTGCACGACGTTGTTGAACAGGTACTTGCGCATGATCGTGAACGGTCCGGCGCCGATTGCGCGGGCAGCCTCGACGTAGGTCGCCTCGCGCGCGGCGACGGTGGTGTTGCGCACGACCCGGAAGTACTGGGGGATGTAGATCGCGGTGAGCGACAGGGCCGCGGGGATCACGCCCCCACCCACCTTGTCGTTGAGCAGGAACGAGAAGACGATCGCGAGCAGCAGGGCGGGGAAGGAGTACACCGCGTCCATGACGAAGACGAGCAGCCGGTCGACCCAGCCGCCGAGGAACCCCGACACCAGTCCCAGGGGCACGCCGATGATGCCGGCGAAGACCACCGAGAGCGCGATCACCTGCAGCGCGGTCCGCGATCCCCACACGACCCGGGAGAAGACGTCGTAGAACTGGTCGTTGGTGCCGAAGAGGTAGCCGGAACCGGGCTCGGCGAGCTTGGGCAGCTTGGTGCCGTCGATGTTGTTCTGGGCGAACCCGTACGGCGCGATCCACGGCGCCAGCAGGGCGAAGGCCACGAAGACCAGGGTCACCAGGACGCCGCCGACGAGGACCCAGCGAGCCACCCCCTTGGTGTCCCAGATCGTGCGCCACAGGCCTCTCATCAGTACCTCACCCTCGGGTCGACCAGCGCGTTGATCACGTCGACGATCAAGCTGGTGAACACCACGACGACGGCGAAGAAGGTGACCAGGCCCTGGACGGCGATGTAGTCGCGCTCGCCGATGTAGCGCACCAGGGCGCTCCCGACGCCGGGCCAGTTGAAGGTCTTCTCGGTCAGCACGGCGCCGGAGAGGGTCAGGGCGACCTGGAGACCGACGACGGTGATCACCGGCACCAGGGCGTTGCGGAAGGCGTGCTTGCGCACGACGCGGCCCTCGCCGATGCCGCGCGCCCGCGCGGCCTCCACGTAGTCGCCCTGCAGGGCCTGGATGACGTTGATCCGCACGAGTCGCACGATGACGCCCGACAGCAGGAACCCGAGGGTCAGGCAGGGCAGCAGGTGGTGCTGCAGGACGTCGAGGAAGGCGCTGGTGTCCCCGGCCAGCAAGGTGTCGACGACCAGGATGTGCGTCTTGGTGTAGGCCTCGGAGTCCAGCTTGGTGAAGGGGCTGGCGATGTCGTTGGTCGGGAACGACGGCGCGACGGCGTTGACGAGGACCACCAGCAGGATGCCGACCCAGAAGAGCGGGGCGGCGTAGCTGACCACGCCGTACACACGGATCGCCACGTCACCCGGCGTGTCGCGGAAGCGTCCCGCCAGCCGCCCCAGGGGGATCCCGATCAGCAGGGCGATCAGGAAGGCGCCGACCGTCAGGGTCAGCGTGGCGCCACCCTGGTCGCGCACGATGCTCAGGATCGGGGTGTCGGTGCGGAAGGTGTTGCCGAAGTCGAAGCGGGCGACGTTGCCGAGGTAGTCGAGGTACTGCACGACCAGCGGTCGGTCCAGGCCCGCCGCGGCACGACGCTCGTCGAGGGCGTCCTCGGAGAGCCTGTCCCCCACCGTGGCGCTGACCGGGTCGCCGGGTGCCACGCGCAGCAGCAGGAACACCACGGTGAGCAGGACCCACACCAACGGGATGATGAGCAGGACCCGCAGCGCTATGTAGCGCGGCAGCGAGCCGGAGGACGAAGCCACGAGATTCCTCTCCAGGACGAGACGACCTGACGACGCAGGGTCCGACCGGAGGTCGGACGCGGGACGCAGCCGGGCCGACCAACGATGGGCCGGCCCGGCTGCCCCAGCGAGCGGGGATCACTCCTTGGAGATGTCCCAGATCCGGAAGATGTACGTCGCGTCCAGGGTGTCCTCGACGCCCGACATGCCCTCGGTGGCCACGGCGACGTTCTTGCCGTTCCACGACGGCAGCACCGGGATGTCACGGGCGACCAGGTCCTGCAGCTCCTCGACCTGGCCGTCGCGCGCGGTCTCATCGGTCTCGCCCAGCTCGGCGTCGAGCAGGTCGTTGACCTCGTCGTCGGAGTAGCCGTTGGCGAAGAAGCCGCCGTCGCGGATGAACGGCGACAGGTAGTTGTCGGCGTCCAGGAAGTCGGGGTACCAGCCGAGCATGTACAGGTCGTAGGCGCCCTCACGGTAGAGGTTCTGGTACTCGGCGTACTGGTCGTCCTCGACGGTGACGTCGAACAGGCCGCTGTCGTTGAGCTGGGCGGCGAAGATGTTGGCCTCGTCGACGGAGTTCGGGCCGTACTTGTCCGGCGGGAACGCCAGCGTGAGCGGCACCGGGGTCTTGATACCGGCGTCGGCGAGCAGCTTCTCGGCGGCGGCCGGGTCGGGGGCGTCGCCGTAGGCCTCCTTGAACGACTCCTTCTGTCCCGCGAAGCCCGGAGGCACGATCGAGTACGCCGGCGACGTGGTGCCGTCGTAGGCGTCCTGGGTGATCTCGTCGCGGTCCATCAGCGACGCGGCGGCCTGGCGCACGGCCAGCTGCTTGGGGTTGGGGTTCTTGAGGTACCAGACCCAGTAGCGGAACTCCGAGCCCTCGCCCTCCAGAACGCTGAGACCATCGGTGCTGCCGAGGTCGGCGAGGTCCGTGGGGCTGAGCGTGCGCCAGGCGACGTCGACCTGCGAGGTGCCGATGTCGGAGCGCAGCGAGCTGGGGTCGGTGTAGAGCTTGACGATGACCTGGTTGGCCTTGCCGGAGCGGGTGCCGAGGTACTCGGGGTTGGCCTCCAGCACGGCCTGCTGCTGCTCGATGTACTGCGTCAGCGAGTACGGCCCGGAGCCGACGACCTGGTCGCTGGCCATGAGCTCGTCGGCCGGGAAGGTCTCCTCGTCGACGATCGACGTGGCTGCGGTGCTGAGCACCTTGGTGAAGGTCAGGTCGGGCTTGTTGAGGTTGAAGACCACGGTCGTGTCGTCGGGCGTCTCGATCGCACCCTCGGCCAGCTGAGGCGTCTCGGAGTCGGGGTCGATGATCGAGCCGAGCAACGAGGAGGCCCCGTTGGGGTTGGCGATCGCGATGTTGCGCTCGAAGGAGAACTTGACGTCCGAGGAGGTCAGGTCGTTGCCGTTGGAGAACTTGTTGTCGGCTCGCAGGATGCACGTGACCGTGGACGGGTCGTCGTACTCGCACGACTCCGCAGCATCGGCGGCCGGGGTGTCGCCACCGGCCGGGATGGTGAGCAGCTGCTCGTAGATCGAGAACTGGAGGTTCCACGAGCCGATGTCGTAGGCGCCGGCCGGGTCGGTCGACACGATCGGGTCGGTGGTGCCCAGGATCCACGGCTGGCTGCTGCCGGCGTCGGACGGGGCGTTGGCGTTGTCCGGGTTCGCATTGCCGGCCGAACCGCCGTCGTCCCCACCACAGGCAGAGAGTGCGGTCAGCAGGACGCCGGTCCCCAACGCGGAGAGCAACCTGGTCTGGCGATTCACGATCGGCCACCTCGAGAGTCAGTGGCCCTCTCCGAGCGAGGGCCTGGTGGCGGCAACGTACCGCCGCCGGTTCGCGAGCGCCATCACGGGCACCCCGGCTCAGGTCGCGATCGTGCAACGATTCGCTCCGGATCGGCGCCCGGGACGCCGATCCTGCTGCCCGTGGCACCTCCCGGCGGAGGGTCTGGCGTGCTCGGGGACCGGGGGTCGGGGCCGGGCAGGCGGGGGTCCGGCTCAGAGCAGGAGGGCCTCGAGACCGTCCGCCCGCATGCCGGCCAGGGTCGGCCGCAGCACGCGTCTGGCTCCGCTGGGGACCGGCACGTGGTGCGGTACGGCGAGCACCGTGCACCCCGCCTGCTCCGCGGAGCGGCAGCCGGTGTCGGAGTCCTCGATGGCCAGGCAGCCGTCGGGGGGGACCCCGAGCTCGGCGGCGGCGCTCAGGTAGGGCTCGGGGTGGGGCTTGCCGTGGGTGACGCGGTCTCCGGTGACCACGGTCTGGAACGACCCGGCCGGCAGTGCGGCGAGGATGGGGGCGGCGAAGCGCTCGTAGGACATCGTCACCAGTGCGCACGGCACACCGGCGGCCCGCAGGTCGGCGAGGAGCTCACGCGCTCCCGGACGCCACGGCACCGACTCCGTCACCCGGGCGACGACACCGTCGAGCAGGCGCTCGACGATCTGCTCCGGTGTCAGCGGCAGGCCCATCTGCCGCTGGATGAAGCGGCCCGAGGTCAGCAGGTCGTTGCCCACCAGCTGCAGGGCGAGCTCCTCCGACCAGGTGGCGCCGTACTGCGCCGCCAGCTCGAACTCCGTGGCGATCCAGTAGGGCTCGGTGTCGACCAGGGTGCCGTCCATGTCCCACAGGACGGCCGCCAGGGACACCGGCGAAGATGATGCCGTTTGGTCCCAAACAACACGATCGGCGCCCGAAATGTTGTCGTTTGGGACCAAACGGCGCGATCCAGCCACCAGCGCTCAGTCCTCGGGCTCGTAGCCGAGGTTGGGCGAGAGCCACCGCTCCGCCTCGGCCAGGGTCCAGCCCTTGCGCTCGGCGTACGCCGCCACCTGGTCGCGACCGAGGCGGCCGACGACGAAGTACTGCGACTGCGGGTGGCTGAAGTACCACCCGGACACCGAGGCGCCGGGCCACATCGCCATCGACTCGGTCAGGGTGATGCCGGTCTGCTCCTCGACGTCGAGCAGGTCCCACAACGTGAGCTTCTCGGTGTGGTCGGGGCACGCCGGGTAGCCGGGAGCCGGGCGGATGCCGTCGTACCGCTCCGCGATCAGGTCCGCGTTGCTGAGGTCCTCGTCGGAGACGTGGCCCCAGAACTCGGTGCGCACGCGCTGGTGCAGCCGCTCCGCGAACGCCTCGGCCAGGCGGTCGGCCAGCGACTCCAGGAGGATCGCGTTGTAGTCGTCAAGGTCGTCCTTGAAGGCCTGGACGCGCTCGGGGAGCCCGATGCCCGCGGTGACCGCGAAGCCGCCCACGTGGTCGGCCAGGCCGGACTGGACAGGCGCCACGTAGTCGGCCAACGACCGGTTGGGGATCCCCGCACGGTGCTCGCCCTGCTGTCGCAGGTGGTGCAGCCTCGCCCGGACGTCCTGGCGCTCGTCGTCGGCGTACACGAGCGTGTCGTCCCCGTCGGCGGCAGCCGGGAAGAAGCCGTAGACCCCGCGGGCGGTGAGCCACTTCTCGGCGATGACGACGTCGAGCATCTCCTGGGCGTCGTCGTAGAGCTTGCGGGCTGCCTCCCCGGTGGCGGGGCTGTTGAGGATGTCGGGGAACTTACCCTTCATCTCCCACGCGTTGAAGAAGGGCTGCCAGTCGATGTAGTCGCGCAGCTCGGCGATGTCGTAGTCGTCGAGCAGGTGGACGCCGGGGCAGGCCGGCGCCGGCGGCGTGTACGACGTCCAGTCGACCGGGGTCGCGTTGTCGCGGGCCGCGTCGTAGGCGAGCAGCTTGCGGTCGCCCTTGTTGGCATGACGCGCCCGCAGGGCGTCGTAGTCGACCTTGATGTCGGCCAGCAGGGACTCGCGGCGCGTCTCGTGCAGCAGCGCCGCGGCCGTGGGCACCGATCGCGAGGCGTCCTTGACCCACACCACGGGACCGTCGTACCGCGGGTCGACCTTCACCGCGGTGTGAGCGCGCGAGGTGGTCGCGCCGCCGATGAGCAGCGGGATGGTGAGCCCTTGGCGCTGCATCTCGGTCGCCAGGGAGACCATCTCGTCCAGCGACGGGGTGATCAGCCCGGAGAGGCCGATGATGTCGGCTCCCACCTCGGCCGCGGTGTCGAGGATCTTCTGCGCCGGCACCATCACCCCGAGGTCGATGACCTCGTAGTTGTTGCACTGCAGGACCACGCCCACGATGTTCTTGCCGATGTCGTGCACGTCGCCCTTGACCGTGGCCATCACGATGGTGCCGTTGGTGTCCTTGGCGGTGGCGAACTCGGGGTTGTCGAGCTTCTCCTGCTCGATGAAGGGGATCAGGTAGGCCACGGCCTTCTTCATCACCCGAGCCGACTTCACCACCTGCGGGAGGAACATCTTGCCGGCCCCGAACAGGTCGCCGACGACGTTCATGCCGTCCATCAGGGGGCCTTCGATGACCTCGATCGGCCGGCCCCCGCGCTCGGCGATCTCGAGCCGCAGCTCCTCGGTGTCGGACTCGGCGAAGGCGTCGATCCCTTTGACCAGCGCATGGGTGATCCGCTCCCCCACGGGCAGCGAGCGCCACTCCTCGACGGCGGCCTCGACGGCCTCGCCCGCCTTGTTGTGCTCCTCGGCGATCTCCAGCAGCCGCTCCGCCGCGTCCGGGCGCCGGTTGAGGACGACGTCCTCGATGCGTTCGCGCAGCTCGGGCTCGACCTGGTCGTAGACGACCAGCGCCCCGGCGTTCACGATCCCCATGTCGAGTCCGGCCTCGATGGCGTGGAACAGGAACACCGCATGGATCGCCTCGCGGACCGGGTTGTTGCCGCGGAAGGAGAAGCTGACGTTCGAGATGCCTCCCGACACCTTGGCGCCGGGCAGGTTGGCCTTGATCCACCGCGTGGCCTCGATGAAGTCCAGGCCGTACGAGGCGTGCTCCTCGATGCCGGTCGCCACGGCGAACACGTTCGGGTCGAAGATGATGTCCTCGGGGTCGAAGTCGACCTCGTCCACCAGGATCCGGTAGGCGCGCTCGCAGATCGCCTTGCGGCGCTCGAGGTTGTCGGCCTGCCCGTCCTCGTCGAAGGCCATCACGACCGCCGCCGCGCCGTACTGCTTGACCAGTCGGGCGTGCTCGCGGAAGGCGTCCTCTCCCTCCTTCATGGAGATCGAGTTGACGATCGCCTTGCCCTGGACGTTCTTGAGGCCGGCCTCGATCACCTCCCACTTGGAGGAGTCGACCATGATCGGCACGCGGCTGATGTCGGGCTCGGAGGCGATGAGCTTGGTGAAGCGGTCCATGGCCGCGACGCCGTCGATCATCCCCTCGTCCATGTTGACGTCGATGACCTGGGCGCCGTTCTCGACCTGCTGCGCCGCCACGGCGAGGGCGGCGTCGTAGTCGCCGTCCTTGATCAGGTTGCGGAACTTCGCCGACCCGGTGATGTTGGTGCGCTCGCCGACGTTGACGAAGAGGCTGTTTTCGTCGACGATGAACGGCTCGAGGCCGGACAGACGCAGCGCAGGCGGTACGGCGACCTGCTGGCGCCGCGGCTGGTCGGCCACGGCCGCAGCGATCGCCGCGATGTGCGCAGGCGTCGTGCCGCAGCAGCCTCCGGCGAAGTTCACGAAGCCGGCCGCGGCGAACTCCCGCAGCATCTCCGCGGTCTCGTCGGGTGACTCGTCGTACTCGCCGAACGCGTTGGGCAGGCCCGCGTTGGGGTAGCAGGAGACGAAGCTGTCCGCGAGCCGGGACATCTCGGCGATGTAGGGACGCATCTCCTTGGCGCCGAGCGCGCAGTTGAGGCCGACGGCGAGCGGCTTGGCGTGGCGCACGGAATCCCAGAACGCCTCGGTGACCTGGCCGGACAGCGTGCGGCCCGAGGCGTCGGTGATGGTGCCGGAGATGATCAGCGGCCAGGTCCGGCCCAGCTCCTCGAACAGGCTCTGGACGGCGAAGATCGCGGCCTTGGCGTTGAGGGTGTCGAAGACCGTCTCGATGAAGATCAGGTCGGAGCCCCCGTCGACGAGACCGCGGGCAGCCTCGACGTAGGCCTCGACGAGCTGGTCCCAGGAGACGTTGCGTGCGCCCGGGTCGTTGACGTCGGGAGAGATCGACGCCGTGCGCGTGGTCGGCCCCAGGGCGCCGCCGACGTAGCGGGGCTTGTCGGGGTCCTCGGCGGTCATCTCGTCGCAGACGCGCCGCGCCAGCCGGGCAGCCTCGTAGTTGAGCTCGTAGGCGAGGTCCTCCATGCCGTAGTCGCCGAGCGAGATCCGGTTGGCGTTGAAGGTGTTGGTCTCGATGATGTCGGCGCCGGCCTCGAGGTACTCGCGGTGGATGCCGGCGATGATCTCGGGCTGGGTCAGCGTCAGCAGGTCGTTGTTGCCCTGCAGGTCGCTCGGCCAGTCGGCGAAGCGCTCGCCGCGATACCCCTCCTCCGAGGGACGGTCGCGCTGGATCGCCGTGCCCATGGCGCCGTCGAGCACCACGATCCGCTCGAGCAGGAGCGCGGTCAGGTCGGCGGTGGCGTCGGGGCGGTAGTCAGGCAACGGGTCTCCTGGGTGGGTCTCGAGCTCAGGCTGCGCCGTCCACGTCGTGGACATGATTCTCAGATCGTGACACCGGCGCGTGGCACGGGTGAAATCCTCAACGCCACAGCCTCCTCTAGGCTTCCCACCGTGATCGAGATGGAGGACACCCCGGACCTGGTCGACCCGCTGGTCATCGCGGCCTTCGAGGGCTGGAACGACGCCGCCGACGCGGCGTCCTCGGTGGTCGACCACCTGATGGAGGTCTGGAACGCCCGGGTGATCGCGGCGGTGGACCCCGAGGAGTTCTACGACTTCCAGGTCAACCGCCCGGTGGTGGGCACCGACGACCACGGACACCGGCGACTCACGTGGCCCAGCACCCAGATCGCCGTCGCCTCACCTCCCGACCTGGACCGCGACGTCATCCTGATCCGGGGGATCGAGCCGAACATGCGGTGGCGGCAGTTCTGCGCCGAGCTCCTCGCCGCCTGTGACGAGCTCGGGGGTGAGCTGGTGGTGACGCTCGCGGCGCTGCTGGCCGACACCCCGCACACCCGGCCCATCCCGGTGACCGGGACGGCGACCGAGCCGGAGCTCGTCGATCGGCTCAGGCTCGAGCAGTCCACCTACGAGGGCCCCACGGGCATCGTGGGCGTGTTCCAGGACGCGTGCGCGCGCCTGGACATCCCGGCGGTCTCCTACTGGGCAGCGGTCCCGCACTACGTCGCCCAGCCGCCGTGCCCCAAGGCCACGCTGGCGCTGCTCAGCCAGCTGGAGGACCTGCTCGAGGTCTCCATCCCGCTCGACGACCTCGCCGAGGACGCCAAGGCGTGGGAGCGCGGGGTCGACGACCTCGCCGAGGAGGACGAGGACGTCGCCGACTACGTGCGTTCCCTCGAGGAGACCCGCGACACCGCGGACCTGCCCGAGGCCTCGGGCGAGGCGATCGCGCGGGAGTTCGAGCGCTACCTGAAGCGCCGCGGCGACGACGGCCCGTCCGCGCCACCTCAGCCGGGCGCACCCGCCTAGTCGGTGTGCTGCCGGCTGCTCGAGCCGGCGCCGTGCCTAGTGGTGCGCCTAGAGCTGGATGCCCAGCGCCGCGTCGGCGACGGCGATGATCGCCACGGCCGCGTCCGGGTCGGAGGTGTCGGCCAGACCGTCCACCCCGAGGGTCGCGGCCACCCAGGCATCGATCGCGGCGACCGCGCGCGGGGCGTCGAGGTCGTCGGCGACGGCGGCCAGCACCTCCTCCACGACGGGAGCGGCCGGCGCACCGGTGCCGAGAGCGGCCGCCTTGCGCCACTGGGCCAGCGAGTCCAGGGCCTCGAACAGCTCGGCGTCGGTCCACTCCCAGTCACTGCGGAAGTGGTGCCGCAGCAGCGCGAGGCGAATGGCCATCGGGTCGATGTCGCTGTTGCGCAACGCCGAGACGAAGACGAGGTTGCCGCGCGACTTCGACATCTTCTCGCCGTCGTAGCCGACCATCCCGGCGTGGCTGTACACCTGGGCGAACGACGTGCCGGGCCGTGCCACCTGCGCGTGCCCCGCGCACATCTCGTGGTGCGGGAAGACCAGGTCGCTGCCGCCGCCCTGGACGTCGATGCCGCTGCCCAGGTGGGTCAGCGCGATGGCGGCGCACTCGATGTGCCAGCCCGGCCTTCCGGCACCCCACGGGCTGGGCCACGACGGCTCGCCCGGTCGCTCGCCACGCCAGACCACGCAGTCGAGGGGGTCCCGCTTGCCCGCACGATCCGGGTCTCCCCCGCGCTCGGCGAACAGCGACAGCATGGTGTCGCGGTCGAAGCCGGACTCCTCGCCGAAGGCGCCGTCCGCGGTGACCGAGAAGTACAGGTCCTGCTCGACCTGGTAGACCGCCCCGGCCCGCTCGAGGACCTGGATGAGGTCGATCACCACCGGGATCGACTCCACGGCACCGATGTAGGCCGCGGGCGGCAGGACCCGCAGGGCCTGCATGTCCTGGCGGAACAGCTCGGTCTCCCGCTCCGCCAGCTCGACCCAGTCGATGTTGACCTTCGTGGCACGCTCCAGGAGCGGGTCGTCGACGTCGGTGACGTTCTGCACGTAGGTGACGTCGTGCCCGGCGTTGCGCCAGGCCCGGTTGAGCAGGTCGAAGCCGACGTACGTCGCCGCGTGGCCCAGGTGGGTGGCGTCGTAGGGCGTGATCCCGCAGACGTAGAGGCGCGCCGGACCGTCGGGCGAGGTGGTGACCTGTCGGCCGGAGGAGGTGTCGTGCAACGAGACCGCCGGAGCGGTCACGGGCAGTGTCGGGATCGTCGGGGGGTTCCAGGCACGCATGTCGGCAGCCTACGGCCAGGGCTCAGAAGGGCGGCCAGGGGATCGACGGCCACTCGCCGCGGGGGACGGGGAGCACGCCGTGCTCCAGGAGCCGGCGGCAGCGCCGGCCCAGGACGCTGATCTCGAGGTCCGTCAGGTGCTCGGCGAGGGTCTCCCCCAGGTCGCCGGACAACGCGCCGACCACCCGCTCGATCCCGGCGACCTCCTCGTCGTCGAGGGGCTCGCCGTGCCAGCCCCACAGGACCGTGCGCAGCTTGGCCTCGTGGTGGAAGGTCAGCCCGTGGTCGACCCCGTAGCGATGACCCGAGGTCATCTCGAGCACGTGGCCGCCCTTCCGGTCGGCGTTGTTGGTGATGACGTCGAAGACGGCCATCCGCCGCAGCGGCGTGGTGTCCTCGTGGATCAGGGTGACGTCGCGGTCGTGGTCGTCGACCCCCTCGAAGACCGTCCGCCACCCCTGTGGCACCTCGGACGGGGCCACCAGCGTGACAGCCTCCTGCTCGGGATCGGGCTCCTGCCACTCCTGGAGCATCCCGATCCCGTGCGGTCCCTCGCCCAACCAGGTCAGCGGGACGACGTCCCAGCCCACGACCTGCGAGACGGCGTACGCCGCCACCTCGCGCCCGGCCAGCGTCCCGTCCGGGAAGTCCCACAGCGGACGCTCGCCCGCCACCGGCTTGTAGACCACCTTGCGTCCACCCAGCTCACCGAGGAAGGTCGCGTTCGAGGCCGGCATGATCCGGCCGTGCAGCTCCAGGGCACTCATCGGGCCGCGGGTGCCCACAGCCAGGTCACGGGTCGCGCCGGCGGAAGCCGTTGGCCCGGACGCACAGGTGTCCGGCGGGGTCGATCGGGTTGCCGCAGAACGGGCAGCTGGGACGCCCCGCCTCCAGGACCTGCTCGGCACGCTTGACGAAGGAGCGCGCGGCCGCGGCGGTCAGCCGGACCAGGAACACCTCGTCCGGCTCGGGCTCCTGGAAGTCGTCCTCGTCGAGCTGGTCGGGCGAGACGACCGCCGCCTCGGAGAACGGGAACACCTCGATGACCACGCGCTCGTCGGAGGGATCCCACGACAACGTCATCGTCCCGGCGCGGAACTCCTCCTCGATGGGCTGCTCCAGCGGTGCCGCGTCGTCGAGGGCGAGCGGCGCCACCGCGGGCACCACCGACTGGCTGGCCTGGTTGGCCATCACCTCGTCGAGCAGCTCGTCGATGCGCTCGGCGAGCGCGGAGACCTGCTGCTTCTCGAGCGAGACACTGGTCAGCCGCGCACCGGTGCGGGCCTGCAGGAAGAACGTGCGTGCGCCCGGCTCACCGACGGTGCCGGTGACGAAGCGTTCCGGCGGGTCGAAGCCGTGGACGATCGGAGCCATGCCACTCACCCTATGACCGGCCCGTAGGGCTCGCGCCCGGGGCACCGGGTCCGGCGCCACCACCGACGACGGCACCGCTGTCGACGGGGGCACCAGCGGCACCCTTGCGGGCCCTGCGCCTCGTGGCCGGCGCGGCCTTGAGCCAGGACAGGTCGCCCTCGTGGGTGTTGGAGGCCAGGACGTAGGGGCGCGCCCCGGTGTAGCGGACGATCGAGATCGACGCCGGGTCCACTCCGATGCGCTGGAACAGGTCCAGGTGCATCCCCAGAGCGTCGGCCAGCACCGACTTGATGATGTCGCCGTGGCTGACGGCCACCCATACCGCTCCCGCGCCGTGCTCGGCCTCGATGGCGGCGTCGCGCTGCCGGATCGCCGCCACCGAGCGCGCCTGCATGGTCGCCATCGACTCCCCGCCCGGGAAGGTGGCGGCGGAGGGCTGCGACTGGACCGTCTTCCACAGCGGCTCCTTGGCCAGGTCGCGCAGCGCGCTGCCCTGCCAGGTCCCGTAGTCGCACTCGGTGATCGCCTTGTCCACCGTCACGCGCAGCCGGCGGTCGTCCTCCTGGGCGCCCAGGACCGCCTTGGCGGTCTGGCGGCACCGCTCCAGCGGGCTGCTCACCACCGCCACGAGCGGCACGCTGGAGAGCCGCGCGGCGGCACGGTCGGCCTGGCCGGTGCCGACGTCGTCCAGCTTCACCCCTGCTGTGCGTCCCGCGAGCGTGCCCGACGCGTTCGCCGTCGTACGCCCGTGCCGGACGAGGATCACCGTTGCCATGCTGGCGACTCTAGGGCGTCCGCCGAAACGTGCGGCGGCGCTACCGTGAGCACGTGATCGTCGACAGCGCCGTCTACAAGGGTGGTTCCCGGATCGCGGTCGACTGTCCGCCGCACGACTACGCCGCCCTGCGTCGCAGCGCGACCCAGGGCGAGGGCTTCGTCTGGCTCGGCCTGTACCAGCCCAGCGAGACGGAGCTCACCGAGGTCGCCGAGGCGTTCGGGCTCCACGCCCTGGCCGTCGAGGACGCCGTCAAGGCGCACCAGCGGCCCAAGGTCGACCTGTACGACGACCACCTGTTCCTCATCCTCAAGACGCTCTGGTACGTGGACGAGGACGATGCCGTGGAGACCGGTGAGATCAGCCTGTTCGTGGGAGGCGACTTCGTGATCACCGTCCGGCACGGTCGCGGCTCGCAGCTGCAGGACGCGCGCCACCGCCTGGAGCGGTCGAGCACCCTGCTCACCCACGGACCCTCGGCCGTGGTCTACGCCGTCAGCGACGTCGTCGTGGACGCCTACACCGAGGTCGTGGTGGCGCTCGAGGAGGACGTCGACGAGGTCGAGGAGTCCGTGTTCTCCCCCGAGCGCACCCGCGACTCGGCGCGGATCTACGCCCTCAAGCGTGAGATCGCCGAGGTACGGCGAGCCGTCCTGCCGCTGCGGGAGCCGATGCGACGCCTCGCGGCCGGGACCGTCCCGGGAGTGCGCGGGGAGGCGGCGCCGTTCTTCCGCGACGTGGTCGACCACCTCAACCAGGCCGCCGAGATCGTCGACAGCCTCGACGGCCTGCTCTCGACCGCCTTCGACGCCCACCTGGCGTCCATCTCGGTGCAGCAGAACGACGACATGCGCAAGATCTCCGCGGGCGCCGCCATCGTCGTCGTACCGACGCTGATCGCCGGGATCTACGGGATGAACTTCGACGACATGCCGGAGCTGCACTGGAGCCTGGGCTACCCCTTCGCCCTGCTGCTCATGGCCGGTGCCTCGGCGGCGCTGTGGTGGCTCTTCAAACGAGCCGGCTGGGTGTGACCGCGGCGCTCAGGCGATGAGCACCCCGGTGCCGACCAGCACCAGGGTCGAGACACCCAGCACCACCCGATAGAGCACGAACGGGGTGTAGGAGCGGGTGGAGACGTAGCGCAGCAGCCAGGCGATCGCGGCGTAGCCGACGACGAACGAGACCACCGTGGCCACGGCGGTGGGGCCCCAGCCGTAGGTGTTCTCCCCGTGGGGGATCTCCTTGAGCTCGAACAACCCGGCGCCCACGACGGCTGGGATGGCCAGGAGGAAGGCGTAGCGGGTGGCCGCCTCCCGCTCGTAGCCCAAGGCCCGGCCCATCGACAACGTCGCGCCCGAGCGCGAGACCCCCGGGATCAGGGCCATCGCCTGCGCCACGCCCATCAGGACGGCGTCGCGCAGCGTGATCTGCTTGATCTTCTTCTGGTTGGCGCCCAGCCGGTCGGCGATCCCGAGGATCAGGCCGCCGACGATCAGGGTGGTGCCGATGATCCACAGGTTGCGGAAGTCGCGCTCGATGACGTCCTTGAGCGTGATGCCCAGGACCACGATCGGCAGCGACCCGACGATGATGAACCAGCCCATCCGCGCGTCCAGGTGGCCTCGCAGCTCGGGTCGCACCAGCGAGCGCAGCCAGGTGGAGGCGATGCGCAGGATGTCCTCGCGGAAGTAGATGAGGACCGCGAGCTCGGTACCGATCTGGATGACGGCCGTGAAGGCGGCTCCCGGGTCGCCCCAGCCGAACAGCTCGGGATAGATGCGCAGGTGCGCGCTGCTCGAGATCGGCAGGAACTCCGTGAGCCCCTGGATCGTTCCGAGCACGATGGCCTGGAGCATCTCCCACACCCGCCGAATCCTAGGGCGTGTCGGTGGGCTGCTCACCACCGGCAGGCCCGACTTGGCTAGGTTTCTGCCATGCAGCAGCGACGTGTGGGCGGCAGCGGCCTCCAGGTCTCACGTCTGGGCCTGGGCACGATGACCTGGGGACGAGACACCGACGAGCACGAGGCGCGCGAGTCGTTGATCGCCTTCGCCGAGGCCGGAGGCACCCTGGTCGACACCGCGGCCGGGTACACCGACGGTGAGTCGGAGGTCCTGCTCGGACGGCTCGTCGGTGACGTGGTGGCGAGGGACGAGATCGTGCTCGCCACCAAGGCCGGGGTCTCGCGCCGCTCCGGCGAGCGCGTCGTGAACACCTCGCGTGGCCACCTGCTCGCGTCGCTGGACGCCTCGCTGCGCCGTCTCGGGGTCGACCACGTGGACCTGTGGCAGGTGCACACCTGGAGCAGCGCGTCCCCGCTCGAGGAGACCTTGGCCGCCCTCGACCGGGCCGTCTCCTCGGGACGCACGTCGTACGTCGGCATCAGCAACTACACCGGATGGCAGACCGCACGCGCCGCGACCTGGCAGCAGGCCATACCGGGGCGCACGCCGCTGGTGAGCACGCAGGTCGAGTACTCGCTGCTCAACCGCTCGGTGGAGCGCGAGGTCCTGCCGGCGGCCGTGGCGACCGGGCTGGGACTCTTCCCCTGGTCCCCGTTGGGCCGGGGCGTGCTGACCGGCAAGTACCGCGGGGGCACGCCGGTCGACTCCCGTGGGGCGTCCCCGACGTTCGCCGGCTTCGTGGGGGCCTACCTCGAGGAGTCCAGCGCCCGCGTGGTGGAGGCGGTGGCACGAGCCGCCGAAGGCCTGGGCTGGACCCCGCTCGAGGTGGCGTTGGTCTGGGTCCGGGACCGCCCCGGCGTCACGGCCCCCATCGTCGGCGCACGTACGGCGGCCCAGCTGCGCGGTTCCCTCGGCCTCGAGGACAAGACCCTGCCCACCGAGCTCGTCCGGGCGCTCGACGACGTCTCCCAGCGCTCCGCATGAGTTGCCCTGTGTCAACCTTCCCTGTTTCAGGCGGCTTGTTGTGCGCGTTGGTTGAGGACGCGTTGGAGGGCGTTGTGTCGTTCGGGTTGGTAGGGGAGGCGGTCTTGCCAGCAGCGCCAGATGATGTCGGCCCAGGCTCGTCCCAGGATGCGTACGGCGTGGGGGTGGTCGTGGCCGCGGGCTCTGGCGTGGTTGTAGAGGTCGTCGGCCCACACGTTGGCGCGTCGGCAGTCGCCGGCGAAGTCGCACAGGGCGTCGCGCAGGTCGCGGTCGGCAGACCAGCGGAACGTGACGGCCTTGACCTTGCCGGACTGTCGTGTCGAGGGGGCCACCCCGGCCAGGCAGGCCAGCGAGTCGGCGGTCGGGAACCGGCCGCGGGCATCGCCGATCTCGGCGAGCAGTCGGGCTGCGCGCAGGGTGCCCGAGCGGGGCAGGGACGCGAAGATCTCGCGGTCGGGGTGGGCGTCGAACTGCTCGCTGATGGTGTGCGCGAGGGCCTCGATCTGGGTGTTCAAGGCTCGCAGTACTGCGACGTAGGCCAGCGTCACCGCGGCAGCGGTCTCGGCGTCGTTGCCGGTGGTTCCTCGGGGTGCGGCGATGAGTCGCTGGTACAGCAGGGCGGGGTCGGTGCGGTCGGTGTAGCCGGTCTTCTTGAGCCACTCGCCGGTACGTGTGGGGGTGAGCCAGTCGATCTTGGTCTGGGTGGTGAAGCGTTCGATGAAGGACAGGCTGATAGCGGAGTCGAGCTCGCTGAACAGGCCCACCAGGGCGGGCAGCACGATCTGCAGGTGCGCGCGCAGCTGGTTGGTCGTCGCGACACGGTGCTCGACGAGGTCGCGGCGCGCACGCACGCTGGTGCGCAGCGCCCTGGTCGCGGGACTCGAGCGTTGCAGCGGGGTCAGTCGGCGTCGGTCGGTGCGCACGACGTCGGCCAGGACGTAGGCATCGAAGCGGTCGTCCTTGTTGCCGGCCGAGCCGTAGCGCGAGCGGAGGTTCTTGACCTGGTTGGGGCTGATGACAAGCACGGTGATGTCGGTCGCGAGGAGTGCCTCGATGACCGGTCCGTCGCCGCGTTCGATACCGATCTCGGCGACGCCCATGCGGGCCAGGCGATGCACGAGGCGTTTGAGGCCTGCTGCGGTGTGGGCGATGGTGAAGCGGTCGATCACCTCGCCGTCGGTGTCGAGGATGCACACGACGTGGTCGTCCTTGGCCCAGTCCAGTCCCGCACAGACTCGGGGTCGGGCTGGTGTGGTGCTCGTTTCGGGGGTCACACTCATGGTTGGTTCCTCGCTGTTGGAGCAGTGAGAGAACACCCGGTGGTCCCGGGACCCTGCAGCCGGTCGCTCACTGATCGGCGCTCATCGGCGCATAGCCCTGTAGCCGGTCGGCGGGTCCTGGGCCACCGGACCTCGCAGAACTCATGCTGGACCTCGAGAGTCGAGCGCTCGTGGCGATGGTCCGGTGGGGACCAGGGGTGTACCGGCAGCCCATCTATGACTACCGACAAGAGGATGGTGCACCAGTGAGCCGTCAGGAGCGTCGCGCCCCGCGTGCCGGCGTGGAGTGGGAGTTCGACAAGGTCAGCTTCGACCGGGACTTCCCTCGCGGCGTCGTCACCAAGCTGCTCGTGGACCGCGCCGAGCACGGCGGCTGGGAGCTGGACCGGGTTCGCATCGGCAACGACGGCGTGCGCCGGGTGATCCTGCGCCGCAAGATCATTCGAGCCGTCCGGACCGCCTAGGTACACCTAGGCGCCCACGAGGTCGCCGTGAACGCCTACGCCTCGCCGAGGAACCGGTCGAAGACCCTTGCCCCGAACTCGAGGGCGTCGACGGGCACGCGCTCGTCGACGCCGTGGAAGAGCGCGGTGAAGTCGAGGTCGGCGGGCAGCCGCAGCGGGGCGAAGCCGTAGGAGCGCATGCCGAGCTTGCGGAAGTGCTTGGCGTCGGTGCCGCCACTCATCGTGTACGGCGCCACGATCCCGTCGGGGTCCTCGGCCAGGATGGAGCGCGTCATGGTGGCGACCAGGTCGCCGTCGTACGGCGTCTCCCACGGCTGCTGGTGGGAGACGTAGTCCCACTCGATGCCGTCGCCGCAGAGCTCACGCAGGGTCGCGAAGAACTCGTCCTCGTAGCCGGGCAGGAAACGGCCGTCGATGTGGGCGCTGGCCTCCGTCGGGATCACGTTGACCTTGTAGCCGCTCGCGAGCTGCGTGGGGTTGACGGTGTTGCGGATCACCGCGCCGAGCATCCGGGTGGCTCCCCCGAACTCCTCGACCAGCGCCTGGGCGTTCTCGGGGGTCGCCTCGGTCCCGGCCAGGTCGGCGACGGTCGCGAGCAGCACCTCCATCGTCGGGGTGAGCCGGACAGGCCACTGGTGGGCGCCGATGCGTGCCACCGCGGCGGAGAGCCGGGTGATGGCGTTGTCGGGGTTGATCATCGACCCGTGACCCGCTCGGCCGCGCGCGGTCAGCTTCATCCAGGCCATGCCCTTCTCGGCCGCCTCGATCAGGTACAGCCGCCGACCTCGCACGGTGGTGCTGAAACCCCCCACCTCGCCGACGGCCTCGGTGACGCCCTCGAACTCGTCGCGGTGCTCCTCGACCAGGACCTCGGCGCCGTGGTGGCCACCGGCCTCCTCGTCGGCGGTGAAGCACAGGACCATCGGACGGTCCGGGACCTGGCCGGAGCGCTGCCGAGCGCGCACGGTCGAGAGCAGCATCGCGTCGAAGTCCTTCATGTCGACGGCACCTCGCCCCCACACGTAGCCGTCCTGGATCTCGCCGCTGAACGGGTCGACCTGCCAGTCCTCGGCGGCCGCCGGCACGACGTCGAGGTGGCCGTGCAGCAGGAGCCGGCCCCGGCTGTCGTCGTCGCCGCCCCAGGTGGCCACGACCGAGGTGCGACCCGGCGTCGACTCGTAGAGGCGTGACTCGATGCCGACCTCGTCGAGCAGCGTGGCGACGTACTCGGCCGCCTTGCGCTCGCCCGGGCCCTCGGTGCCGGCCGGGTCGCCGTAGTTGGTCGTGTCGATCCTGATCAGCTCGCGGCACAGGTCGACGACCTCGCCGGCGGGGTCGTACGACGGGACACCCGGACCGGCAGGGGCCTCTGCCTCTTCGCTGCTCATGTGCCCATCGTCGCATCCGGGCAACAGTCCCCCGATGCAGGTGGCGGGCTCGTCCTTTGCTACTGTTCCGACGCACTCGTCCGGGTGGCGGAATTGGTAGACGCGCTAGCTTGAGGTGCTAGTGCCCCATTAGCGGGCGTGGGGGTTCAAGTCCCCCCTCGGACACTCGACAGGCCACGGCTCCACGTGGCCTGTCGGTCTTTTTGGGCAAGGCCGACGGACGGGCCCACGGACGACACGCCCCCGGTGTGCAATTCTTGACTGGTTCAAGTTTGTGGGCCACAGTGAGTTCCATGTCCACGACCTCTGGATCCGAGCAGCTGCTGCGCTCCGCCCAGCTGCGTGTGACCCGGCCCCGGGTGGCCGTCCTCGACGCCGTGCACGACCACCCGCACGCCGACACCGAGCAGATCATCTCCTCGGTGCGCGCCCGTCTCGGCGACGTCTCCCACCAAGCGGTCTACGACGTCCTGAAGGCGCTGACGCTCAACGGCCTGGTGCGCCGCATCCAGCCGTCCAGCTCGGTGGCCCGCTACGAGGCCCGCGTCGGCGACAACCACCACCACGTGGTGTGCCGCGGGTGCGGCTCGATCGCGGACGTGGACTGCGCGGTCGGTGAGACCCCGTGCCTGACCGCCACCGAGGACCACGGGTTCACGATCGACGAGGCCGAGGTCATCTACTGGGGCACGTGCCCCGGCTGCGCCGCCTCGTCGGCGCCCGACTCCTGACTTCCCGGGCACCGACCCGTCACCACAGCCTGTCCTACCGACGCACCGCTACGAAAGGAACCCGATGACCGAGAGCGACCACGTGACTCGCGAGAAGGAAATGAACACCCAGGAAGCCGGCGGCTGTCCCGTCGGTGGACGGTTCAAGCACCCCACCGAGGGCGGCGACAACCAGGGCTGGTGGCCCAACCAGCTCAACCTGAAGATCCTGCGCAAGCACCCGGTCGCGGCCAACCCGATGGGTGAGGAGTTCGACTACGCCCAGGCCTTCGCCGGTCTCGACCTGGACGCCCTGACCCGTGACGTGGATGCCCTGATGACGGACTCCCAGGACTGGTGGCCGGCGGACTTCGGTCACTACGGCGGCTTCTTCATCAGGATGGCGTGGCACAGCGCCGGCACGTACCGGGTCTCGGACGGCCGTGGCGGTGCCGGGGCGGGCATGCAGCGCTTCGCACCGCTGAACAGCTGGCCCGACAACGGCAATCTGGACAAGGCCCGGCGGCTGCTGTGGCCGATCAAGCAGAAGTACGGCAGCGCCATCTCGTGGGCCGACCTGATGGTCTTCACGGGCAACCGTGCGCTGGAGACGATGGGCTTCACGACCTTCGGCTTCGCCGGCGGCCGCGCCGACGTCTGGGAGCCCGACGAGGACGTCTACTGGGGCCCCGAGCAGACCTGGCTCGGCGACGAGCGCTACACCGGCGACCGCGAGCTGGAGAACCCCCTCGCCGCGGTGCAGATGGGCCTGATCTACGTCAACCCGGAGGGTCCCAACGGCACCCCCGACCCACTGGCCTCGGCTCGCGACATCCGCGAGACCTTCGGCCGGATGGCGATGAACGACGAGGAGACGGTCGCTCTCATCGCCGGCGGCCACACCTTCGGCAAGACCCACGGCGCGGCCGACCCCGAGCAGTACGTCGGCGCCGAGCCCGAGGGTGCCGACCTCGAGGAACAGGGCCTGGGCTGGAAGCAGGGCTTCGGCTCCGGCAAGGGTCGCGACGCCATCACCAGCGGCCTCGAGGTCACCTGGACCTCCACGCCCACGCAGTGGAGCATGCAGTACCTGGAGAACCTCTACGCCTACGAGTGGGAGCTCACCAAGAGCCCGGCGGGCGCCCACCAGTGGCAGCCCAAGGACGGTGCAGCCGCCAACACGGTGCCCGACCCGGAGAGCGGCGAGCTGACCCGGCCGCCGACGATGCTGACGACCGACCTGGCCCTGCGGATGGATCCCGTCTACGAGGAGATCACCCGTCGATTCCTGGCGAACCCCGACGAGTTCGCCGACGCGTTCGCCCGGGCCTGGTACAAGCTCACCCACCGCGACATGGGACCGATCCAGCGCTACCTCGGACCCCTGGTCCCGCAGGAGACGCTCCTGTGGCAGGACCCGGTCCCGGCGGTGGACCACGACCTGGTCGACGCCGATGACATCGCCCTGCTCAAGACCAAGATCCTCGAGACCGGCCTGAGCACGTCCCAGCTGGTCTCCACGGCGTGGGCGGCGGCCTCCACGTTCCGGGGCAGCGACAAGCGCGGAGGCGCCAATGGCGGCCGGGTGCGACTCGAGCCCCAGCGCAGCTGGGAGGTCAACTCCCCCGACCAGCTCGCGACCGTGATCAGTGCCCTGGAGGAGGTCCAGGCGTCCTTCAACTCGGCGCAGTCCGGCTCCAAGCGGGTCTCGTTCGCCGACCTGGTCGTGCTCGGAGGGTGCGTCGGCGTCGAGCAGGCCGCGAGCGCGGGCGGACACCCGGTGCAGGTCCCCTTCACCCCGGGCCGCACCGACGCGACCGCGGAGATGACCGACATCGAGTCCTTCTCGTGGCTCGAGCCGTCCTCCGACGGGTTCCGGAACTTCGCGGGCAAGGGGCACCGTCTTCCTGCGGAGTACCAGCTGGTCGACCGTGCCAACCTGCTGACCCTCTCGGCGCCCGAGATGACGGTCCTCGTCGGGGGGCTGCGGGTCCTCGGTGCGAACTACGACGGCTCGGACCTGGGTGTCCTGACCGGCACCCCCGGATCGCTGACCAACGACTTCTTCGTCAACCTGCTCGACATGGGTCACACCTGGTCGAAGGTCTCGGAGAACCCCGACACCTACGAGGCCCGCACCGCGGACGGCGAGGTCGCCTGGACCGGGAGCCGGGTCGACCTGCTCTTCGGCTCCAACTCCGAGCTGCGAGCGGTCGCGGAGGTCTACGCCAGCTCCGACGGACGGGAGAAGTTCGTCGCCGACTTCGTGGCCGCGTGGTCCAAGGTGATGGACCTAGACCGCTACGACCTGGTCTGACCCCCAGCCAGCGCGGTCGCCGGGCGGCGTGTCGACGACCCGCTGCCGACGCTGACCTCACCCACCAGCACCCGGTCCTGCTCAGCGGAGCAGGACCGGGTGCTGTGCTGTGTCCGGACGCCGCCCACAGGTCTGGACCAGCCGAGGGAAAGTAAAATTTCTGTGCAGGGTGCATAGCCTGCCGGTCGTCGGGAATGCCGCCACTCCCGGGCCGCCTCACAGGCGCCACACCGACCCGGTCCCAACGGCGCGCCCCGGGGCTCCCCTCCCGGAGTCCGGCCCACGCCCGGAGAGAACCCCAGGATCCGCCAGCCGGCGGCGGCCAGGGTGCTTGCACACTGTTAGCGCAGGTCAGGTGGGACCGACGGGATCAGGTCGACCACCCGATGCGGCCGGACGACCTGGGCCCACCCGCACCCCTCACCGGGCCCGCCACCGCCTCTTCGCGCGGCCCGGGGCAGCCGACGTCGGAGGACGATGCGGGCCTCGGCGACCCTCCGCAGGGTGCACAATCCGCGCGCGATCATGCCCACTTTCGGGCATCCCCGAGGCGTGAGGAGTCGCAACGACCCTTCCCAGCGGTCGAAGATCCGGCACAATCATGGTGAGTCAAGCCCACTTGACAAGACATGACATTCGGACCCGCGCCACTCGACGCGGCCCCTTCACCCAGGAGATCTCGATGACCACGTTCCGCACCGCACTGCTCGCCCTGACCGTCGCCTTCACGATCGCCGGTGGCGCCGGTGCCGCGAGCCAGGTCGACGCCGCGCCCACCGGCAAGTCCATCGTCAAGCAGACGAACGTCCGCGGCGGCGACAGCTGGTGCTGCTGAGCCAGCGGCTCACCACCTCGTCGTCACCCCTTCACACCTCACCGCACCTCACTCTCCAGGAGATCTCGATGACCACGTTCCGCACCGCTCTGCTCGCCCTGACCGTCGCCTTCACGATCGCCGGTGGCGCCGGTGCCGCGAGCCAGGTCGACGCCGCGCCCACCGACTCGTCCATCGTCAAGCAGGTCAGTGCCCGGGGCGGCGACAGCTGGTGCTGCTGAGCCGGGGCTGCCGGATCACCGTCCGGCGGCGGCCGCAGCTGTCATGCCCGTGCCCGAGAGCGCGCTGGCGGCCTTGAACGCCTGGGACGCCTCGCGGTACTGGCCCTCGGAGTCCAGGATGGCGCCGAGGTCGAACCAGAGCTGGGCGATCTCCTGAGCGCTGTCCTGCACCGTCTCCAGCTGAACCGCTGCAGCGCGGAAGGTCTCCAGGGCGGCGTCCCTGCGCCCGGTCGCCAGCGCGATCTGGCCGTCGAGCACCTGTGCCTGCACGGCCAGGAACGGCGAGGACGACGCGCTCTCGCGGTGCGCGTCCCGCACGGCGAGGGCGGCCTCGTCGAGCTCGTCGAGCATCAGGTGCGCACGCGCGAGTCCCACGGCGATGCGGGCCCGGTCGGCGGCCGCCAGGTCGGTGGTCTCGGCGTCGCGGGTCGCCTGGCGCAAGGCGGTCAACGCCTCCTGGGGCAGGGGCGGGTCGCTGCGCAGGTGGAGGAGGCCGAGCTGGATGCGCAACCGGGTCTGGTTGCGAGCGTCCTCCGCGGCCTCGAGCAGGGCGAGCGCCTTCTCGGCCAGGGGCAGCGCCGCCTCCACCCGTCCGTTGCGCGACTCCATGACCGAGGTGTTCCAGTACACGGCGGCACGCGCCTGGGGCGAGTCGAGTCGGTCTGCGCTGGCCATGGTGGCCTGGCACAGACGCAGCGCGTGGTTGACGTCGCCCCGCTGGAAGTGGGCGGCCGCCACGGTGACGGTCAGCTTGATCCCCTCGGCGCTCGCGTCCAGGGCGTGCGGCTCCACCAGCGCCAGTGCCCGGTCACCGATGTCCACGGCACGGCCCAGGTCACCGCTCTCGCGGTAGAGCCTGCTCAGGGCGGTCAGGGCGCTGATCAGGCGCAGCGGCTCGTCGTCGTCCTCCACCACCGCCTCATAGGCGAGCAGCGCCTCGTCGGGCCGACCCAGGGACTCCAGGGCGGCGGCGCGCATCAGGGCGGCCTGCCGACGCAGGGCGGGCGGCACCGCGCTGGTGCGCTCGGCCTCGGCCAGGACGACGTCGGCGTGCCCGAGAGCGTCGTTCGGAGATCCCGTCCGCAACGAGAGGTCGCCGTAGTCCAGCTCCAACGTCAGCCTGGCCACGACCTCCGCGTCGTAGGTGACCACCGAGTCGTCGGGCGCGAGCAGCTCCTCCGGGGTGCAGTGCAGGCGCTCGGCCAGGGCGATCAGGAGGTCGGCGCCGGGGCGACGCTGGCCGGCCTCGATGCGCGAGATGTAGGCGGTCGACATGTCGGTGCCCGCTGCGTCGCCCTGGGTGAGCCCTGCACGTTGCCGAGCGTGACGGATCCGGCGGCCCAGGAGCGCCGGATCGATCGACTTGACGTCGACACGCAGGTCGGCGAGGGCCGTTGAAGGAGGGGTCACTCCCCCATTGTGCCCGAATGTGCCTGACAGGTGTTGGTCTTGGGGCACACATTTTCCTGTGAGCGGTCCCGAGAGCCCTCGCCGAATACTCTGGTGGGTAATTCCGATCAGGTCAACCGCCAGGTGGAGCCGACCCAGTCGGGGTCGCTGTCGGCCTCGCCCTGCACGTCTCCCTCGATCTGCGTGGCATCGCGCCCCCCGGCCAGCGAGCGTTCGATCGCCGCATCGATGCCGAGGTAGGTGCGTCCCGGGAGGAGGTCTCGCCGTACGTCGTTCTCGGCGCAGACCATGTCGTGCGACAGGCTCTTGACCAAGGCCTTGACGGTCGTGCGGGGCACGCCGGTCAACGCGGCCACCGCCTCGCCCACGAGAGTCGTGGGGGCGAACAGCACCGGCACGTGCGGCCGACTCACCCCGGCGGCGGCGGCATAGCGGGCCAGCAGCTCGGCGTAGGACACCACCTCGTCCCCGCCCACGTCGTAGTGCCGGTTGCGGGGCTCGCCCCCCAGGGCGGCTGCGATCAGGGCCACGACGTCGGAGACGGCGATCGGCTGGATCCGCCGGTTCATCCACAGCGGGAGCGCCGCGACCGGCAACCGGTCACCGACCCGGCGCAGCACCTCGAAGGACAACGACCCGGCGCCGATCACCATGGACGCCCGCAGGACCGTCGCCGGGGTCGGACCGGCCAGCAGGATCTCCTCGACCTCGAGCCGCGAGCGCAGGTGGTCGGAGAGCTCGCCCTCGGGCACGAGACCGGACAGGTACACGATCCGGCCGACACCCGCATAGGCGCACGCGGCCACGACGTGCTCGGCCGCCTCACGGTCCCGGTCCACGAAGTCACCGGCGCCCATCGAGTGCACCAGGTAGACGACCGCGTCGACATCGCGGACGGCCAGGTGCACCGAGACGGTGTCCTCGACGTCGAGGTGCCGGGTGGAGACGGCGTCGGACCAGGCATAGGCCGTCAGCGCGTCGGGGTCACGGGCGGTGGCCACCACGTCGTGGCCCTGGTCGAGCAGGGCCGGGATCAGCCGCGAACCGATGTAGCCGGTAGCGCCGGCGACCAGGACACGCATCTAGGACGCCAGGGCGGCGGGGAGACGAGGTCGCATGCACGTCACGCTACGCGACGTCCGGGACCCCTCGGGGGGAGGAGAACGACCCGCCATACTCCCTCCATGACCCGACCACCCGCCCTGCGTCTCGGCTTCGTCACCGGCGCGACACCGGACAAGTGGGCGCGCACCTGGCGGGAGCGCCGGCCCGAGCCCCTGGAGCTGGTGCCCCTGGGCGAGCCCGACCAGGAGCCCGCGCTGCGCGACGGTGAGGTGGACATGGCTCTGGTCCGCCTGCCCGTGCGGCGCGAGGGCCTGCACTGCATCACCCTGTACGACGAGGTCCCCGTCGTGGTCGCCTCGCGTGAGCACTTCATCGCCGCGGCCGACGGCGCGGTCACCCTGGCCGACCTCGTCGACGAGCAGCTGGTGCTGCCCCACCGGTCCGGATGGACCCCCACCAGCCGCCAGCAGCCGTGGCCACCGATGTCCGCGCAGGAGGCCATCGAGACGGTGGCCGCGGGCACGGGGGTCGCGATCGTCCCGCGCTCGATCGCCCGGCTCCACTCGCGCAAGGACGTCGTCGAGCGGGAGGTCGGCGACCTCGAGCCCACCAGCATCGGGCTCGCCTGGCTCGTGGAGCGTGACGACGAGCAGACCCAGGCCTTCGTCGGCGTCGTGCGAGGCCGCCGGGCGGGCTCGAGCCGGGGATAGCACCCGGCCACACCACCGCCTCCGTCACTGGCACCGCCACTGGCACTGGCACTGGCACGGCCGCTGGCACTTCACGAGGAGCTACCAGCTGGTCGGAAGCGGACGACCCTCGTGGAACCCGGCTGCGGACTGCACGCCGACCAGCGCCCGCTCGTGCAGCTCCGCGAGGCTGGTCGCGCCCGCGTAGGTGCACGCGGAACGGACGCCCGAGCAGATCTGGTCGATGAGGTCCTCCACGCCGGGTCGCTGGGGGTCGAGGTACATCCGCGACGACGAGATGCCCTCCTCGTAGAGGCCCTTGCGGGCTCTGTCGTAGGCGGACTCGCTCACCGTCCGGTGGGCCACGGCACGGGCCGAGGCCATGCCGAAGGACACCTTGTAGGCGCGACCGTCCGCGTCCTCGAGCAGGTCGCCCGGCGACTCGTGGGTGCCCGCGAACCACGAACCCACCATCACCGACGACGCACCCGCAGCCAGGGCGAGCGCCACGTCGCGCGGGTGACGCACTCCCCCGTCCGCCCAGACGTGACCACCCAGGTCGGCGGCCGCCTGCGCGCACTCGAGGACGGCGGAGAACTGGGGCCGCCCCACTCCCGTCATCATGCGAGTCGTGCACATGGCGCCCGGGCCGACCCCGACCTTCACGATGTCGGCGCCGGAGGTGAGCAGTGCCCGGGTGCCGGCGGCCGAGACCACGTTGCCCGCCGCCACCGGGACCTCAGGCTTGAGCGCCCGGATGGCGCTCAAGGCATCGATCATCCGCTCCTGGTGGCCGTGGGCGGTGTCCACGACCAGGCAGTCCACCCCGGCGGCCAGCAGCGCCGACGCCTTCGCGTCGACGTCCCCGGTGACCCCGACCGCGGCGGCGACGCACAGGCGGCCGCGATCGTCGACAGCCGGGTCGTAGAGCGTGGCGCGCAGGGCGCCGGTCCGCGTGAGGACCCCCACCAGCGCCCCGTCGGCGTCGACCGCCACGGCGAGCGCCACCCGGGCCCCGTCGATCCGGTCGAACGCGTCGCGAGGGGCGGTACCCGCCTCGATGACCACCGCCGGCGGCCGCATCACCTGGCCGGCCTGGGCGAACCTGTCGACGTCACGGCAGTCGTCCTCGGTGACGATCCCCACCGGCCGTGACTCGACGACCACGACGGCGGCCCGGTGGGCCCGCTTGGGCATCAGCGAGAGCGCCTCGGCGACGGTCTGGTCGGGGCGCAGCTGGATGGGCGTGTCGAAGACGAGGTGTCGCGACTTCACGTGGGACACGACGTCGGCGACGACCGGAGCGGGGATGTCCTGGGGCAGCACGGTCAACGCTCCGCGGCGTGCCACGGTCTCGGCCATCCGCTTGCCTGCGATCGCGGTCATGTTCGCCACCACCAGCGGCAGGGTGGCACCGGTCCCGTCACGCGTCGTGAGGTCCACGTCGTAGCGGCTGGCCACCGACGACTCGCGCGGGACCATGAAGACGTCGTCGTAGGTCAGGTCGTGGCCGGGGGTGACGTCGTCGAGGAACTGCACGTGCCGATGCTACGAGGTGGGCCCGTGCTGGCCGCGCCTACAGTGGCGGGCATGAGGAGGAGGGCGGTCGCGCGCGCGCCCGGTCGGGTCAATCTCGTCGGCGAGCACACCGACTACAACGACGGCCTCTGCCTGCCCATCGCGCTGCCCCAGGACACGTTCGCCCGGGTGGTCGTCCGACCGGACGAGCGCATCCGCATCGCCAGCGCGCAGCAGACGTCCTCCTGGTCCGGGGACCTGGACGGCTGTGGCCCCGGACGGGTGGACGGATGGGTCTCCTACGTCGCCGGAGTCCTGTGGGTCCTGGACCAGGAGGGGTACGACGTGCCACCGGGCCTCGACGTGCACGTGGCCGGCAGCGTCCCGCTCGGGGCGGGGCTGTCCAGCTCCGCCTCGCTCGAGGTGGCCGTCGCCGTAGCGGTGCATGCCCTGAGCCGGCCGTTGCTCGACTCGGGCGAACGACGGCGCCTGGTGGAGGTGTGCCGCCGAGCCGAGACCGAGGTGGCGGGTGCCCCCACGGGCGGGCTCGACCAGACGGCTGCCCTGCTGAGCGAGCCCGACTGTGCGCTGCTGCTCGACTTCCAGGACGGCTCCACCACCCCGGTGCCTCTGGGGTGGTCGGCAGCCGGGCTGGAGCTGGTCGTCGTCGACACCCGGGTCTCGCACGCCCTGACCGCCGGGCACTACGGGGCACGGCGCCGGGAGTGCGAGGAGGCCGCCCGCGCGCTGGGGCTGGCGAGCCTCCGCGACGCCGAGGAGCAGGGGGTGCACCGACTCACCGACACCACGCTGCGACGTCGGGTCCAACACGTGGTCTCCGAGAACGCCCGGGTCGTGGGTGTCGTCGAGGCCCTCAGCCGCGGGTCCTGGACGCGCGTCGGGGAGCTCTTCACCGCCTCGCACACCTCGCTGCGCGACGACTTCGAGGTCTCCTGCCCCGAGCTGGACCTGGCCGTCGACACGGCCGTGGCCGCCGGCGCCCTGGGCGCGCGGATGACCGGTGGTGGTTTCGGGGGCTCGGCCATCGCTCTGATCCCCACCGACCGCGTCGAGGCCGTACGGCGTGCGGTGGACGCGGCCTACGCGGAGGCCGGCCTCGGCCCGCCCGGTCACCTCGACGCACCCGCGTCAGCCGCGGCGCGGGTGGTCGAGGTGAGCGGCTGAGGGCTACTTGAGCTCGGCGCTGCTGAGCCCCAGGATCCGGCGGGCCACGATCAGCTGCTGGATCTGCTGGGTGCCCTCGAAGATGTCGAGGATCTTGGAGTCGCGCGACCACTTCTCGAGCAGCTCGGTCTCGCTGTAGCCGATCGAGCCCGCCAGCTCGACGCAGCTCAGCGTGATGTCGGACCCGACCCGGCCGGCCTTCGCCTTGGCCATCGAGGCCTCCAGCGAGTTGGGCTCACGGTTGTCGGCCATCCACGCCGCCTGCAGGGTGAGCAGGTAGGCGCCCTCCCAGTCGGCCTCCATCTGCAGGAACTTCGCCGCGGCCGCGGACTGCACGACGGCGGGGCGGTCGTAGTCGACCTCCACACCGGCGTTCGCCAGCAGCTCGCGGGTCAGGTCGAGCGACGCGCGGGCACAGCCGACGGCCATGGAGGCCACCAGCGGCCGGGTGTTGTCGAAGGTCGCCATCGCGCCGGCGAAGCCTTGCTTGGTGTCGATCTCGGGCGAGCCGAGGAGATTGTCCTTCGGCACCCGACAGTTCTCGAAGATGATGGTCGCGGTGTCGGAGGCCCGGATGCCGAGCTTGTGCTCCAACCGGTCCACGCGCATCCCGGGGGTGCCCTTGGCCACGACGAAGGACTTGATCGCGGCCCGGCCGAGGTCCCGGTCCAGGGTCGCCCAGACGACGATGTGGTCGGCCCGGTCGCCCGAGGTGACGTAGATCTTCTCGCCGTTGATCACGTACTCGTCGCCGTCGAGCACGGCGGTGGTGGTGATGTTGGCCGAGTCCGACCCGGTGCCGGGCTCGGTGATCGCCATCCCGGCCCACACCCCGTCGAGCCGCGCGAGCTGCTCGTCGTTGGCCACCGAGGCGATCGCGGAGTTGCCGAGACCCTGCCGAGGCATCGACAGCAGCAGACCGACGTCGCCCCAGCACATCTCGGCGATCGACATCACCGAGGCGAGGTTGGCGCCGTTCTTGACGGTCGTGTCGGCGTCCTTCTCGTCGCGGCGCACACCGGCAGCACCGGCGCCCTCGCTGGCTCCCGAGTCGGCGAGACCGTCGATCATCGCCGCGAGCATGTCGAGCTCCTTGGGGTACTCGTGCTCGGCACGGTCGTACTTGCGCGAGATGGGGCGCAGCATGTTCATCGCGACCTGGTGGGCCTGGCCCACCAGCGGGCGGAACTTCTTGGGGTCATCGAGTGAGATGGCCATCAGACGAGCACCGAACCTTCCATGATGCCGATGGCCCGCAGGTCGCGGTACCAGCGTTCGACGGGGTGTTCCTTGACGAAGCCGTGGCCCCCGAGCAGCTGGACGCCGTCGAGGCCGATCTGCATGCCCTTGTCGGAGCACAGCTTGCGGGCCAGGGCGACCTCCCGGGTGAAGTCCTTGCCGGCCGCGGCGCGGGAGGCGGCCTTGTAGGTGACCAGGCGCATCGCCTGCAGCTCGATGGCGATGTTGGCGACCATGAACGCGACCGACTGGCGGTGGGCGATGGGCTCGCCGAATGCCTGGCGCTCCTTGACGTACGGCGTCACGTAGTCGAGGACCGCCTGCGCCGTGCCGACGGCGAGGGCGCACCAGGCCAGCCGCGAGAGGCGCACGCACTCGCGGTACGTCGACCCGTCGACGTCACCCAGGACCGCCTCCGAGCCGACACGGACGTCGGTGAGGGACAGGCGCGTCAGCGAGGCCGCGCGCACCCCCATGGCCGGATCCCCCTCGACAGCGAGGCCGGCGGTGCCGGCCTCCACCAGGAAGAGCGCCGGGGCTCCGTCCAGCAGCGCGCCGACGATGAACAGCTCGGCCTCGGCCCCGCGAGGCACCAGCGACTTCACGCCGTTGAGCGTGTAGCCGCCCTCGCTGCGCACCGCTGTCGTGGAGGGGCTCAGCACGTCGAAGAGGACGCTCGGCTCGGTCAGCGCCAGCGCCGCTGCCGGCGCGTCGTCGCCCGTGAACGCCGGAAGGTAGGTCTGCTGCTGGGCGTCGGTGCCCCACAGGCCGAGCGCGGTGGCGACCGACCCGGACGACAGGCCGGCCACGGCCAGACCGAGGTCCCCCCGGGCGAGCGCCTCGGCGACGAGGGTGCCGGCCATGGCCGAGCGCTCCTCGGAGATGCCGCCGAGCGCCTCGGGCACACCGAGGATCGGTAGACCGATCTCCAGGCCGGCCTTCAGCACCGACTCGGGTGCGGCACAGGCCTCGTCGGCGGCGGCGGCCGCCGGTCGCACGACCTCCTCGGCGTACTCCGCGACGACGTCGACGAGCATCTGCTCGTCCTCGGTGGGGGTCAGGTCGAAGAGCCCCGTCCGCGCGGCGGGGGCGACGCGGACCCCGGGACGACCGACCTTGCCCGCCCTGGCGAACGTGCGCCCCGCGGTGGTCAGCGTCTTGAAGCCGCTGCTGGTGATGCTGAAGACCGCCTGCTCGGCCGGCTTGCGCAGGCCGACGCGGTCGATGAGGTCGCTCTGGGCGAGTCGGTTCAGGCCGGCCACGAGGTAGCCGATCGGGTCCCGCGACTCGGTGGTCGCGATCCCGTGCCGGCCACCGGGGCGGAGGCTGTTGAGGAGTGACATGGGCCAAATGTAACTCCGAGTTACACATCGCGCTACACCTACGGCGGTGGGCACCGTCACAGTCGGCAGGTGCTCGCTCGCGCGTCACCCCGGCCGCTGCCTAGGATCCGTCCCATGCCCGACGACGTACCCCTCGCCCCGCACGGACCCCTCCCGGAGGGCGGCACCGTGCGCCCGATGACGCGGTGGGGCACCCCCGTGATGCACCGTCCCCAGGCGAGGGTCACGACGTACGACGAGGCCCTGCGCGTCCTGGCCGCCGACATGGTCGCCACCATGTACGCCGCCGATGGCGTCGGGCTGGCAGCCTGTCAGGTCGGGGAGGACGTGGCGATGTTCGTCTTCGACTGCCCCGACGAGGACGGCGTCCGCACGGTCGGACTGGTGTGCAACCCCGTGCTGTCGCTGCCCGAGGGCAAGGACCGCCGACTCGACGAGGACGACGAGGGGTGCCTGTCGTTCCCCGGCGCCTTCGTCGAGCTCGCCCGCCCCGACCAGGCCTCGGTGACGGGCACGGGCCTCGACGGCGAGCCGGTCGCCTTCTCCGGGACCGGTCTGCTGTCCCGCTGCCTGCAGCACGAGACCGACCACACGCTGGGCACGGTCTTCGGTGACCGTCTGGCGACCAAGGCGCGCAAGAAACTCACCAAGGCCCACGACAAGCTGGCCGACGAGTACCCGCTCGACTGGCCCGCGGGCGGCTGAGAACTGTGCCGTTTGGTCCCAAACGACACAGATCCGGCCGCAGATGTTGTCGTTTGGGACCAAACGGCGCCCCTCCCGCGGTGCCGCGGGGCACGGCTGGGCCTACGTCGCGGTACGCCGCGTCGTGACGTAGCACGCCACCGCCGAGGCGGCCGCGACGTTGAGGGAGTCGATGCCCTCGCGCATCGGGATGATCGCGTGCCGGTCGGCCATCGCCTGCCAGCGGGGTGACAGCCCGTGACCCTCGGAGCCGAGCACCAGGGCCACCCGGTCGAGGCCGGCCACGGACTGCTCGATCGGCACGGCGTCGTCGGCGAGCGTGAGCGCCACGGTCGTGAAGCCGGCGTCGGACACCTCGTCCAGCGCGGTCGACCAGTCCGGCAGCCGCGTCCAGGGCAGGGCGAAGACCGCACCCATGGCGACCTTGATCGATCGGCGGTAGAGCGGGTCGGCACAGCGCGGGGCGAGCAGGACGGCGTCGAAGCCGAGCGCTGCGCCGGAGCGGAAGACGGCACCGACGTTGGTGTGGTCGACGAGGTCCTCGAGCACCAGCACCGACCGCGCCCCGGCCAGTACCTCGGGCACGCTCGGCAGCGGCCGCCGCTCCAGGGACGCCAGCGCGCCACGGTGCACGTGGAAGCCGGTCACCTGCTCGGCCAGGGACTCCGCCAGCACGTAGCAGGGGGCGTCGGTCCTCGCGAGCACGTCGGCCAGTCCGTCCAACCAGCGCGGAGCCATCAGGAACGAGCGCGGTGAGTGACCGGCCTCCACCGCGCGACGCACGACCTTCTCCCCCTCGGCGAGGAAGAGGCCGTGCTCGGCCTCGAAGCTCTTGCGCAGCTGGACGTCGCGCAGGTCGCGGTAGTCGCCCAGGCGTGGGTCCGCGGGGTCGTCGACCTCGACGAGCTCAGCCATCGAGCGCTACCGCGTCGTCCTCCGCCTCCGGGGTCAGGTCGGGATACCGCTCGGGGTGCGCGACCGCGACGACCTCCCCGACGACGATGATCGCCGGCGGGCGCACGTCCAGGGCGCTCAGGTCGTGGGTGAGCTCGCCCAAGGTGGACAGCACGGTCCGCTCCCCCGGCATCGTCCCGTCGCTGACGACCGCCACGGGGGTGGAGGCCGGCCGCCCGCCCTCGAGGAGTGCTGCGGAGATCTGGGACCCGTGCTCGACGGCCATCATCAGCAACAGGGTCCCCCGGAGCCGGGCGACGGCCGACCAGTCCGTCAGCGAGCGCTCGTGCCCCGGTGGCAGGTGACCCGAGATCACCGTGAACTCGTGCGCGACGCCGCGGTGCGTCACCGGGATGCCGGCGATGGCGGGCACGGCCACGGGGCTCGTCAGACCGGGGATCACGCTCACCTCCACCCCGGCCGCGCGGCAGGCCAGGATCTCCTCGTAGCCCCGGCCGAAGACGAAGTTGTCGCCCCCCTTGAACCGCACGACCCGTTGGCCGGACAGCGCGCGCTCCACGATGATCCGGTTGATCTCCTCCTGCTGGGCCGAGCGCCCACGAGGCAGCTTGGCGACGTCGATCAGCTCGACGTCGGCGGGCAGCTCGCCCAGCAGCTCACGCGGCGCCAGCCGGTCGGCGACGACCACGTCGGCGCCCATCAGCGCGTTGCGACCCGCCAGCGAGATCAGCGTGGGGTCGCCGGGCCCGCCACCCACGAGGGTCACCCCGGGTCCCGTGCTGCGCTGCGGCACCGAGGTGAACTCGCCGTTGCGCAGGGCCTCGAGCACCTGGTCGCGCACGCGGACCGACCGTCGAGGATCCGCCTGGGCCAGGACCGCCACGGTCACCCCGGACTCCCGGCCGACGGCCGGCGTCCAGGCCGTCGCCGCGCCGGCGTCGTCGGAGCGGACGCAGAAGATCCGGCGCTGCTCGGCGGCCTCGGAGACCTGTCGGTTGACGTCCGGGTCGTCGGTGGCCGCGATCACGTACCACGTGTCGTCGAGGTCGCTCGCGACGAACGCACGTCGCTCCCAGGAGGCCTCTCCCGCGCCGACGAGTCCTTCGATGGCCGGCGAGATCTCTGGTGCCACCACCACGACCCGGGCTCGCGCCGCGATCAGCTGGGGCACACGACGCTGCGCGACGTGCCCTCCGCCCACCACGACCACGCGCCGATCGGCCAGCAGCAGTCCCGTCGGGTACACGTATGCGTCATCCACCCGGTGCATCATTCCGTCTGCGGGGTGAGGACTCCCATCCGGGAGGTCGCTACCGTCGGCACCATGGTTCTCGAACGCCCCGTCAGCCCCGATCCCTACGACCTGCTGCCCGCGGCTGCGTCGTTCACCGTCACCAGTGCCGACGTCACGCAGGGTCGTCCCCTCAAGGACGACCAGGTGGCCTCGGCGGGCAACACCTCCCCGCAGCTCTCGTGGGAGGCCTTCCCGGGAGCCCAGAGCTACACGGTGACCTGCTTCGACCCCGACGCCCCGACGCCCAGCGGCTTCTGGCACTGGGTGCTCGTCGACCTCCCCGCCGACGTGACGTCCCTCGATGCCGGTGCCGGCGCCGAGGGAGCCGAGCTGCCCGGGAGTGCCTTCATGTGCCGCAACGACGGCGGCGGGCACGCCTTCATGGGCGCTGCCCCGCCGGAGGGCGACCAGGTGCACCGCTACTACTTCGTCGTGCACGCGGTGACCCAGGACAGCCTCGGCGTGGACGCGGACGCCTCCCCGGCCGTGGTGTCGTTCAACCTGGCCTTCAAGACCGCAGGACGCGCGATCCTGCACGGCACCTACCAGCACTGAGCCAGGGCCCGAGCCCGGACCCGGGTCGAGGGCCTTCCCGGGTGGACCTCACCGTCGCCACCGCCACGAGGTGCGGTGCGGGCGGTGGGGCGCTGTCGAGCGCGGTGGGTGCGGTCGGTGTGGTCAGCTGCGCGCGATGATGAGCACCGCTCGGTCGTCGTCGCCGCGCGCCACCCTGCCCACGATCCGGGCGGCCGCACCGTCCACCCCGCGCAGGAACGCCCCGCGCCCGACCTCCTGCAGCCAGGCGATCCCACTGTCGAGGTCGTTCGTGGGCGTCTCGATGACCCCGTCGGTGTAGAACATCAGTGCGTCGCCGGGTGCCAGGATGCCCGAGCTGGCGTGCAGCTCCGGCTCCGGCATGATGCCCAGCGCCAGGCCGCGGGAGTTGTCCACCGCCCACGCCCGGTCCGCGGCGGACCACCGCAGGGCGGGCGGGTGTCCCGCGCTCAGGATCGTGTAGCCCCCGGTGCCCAGGTCCAGGCTCAGGTGCACGGCCGTCGCGAAGGTCTCGTCCGCGTGCTGGCGCAGCAGGAAGTCGTTGGCGGCGTCGAAGAGGTCGCGGTCGTGCATGGCACCGACGAGTCCGCCGAGGGCCCCGGCGAGGAGCAGGGCGGACGGTGCCGCGGTGACGCCCTTGCCCACCACGTCCACGAGCACCAGCTCGAGGTGCTGCCCATCCTCGTCGAGGTCGGCGACCATGAAGTCGCCGGCGTAGCCCACGCCGTACGCCGCCACCATCGCGCTCTGGGCGTGCCACCCGTCAGGCAGGTCGGGCACCCTGCCCTGGGCGGCCAGCCGGTCCCGCAGGTCGGAGAGCAGCGCCTCGCTGAGCGGTGTCGGCAACCCGCTGCGTTGTCGGCTGGCCACGTAGAGGACGAGAGCCACTGCCAGGGCCAGGATCACCAGGCCCGCGACCTTCCTGTCCGTGGCTGGTTCCTGGGACAGGCATGCCGCGACACCGGCAGCGCTGATCACGCCCGTCAGGCCGACCAACGGCCAGAAGCGGAGCAACAGCATGCCCAGCAGCAGCCACAGGAAGTAGCCGGCAAGGGGGAACAGCTCGTAGCGGCCCAGGGACACGGCGAACGATGCGGCCACCCCGACGGCCAGTCCGCCGGCAGCGACGAGCTGGCTGCGCTGCGTGCCCGAGCGCCAGGAGGTGCTCAACTCGGCCAACCAGCTCACAGGCGAACCGTAACCCGCTGTGCCGGCGACCCGNGGTGGCGGCGCCCGCGCGCCCTGGGAGACTGCTGGGCATGGGTCACGCGCAGAGCCCCGACATCCTGGGCCAGCCCTGGGAGGCGGAGACCATCACGCTGCCCCCTGACGACGAGGGTCCCGTCGTGGTCACCGTGGTGCGCCGGCGGGCGGCGCGTCCCACCGGCCGCGCCGTGCTGCACGTGCACGGCTTCGCCGACTACTTCTTCCACACCGAGTACGCCGCGTGGTGGCTCGAGCGAGGCTACGACTTCTACGCCGTCGACCTGCGCAAGTACGGTCGGTCGATCCGCCCGCACCAGACCCCGACGTACGTCGCGGACCTGCACGAGTACTTCGCCGACCTCGACGTGGCCTGGTGGCGCATCGTCCACCGTGACGCCCACGACCACGTCGTGCTGAGCGGTCACTCGACGGGCGGCCTGACGGTGCCGTTGTGGGCCGATGCCCGGCAGCCACCGCAGCTGGCCGGCATGGTGCTCAACTCACCCTGGTTCGACCTCCAGGGGGCTCCGTGGATGCGGACCCGCGTGGCCGGGGCACTGCTCGAGCGCCTCGGTCGTGCCCACCCCCACCGCGAGATCCCCCGCGACGTCAGCGGGGTCTACGGCCGGAGCCTGCACGTCGAGCACGGTGGTGACTGGGAGTACGACCTGAGGTGGAAGCCCGTGGAGTCCTACCCCGTGCGCCTGGGTTGGCTCCGCGCGATCCGACGTGGGCACGCCGAGCTCCACGCCGGTCTCTCGGTGCTCGCGCCCGTCCTGGTGCTCAGCTCGGCGGCGACCCTGCACACGGTGGAGATGAGCGACGACGCCCACACCCACGACATCGTCCTCGACGTCCCCCAGATCCGCCGCTGGACGACGTCGGTCGGGCCGCACGTCACCTACGTCGCCATCGACGGCGCCCGGCACGACCTGGTGCTGTCGCGTCCCGAGCCCCGGCAGCGCGTGTACGACGCGCTGGGGCGCTGGAGCGGTGCCTACCTCACCTGACGGCCGAGCTCGGCCCGGTCAGCCTGCGTGCAGGGCGCCGGCGCCGGACGGGGCCACGCGGCGCAGCCCGAAGCCCGAGCCGCCACGGCCGGGGCGGCGCGACGGGGAGTGCCGCCCGCCGAGGGCGGCCGCGACCGCCNGCCCCCGAGAGCTGATGAGCGCCGGGTCGACCTCGGGCAGCATCGCGTGCAGGAACGCCACCGGGGTGTCACCGTGCTCGCCCGAGGTGGGACGCGCCATCGCCAGGACCTGCAGGTGCGGGGTCGCCGGGCCGGTGTCGCGGAACTCGAAGTCGCCCACCTCCGGGTAGTCGCGCAGCGCTGCGGCCATCGTCTTGAGGGTCTTGCGGATCCGCCGCTGCAACCGGGCATCCACCTCGTCCGCGGCCAGGTGGCCGACCGGCACGACACTGGCCGCGAACGGCAGGCCCGTGGGGCCGCCGAGCAGGACGCGCAGCTCGTGGTCCTCCCAGATGACCGACTCGGAGGGAGCACACAGTCGGCATTGACCGGCGACGGCACCCTCGCCGGCGCTGCGCGACGAGGTCGCGCGGGACGAGTCGGGGGGCACGGTGTGGGGGGGCACACACGAAATCTAGGGGTCCGGAAGGCGGACAGGGCCGATTTGGCACGATTCCACCCGAGTGACCACCTCGGTCTAGTCACATCTAGTCATCGGGCACGCGGCCTGTCCGACAGCGAAGGTGGCAGTAGGGTCCTGGGCATGAACTCTGTGACGGGACTCTCCCTCGGCCGTATCGGCATCGGCATCGCCTCCCTGGTCAAGCCCGACCTCGTGCAGTCGACGATGGGCACCACCACGACCAACCCGCTGCTCACCCAGTGGTTCGGGTCGCGCGAGATCGCTCTGGGCGCCGCCACCCTGCTCGCCGGCGGTGGCGCGCGCAGCAGCCTGGTGCTGATCGGCATGGCGGTCGACGCCGCGGATGCCGCGACCGCCTACCAGGCGGTGGAGAAGGAGCTGATGCCGCGCAACATCGGGCTCGCCTTCGCCGGCGTCGCGGCCGGCGCCGTCCTGTCCGGACTGCTCGGCCTGCGGGTGAAGAAGAAGGTCAAGCTCACCAAGGCCGAGAAGAAGGCACTCGCCGACGCCTGAGCCGGGTCCCGACCCCCCGGGCACATCCCCGCGCGGCAGGCCCGCGTGGGGCATTGCCGTGGCGGCTCCGGTGCACGAGGCTGGGCGACATGAGCGAAACTCCACCNCCCCCTCCTCCGCCGCCTCCCCCACCGGGACCCCACGGAGGGCCTCCTCCGCCGCCGGGACCGCCCGGCGTCCCGCGGCCCGCTGAGCTGCTCGACCGCTTCCTGGCACGCCTGATCGACGGCATCGGCTTCGCAGTCGTCTACGTCGTGCTGCTGGCGGTGTTCGGCGCGATCTTCTACAGCGGCTTCTCCAACTCCGTCGCGGAGATCCTGATCGTGACGTTGCTGGTNCAGGTCGTCTCGGTGGCCGTCTACCTCGGGTACTACGGCTACCTCGAGTCCACGCAGGGCGCCACCTTCGGCAAGCAGGTCATGAAGCTGAAGGTCGTCGCCCCGGACGGAACCGGCCACCCGACGATGCAGCAGGCGATCATGCGCAGCGGCTTCCAGGCGATCGGCCTGATCAGCATCATCCCGGTTCTCGGGCCGTTCCTCGCCGTGGTCGGCGGGTTGGCTGCCGTGATCTACATCGCGGTCACCATCAACAACGACCCGGTCAACCGGCAGGGCTGGCACGACCACTTCGCCGGCGGGACCAAGGTGCTCAAGGTCGGCTGACCGGCCGAGCCCTCGTGCCGGCCCGCACGCCGTCCGGCACGATCACTTCACGATGAACGTCGTCAGGGCGACGACTCCCACCACCACGATCACCGTGCGCAGCACGAGCGGCGGGAGTCGTCGCCCGAGGCGTGCCCCCAGGAGTCCGCCGAGGGTGGCGCCCACGGCGATCAGCCCCACGATCGCCCAGTCGACGTCGGCGACCACCACGAAGATGACGCCGGCGACCAGGTTCACCGAGCCTGCCAGGACGTTCTTGACGGCGTTGTTGCGCTGGATGTCCTGCGGGACGCCGATGCCCAGGACGCCCATGAGCAGCACGCCCTGGGCAGCGCCGAAGTAGCCGCCGTACACACCCGTGCCCAGCACCGTGGGCCACACCCACGCCGACTCCCGGTCTCGCGGCGCCTCCGCTCGGCGGACCGCGCGTGCGGTGACGCGGCGCGAGATCCGGGGCTGGAACAGCACCAGCAGCACGCCCAGCCCGATCAGGACGGGGACGACGGCCTCGAAGGCCCCCTCCGGCAGAACGAGGAGCAGGACGGCGCCCACGACCGCGCCGATCACCGAGGCCGACAGCAGTCGCAGCACCAGGCCGCGCTGCCCCACGAGCTCTCGCCGGTAGCCGTAGGCGCCGGTCAACGAGCCCGGGACCAGCCCGATGTTGTTGGAGACGTTGGCGGTCACCGGCGGCACGCCGAAGGCCAGCAGCGTCGGGAAGGTGATCAGGGTCCCGGAGCCCACGACGGTGTTGATCGTCCCGGCCCCGACCCCGGCGAGCAGGATCGCGACCGCCTCGAACAGCGACACCTCAGGTCTGCGGTGGAGCCGGTGGCTCCTGCGGCGGGACCTCTCCGGGCGCCACGGTCGGGTCGGGTACGTCGGCCTGCGCAGGCGGGCTGGTCGACGGCGCCCCGGCGTTGGGGTTGGCAGCGGCAGCGGCCTCGGCGATCGCCTGCTCCACGGCGGCGCTGGTACGTCGTCGCTCCGGGTCGGCGTCGCCCTGCGGGCCGCCGACCTCGGGAGTCTCGGCCGAACCCATGTCGACGCGCTGGCGGACGCCGTCGGTCTTGTCCGGGATGCCCTTGAGGTCGTTCATCGTGGAGCCCAGGCCCTCGAGCGCCTTGCCGATCTCGCTCGGCACGATCCACACCTTGTTGGCACTGCCCTCGGCGATCTTCGGCATCATCTGGAGGTACTGGTAGGACAGCAGCGACTGGTCCGGGTTGCCGTCGTGGATGGCCTGGAAGACCGTGAGGATCGCCTGCCCCTCACCCTGGGCGCGCAGGATCGAGGACTCCCGATCCGCCTGGGCGCGCAGGATCAACGCCTCCCGGTCACCCTCGGCGGACAGGATGGAGGACTGCTTCTCACCCTCGGCCGTCAGGATCGCCGCCTGGCGACCACCCTCGGCCGTCAGGATCTGGGCCCGCTTGTCCCGGTCGGCACGCATCTGCTTCTCCATCGAGTCCTTGATGGAGGGCGGCGGGTCGATCCCCTTGAGCTCCACCCGGTTGACCCGGATCCCCCACTTGCCGGTCGCCTCGTCGAGGACCCCGCGCAACCGGTTGTTGATCTCGTCGCGGCTGGTCAGGGTGCCCTCCAGGTCCATCCCGCCCACGATGTTGCGCAGGGTGGTCATGGTGAGCTGCTCGACGGCCTGGATGTAGTTGGCGATCTCGTAGGTCGCCGCCACGGGGTCGGTGACCTGGAAGTAGATCACCGTGTCGATCGAGACCACCAGGTTGTCCTGGGTGATCACCGGCTGCGGCGGGAAGCTGACGACCTGCTCGCGAAGGTCGATGGTGTAGCGCACCTTGTCGATGAACGGGACCACCACGTTGAGCCCGGCGGACAGCGAGATCCGGTACTTGCCGAACCGCTCGACGATGCCGGCGCGCGCCTGGGGCACGATCCGTACCGTCTTGGCCAGCAGCACGATCACGAAGATGAGCAGCAGGGCCAGCAGGATGAGGGCGACGTCCATGATTCTCCTCGTTCGGAACGGGTGGGGCCTCGGGCATCGGGGGGACTCGGCCGGGACCTGGGATCAGATCACACGTCGGTCAGGGCTCCAGACGCGGGACCGGGTGCACGTACGCGGTGGCGCCTCGGATCTGGAGGACCTCGACGGTCTCGCCCTCGGCGATCGAGACGTGCTCGTCGTAGGGCGCCGCGGTCCAGACCTCGCCCGCGAGCTTGACGCGCCCGACCTGCAGGCCGCTGATGTCCTGGGTCACGAGTCCGCGCTGACCCAGGAGCTTGTCGTGACCCTGGGTGAGCGTGGGCCCGCTGTGCAGGCGACGCGCGACGGAGGGTCGCACCAGGGCCAGCATCCCGACCGAGGCACCGGCCGCGACCACGGCCTGGATGGCGAACGGCGCGCCGAGCAGGGCCAGCACCATGCCGGCGACGGCACCGACGGCGAGCATCATCAGGATGAGGTCCAGGCTGAACATCTCGGCCACCCCCAGCAGGACCGCCGCCGCGAGCCAGGCGCTCCACAGGTTGTCACTGAGCCAGTCCATGGGGCGACTGTACCCGCGCACCCGTGCCGCGCCCGGGTCAGCGACCCGGGTCCGGGGTGCCGGTCAGCGGTGCCGGACGTGGCGCCGTGCCGCGTAGCGTCCGTCCTCGGCCCGCGACAGCACCAGCGGCATGCCGAACGCGCCCGAGAGCGTGCGCTCGGTGAGCACGTCGTCGAGCGGTCCCTCCGCCACGACCCGACCCTGTCTCAGCAGCAGCGCGTGGGTGAACCCCGGCGGGATCTCCTCGACGTGGTGGGAGACCAGCACCGTGGCCGGGGAGTCGGGGTCGTAGGCCAGGGTCGAGAGCGTGGAGACGAGGTCCTCGCGGCCGCCGAGGTCCAGGCCGGCGGCCGGCTCGTCGAGGAGCAGAAGCTCGGGGTCGGTCATCAGGGCCCGCGCCACCTGGACGCGCTTGCGCTCACCCTCGCTCAGGGTGCCGAACGTCCGCTCCGCCAGGTGCTGGACTCCGACCTCGATGAGCAGGTCGTCGGCCCGACGGTGGTCCAAGTGGTCGTACTCCTCGCGCCACCGGCCCAGCACGCCGTAGGCCGCCGAGATGACGACGTCCCGCACGACCTCGTGGCGGGGAAGCCGCTCCGCCAGGGCGGCACTGGTCAGCCCGATCCGCGGCCTCAGCTCGAAGACGTCGACGGCTCCGAGGAGCTCGCCGAGCACGCCCGCTGCACCCGCGCTCGGGTGCAGCTGTGCAGCAGCCACCTGCAGCAGCGTGGTCTTGCCGGCGCCGTTGGGGCCGAGCACGACCCAGCGCTCGCCGTCGCGCACCACCCAGGTGATCCGATCGAGCAGCACGGCGTCGCCACGGCGAACCGTGACGTCGGAGAACTCCAGCACCGCAGCCATGGCGTCACCCTAGCGAGCGGCGGCGACGTCCCCGCCGACGCCCACAGCGACCCGCCAGGACCCACGTGGACCCGCTAGGACCCGGTGGCTAGCGTCGGGCGACGTGAACGACGACCCGATGAACGCACTGGGACTGCTCCCGCTGGCCGGACGGCTCGCCTGGTGGGGCACCTCGTGGTTGCGCGGTCACGTCGGACCGGACGACCTGCTCGACGCCGTCCTGGCCGGCGACGTCACGCACGTGGTCCTGGGACCCGAGGAGCCGAGCGGTCTGCTCTCGGCGCTCGCGGACCTGCGCACCCGCGGGGCCACCGCCTTCGGAGCCTCCTTCCCTGCGGAGGGCGACCTGGTGGGGCTGGGTGGGCCCAGGGAGTTCAACGATGCTGCCCTGGACGTCGGCGAGGCGGTGGTGGTCCTCGGGTGCGAGACCGGGCTGGTGCCGGCCCGGGTGGGCCCGACGGTCGAGTGGACGCGCCTGGAGGCCCGGCGACGTCAGGTGCCCGATGTCGGCGAGGCCGACCGCGACCTGCGCTCGGCCCTCATCGCGTCCGCCCAGCGGCTGGCGGACCTCGACGTGGCCCGCTGGCGACCGGAGATCGCCGACCGGTTGATGAACCTCCGGCATCGTCCGTCGCTGGTTGCCGCTCCGGGGGTCCCGACCCGCTGCGTCGACCTGGCTGCTCGCGCCCTGCAGGCGCTCGAGATCGCCGACCTGGCGCTGGAGGACGACGGCTCGGCGCTGTCGGTGCACGAGATCGACCAGCGCCGAGGCGCCCTGACCCCGTTGGCCCGCGCCGGACGTCGGGCACTGGTGGCGGCCTGCTCGCCCGAGGGCTGGCCGCCGGAGTGAGGTGGCCGCCGGAGTGAGGTGGGCACGCCGCGCCGTCGGTGACCGGGCGGATCGCCTCAGGCTCCCCACACGCCGAGCTCGTTGCCGCTCGGGTCGACGAAGTGGAAACGTCGCCCGCCGGGGAAGTCGTAGGGCTCCGAGACCACCTCGCCCCCCGCGGTGGTGACCGCCGCGAGGCTCGCATCGAGGTCGGCGGACCACAGGAGGACCAACGGCCCGCCGCGGGACGGGACACCCGTGGCGTTGAGTCCCCCGACCTCACCGTCGCCCTCGACCCAGCGGATCCCGGCGTAGTCGGGCCCGTAGTCGGTGAACTGCCAGCCGAAGGCCTCGGTGTAGAAGGCCTTCGCGGCTGCCAGGTCGGAGACGTTGATCTCCACGTAGTCGATCGCGTGGTGCACGTGTTCGCTCATGGCAGCCAGCATGGACCACGCCTGCGAGGCTCGCCCCGACAGCGATAGCCTCGCTCGCGATGAGTGCCCAGCGTCCCGAGACCCTGCTGATCACCCTGACCGGCAAGGACCGGCCGGGGGTGACGTCGTCCATGTTCAGCACCCTGGCGCTCGCCGGGGTCGAGGTGATCGACCTCGAGCAGATAATCCTCCGACGCCGCCTCATCCTGGGAGTCCTGGTGAGCGCGCCGCGGGACTGGAAGAAGCTCGCGACAGCAGTGGAGGCCACCGCCGCGGCACTGGACATGACCGTCGAGATCGAGCGGGGCTCGGGCGACAACAGGGCCCGCCGCGAAGGCCGTTCCCATGTCACCGTCATCGGCACCCCGCTGCGGGCCGCGGCGATGGCTGCCGTCGCGGGCCGGATCGCCGACACGGGCGGCAACATCGACCGCATCGAGCGGATGGCCCGCTACCCCGTCACGGCCATCGACCTCTTCGTGTCCGGCTCCGACCCCGACACGCTGCGCACCCTGCTGGCCTCCGAGGCCGCCCAGCAGGGCATCGACATCGCCGTCCAGCCCGCCACGATGCTGCGTCGCGGGATGCGCCTGATCGTCCTCGACGTCGACTCGACCCTGATCCAGGGCGAGGTGATCGAGATGTTGGCCGCCCACGCCGGCCACGAGCCCGAGGTCGCGCGGATCACCGAGCAGGCGATGCGCGGCGAGATCGACTTCGAGGAGTCGTTGCGCCGACGGGTGCGGTTGCTCGCCGGTCTCGACGCTGCGGTGCTCGACCGCGTCTACGCCGACATCGTCGTCGCCCCCGGGGCCCGGACGATGGTGCGCACCCTGCGCCGCCTCGGCTACCGCTTCGCGATCGTCTCCGGCGGCTTCAGCCAGATCACGGACCGGCTGGCCGCCGACCTGGGCATCCACTTCGCCCGGGCGAACGAGCTCGAGATCGTGGACGGCCGGATCACCGGTGAGATCGTCGGGGCCGTCGTCGACCGGGCCGGGAAGGCGGAGGCGCTGCGCGAGTTCGCCGAGAAGGTCGGCGTGAGCCGGGACGCCACCATCGCGATCGGTGATGGTGCCAACGACCTGGACATGCTCAACGCTGCCGGGCTCGGGATCGCGTTCAACGCCCGTCCCGTCGTGCAGCAGGCGGCCGACACGGCCGTCAACGTCCCCTACCTCGACACCATCCTCTACCTGCTCGGCATCTCCCGCGAGGAGATCGAGGCCGCCGACGCCGAGGCCGGTTTCGTCACGCCCTCCCCGCCGGTGTGAGCTCGACTCGCTGACCGAACTCCGGGGTCAGCGCGGTGGTCGTCAGACGACGCTGCACCATCGCCCGCTGGAAGCGCTGGGCCGGGGTCACGAAGAGCCGGTGGTGGTTGCCGGGTCGCAGCCGCTTGAGCCACAGCGGCCAGAACGTCCCGTAGTGCACGGCCAGCGCCCAGGTGGCCCCCACCCGTGCGAGAGCCTCGACCGCCTCCTCCGGGTCGAGGTGCTCGTCACCGAGCGAGGGGCCCCAGCCGCCGATCGGCACGGCCGCGAGGTCGACGGGCTCCAACGCGTCGAAGATGTCGGTCATCCCGGTCAGTCCGGTGTCGCCCGGGTACCAGCAGCTGGTGCGGCCGTCGGTGAAGCGGAACCCGATCGCAGGCACGCCTCCTCCGCGCTCGAAGGTGCTGCGCCGCCCGCTGTGGTGGGCCGGGAGCACCTCGAGGTCGAGGCCCGCCACGGCGACCCGGTCGCCCGGTTCCACCTCCACGAGGACCCGCCCGCGAAGCGACCGGACCACGTCCGGCGCACCGCGTGGCACCACGACCGGCACGGCGCCGCCGAAGGAGTCGAGCGACGGCACGTGCAGGTGGTCGTGGTGCAGGTGCGAGACCAGCACCACGTCGGCGCGCGCCGCGTGGCTCGGCGGCGCAGGTGCGTGGCGCCGCAGGTGGTAGAGACGGTCGGTGAGCAACGGGTCCGTGGCCACGGTGACGTCGCCCAGCTCGATGCTCGTGGTCGAGTGGCCCCACCACGTGACGGCGGGTACCCGGTCCGGCTCGTCGGTGCCCATGGCGGCGCGGTGTCGTCGGCGAGGCTCAGCCGCGGCCCACGAAATGGCCGGTCAGGCGCGCCGCGCCGGGCGCCAGGTGCGCCCAGCTGCCGTCGTACCGGAACACGGTGGTCGCACTCGTCGGGTAGCCCATCGCCAGCTCGGTGGCCGCCTCGACGTCCCCGTCACCGTCGTCCAGCAGCTGCGCCAGGTGGGCGACCGTGGGGTTGTGACCGATCAGCAGGACGTGCCGGTGGGCGTCGTCGACGAGGCGCACCAGGTCCAGGGCGGTCTCCACGCCGGCGGCGTACAGACCCTCGTCGTAGGACGCCTCGAGACCGCTCCACGCGAGTCCTGCCCCGCGGGCCACGTGCTCGTAGGTCTCCCGGGTGCGCAGGGCGCCGGAGACCAGGGCGTGGTCGGGCACGAGGCCCCGCGCCGACAGCCAGGCCCCGGCGGCGGCGGCGTCACCGTGGCCCCGTGGCGCCAACGGCCGCTCGAAGTCGGTGGGACCGGCCTGCTCGGCCTTGGCGTGGCGCATCACCACCAGGGTGCGGGGCGTGGACATGGCGTCATCCTATGAGGGCGCTTCGGAGCTCCTCTCCTATGGTGTGCTCATGTCTCCCGGGCCCCTCATGATCATCGGCGGCGCCGAGGACAAGCTGCGCGGTCGCGCGATCCTGCGCGAGTTCGTGGCCGCCAGCGGTGGCGCCGACGCCCGCATCGTCGTGGTGCCGACCGCCTCGGCGCTCGGACCGGAGGTCGTGGAGGTCTACGACGCGCTGTTCCGGCGTGAAGGAGCAGGCGAGGTGCTCGCCGTCCGACCGGAGACCCGAGCCGACGCCCAGGACCCCGAGCTGGTCCGCGTCCTCGACAGCGCGACGGGGATCTTCATGACGGGGGGCAACCAGCTCAAGCTCTCCGCCATCATCTCCGGCACGCCGCTCGGCGACGCCGTCGTGGCCGCGCACGAGCGGGGCGCCGTGGTCGCCGGGACCTCGGCGGGGGCCAGCATCCAGTCGAGCCACATGGTCGCCTTCGGCGGCCCCGGGGCGACGCCCAAGCAGCGGATGACCCAGGTGGCTGCCGGGCTGGGACTGCTGCCGTCCACGGTGATCGACCAGCACTTCGACCAGCGCAACCGCTACGGGCGTCTGCTGATGATCGTCTCGCAGTCGCCGCAGCTGCTCGGGATCGGTGTCGACGAGGACACCGCGGCCGTCGTGGAGCACGTCACCGAGGCCGACGGGTCCGAGCACGAGATCCTCTCCGTCCTCGGCAGGGGTGCGGTGACGATCTTCGATCCCGCCAACATCGTGACGAACGCCTACGAGGCCTCGCGGTCGGCTCCGCTCCTGGCCAGCAACGTCGTCCTGCACGTGCTCCCGGAGGGCTCCTCCTTCGACCTGGCCACGCGCAGGCTCGTGCCACCGCGCCCCGCGGTCGAGTCCAGCGTCGCCGCCGAGCTCGCCGCCGCCGGACGCGACCTGCGCCAGCAGGCCCGCGACATCGCCGCCGACGACGCCTCCCCCCAGTCGCTGCGTCGCAGGCTGGCCCGCAACCGCCGCACGCCCGACCCCCTGGCCGCTTCCGAGGACGGAGTCACCTCATGACCGAACGCCCTACCCCGGACCTGAGCATCGTGGAGACCCGCGTCTACCGCGGGGCGAACGTGTGGTCCTACGACCGAGCGATCCACCTCGTGGTGGACCTCGGGTCGTTGGAGGACTACCCCACCAACACGCTTCCCGGGTTCACCGACAACCTCGTGGCGATGCTGCCCGGGCTGCGGGAGCACTCCTGCTCGCGCGGCAAGCGGGGTGGGTTCGTCGAGCGGCTCAACGAGGGCACGTGGCTGGGTCACGTCGCCGAGCACTGTGCGCTGGCTCTGCAGCAGGTCGTTGGCCACGACGTACGCCGTGGCAAGACGCGCGGGGTCAAGGGCAGCACCGGGGTCTACAACGTGGTCTTCGGCTACATCGACGAGCAGGTCGGGCTCGCCGCCGCCCGGCTCGCCGTACGACTCGTCAACCACCTCGTGGAGGCCGATCCCGGCTTCGACTGGGACACCGAGCTCGAGGACTTCATCCGGCGCGCCCAGCGCACCGCCTTCGGCCCGTCGACGCAGGCGATCCTCGACGAGGCGGTCTCCCGGGACATCCCGTGGATCCGGCTCAACCAGTACTCCCTGGTGCAGCTCGGTCAGGGGGTCCACGCCAAGCGGATCCGGGCGACGATGACGTCGGAGACCTCCGCGATCGCGGTCGACATCGCCTCGGACAAGGACCTGACCACCCGGCTCCTCGCGGCAGCCGGGCTGCCGGTCCCCAAGCAGGACACGGTGCGCACCGAGGACCAGGCGGTGCGGGCCGCCGACCGGATCGGCTACCCCGTGGTCGTCAAGCCCCTCGACGGCAACCACGGCCGCGGTGTGTGCCTGGACCTGCAGGACGAGGCCGACGTCCGCGCCGCCTTCCCCATCGCCCAGGAGCAGTCACGGCGTGGGTCGGTCATCGTCGAGTCCCTGATCGTCGGCAAGGACTACCGCTGCCTGATCATCGACGGACGCGTGGCCGCGATCGCCGAGCGCGTTCCGGCCTCGGTGACCGGCGACGGCATCTCCACCATCGAGCAGCTGGTCGACACCGCCAACGCCGACCCGCGACGCGGCGTCGGGCACGAGAAGGTGCTGACCCGGATCAAGGTCGACGACGCCGCGGTCGACCTGGTGCGCGAGCAGGGTTTCGAGATGACCGACGTCGCCCCCGACGGGCAGGTGGTCAAGCTGGCCCTGACCGGCAACATGTCGACCGGCGGCATCTCCATCGACCGCACGTTCGAGGCCCACCCCGAGAACGTCGAGATCGCCGAGGAGGCCGCCCAGATGGTCGGCCTCGACATCGCCGGCATCGACTTCATCTGCCCCGACATCACCGAGCCCGTGCGCGAGACGGGTGGGGCCATCTGCGAGATCAACGCGGCGCCCGGTTTCCGGATGCACACCCACCCCACCATCGGTGAGCCGCAGTTCATCGCCAAGCCGGTGGTGGACATGCTGTTCCCGCCCGGGGCCACGTCGCGGATCCCGATCGTGGCGGTGACCGGCACCAACGGCAAGACCACCACGTCGCGGATGATCAGCCACGTCTTCAAGGGCATGGGTCGCAAGGTGGGGATGACCTCGACCGACGGGGTCGTCATCGACGAACGGCTCCTGATCCGCTCGGACGCCAGCGGCCCCCGCTCGGCCTGGATGGTCCTGCAGAACCCGCGCGTGGACTTCGCGGTCTTCGAGGTCGCCCGTGGCGGCATCCTGCGCGAGGGACTGGGCTACGAGCGCAACGACGTGGCGGTCGTGCTCAACGTCCAGCCCGACCACCTCGGCATGCGCGGCATCGACACCGTCGAGCAGCTCGCCGACGTCAAGGCCGTGCTGGTCGAGGCCGTCCCGCGCGACGGCCATGCCGTCCTCAACGCCGACGACCCGCTGGTGCGCGAGATGCGGCGCCGCTGCTCGGGCCAGGTCGTGTGGTTCTCGATGGACGAGCCGGGCTCCGAGACCCGCGACATGATCGATGCGCACTGCCGCCGCGGCGGCAAGGCGTTGGTGCTCAACCCCAGCGAGCGCGGCGAGATGATCGTCGTCAAGCACGGTCCCCGCGAGATGCAGCTGGCCTGGACGCACCTGCTGCCGGCCACCTTCGGCGGCAAAGCCCGGATGAACGTGCAGAACTCGCTGGCCGCCGCCGCGGCGGCGTTCGCAGCCGGCGCCCCGCTGCACGACATCCGTCAGGGCCTGCGGACCTTCTCGACGAGCTACTACCTCTCGCCGGGTCGCCTCAACGAGGTCGAGGTCAACGGCGTCAACGTGATCGTCGACTACTGCCACAACGCCCCCGGCATGCGGATGCTGGGCGACTTCGTCGACCGGGTGGGCGACTCGTTGGAGTCGTCGCACGAGCTCGCCCGACCCTCGCGGATCGGCGTGATCGCCACCGCCGGGGACCGCCGCGACCAGGACATGCGCGAGCTCGGCGAGATCGCGGCCCAGCACTTCGACGTCGTGGTGGTCCGTGAGGACGCCGCCCTGCGGGGTCGCGCGCGGGGTGAGGTGTCCGCGCTGGTCACCGAGGGCGTCCGTACGGCGATGGCGGCCGGCTCGCGGTGCAAGCAGGTCGAGGAGGTCCTCGACGAGATCGAGGCGGTCCAGCACGCCATGTCGCGGGCCAACCGGGGCGACCTGCTCGTCATCTGCGTCGACAAGCACGCCTCGGTGATGACCGAGCTGGAGAACTGGTCCTCCCAGGCCCAGGCCGGCTCGGGTGCCTCGCCGGACGCCCCTGGCGCCGACCCTGACTACGCGCCGGCCCCCACGGAGTCCTGAGGTGCCCGCTGCCGGGTCGTGGGACCGGTTGCTCGCCTCGGCCTGCGAGCGCTCGGGGACTCCGGGAGCCGTGCTGGGCGTGTGGCACCGCGGGAGCCGCACCGTGGTCCCGTACGGCGTGCTCAACACGCGCACGGGTGTCCGGACCACCGGGGAGTCCGTCTTCCAGATCGGCTCGATCACCAAGACCTGGACGGCCACGATCCTCGCCCAGCTCGTCGAGGAGGGGCGACTGTCCCTGGACAGCACGGTGTCCGACCTCCTGCCCGGTGTCCGACTGGGAGCCGATGACCTCGCCGAGCAGGTCACCGTGCGTCACCTGCTCACCCACAGCAGCGGCCTGGACGGCGATGTCTTCACCGACACCGGGCGAGGCGATGATGCGGTGGAGCGCTACGTCGCGGGACTGCACGACGTTGCCGTCGTGCACGCGCCCGGCCAGGCCTACTCCTACTGCAACACCGGGTTCGTGCTGCTGGGACGGATCATCGAGGTCCTGGACGGGACCACCTGGGAGGAGTCCCTGCGGCGTCGGCTCGTCGAGCCGTGGGACCTGCCCGACGTGTGCACCCTGCCGGAGGAGGCCATCGTGCGGCGTGCCGCGGCGGGCCACCGTGACGGCGAGGTCGTGGAGCCCTGGGGCATGCCGCGCTCCCTCGGCGCCGCGGGGCTGGTGACCACCACGGCGGCGGCCCTGCTGGCCTTCGGTCGCCGGTGGCTGGGCGAGGACGTCCCACCGCACCTGGAGAGGATGACCGACCCGCTCCTCGAGGTCCCCGACGGGGACGACGTCGACGCGGTCGGCCTGGCCTGGAGACTGGGCACCTGGGCGGGGCACCGGGTCCTCGGTCACAGCGGCGGCACCAACGGCCAGACCGCGCAGCTTCACGTCGTACCGGGGCTGGACCTCGTCGTGTGCGTGCTCACCAACAGCGACGCGGTCAACGCCGTGCACGACACCGTGGTTCCGCAGGTGGTGGCCGACCTGACCGGCGTCACGGTCCCGTCGCGACCGGCCCCGGACCCGGGTGCGGTGCCCCACGACCCGACCCGCCACGTCGGGGTCTACGAGCGCCGCGCGGTACGTCTCGACGTGCGCGCGGACGCCGCCGGGCTGAGCGTTCACATCCAGCCCACGGGCGACTTCGCGCTGGGCGCCCCGGAGACGGTGCGGCTCCTGCCCTGTGACGCCTCGGGTGACCGCTACGTCGCGCGGTCGCAGGACAGCGAGCCCTGGACGCCCTTCACCTTCTCCACCCTGCCCGACGGCACCCCCCAGCTGTTCTTCAGCAGCCGCGTCGCACCGCTGCTCTCCCGCCTCCCCCGGGTCGACCGATGAGGGTCCTCGACCTGGCCTCGGTGCCGCGGCGCCGGGTGGAGGCGCACGGCAGCAAGGGCTTCGACGTGGGAGCGCTCGGCCTGACGGCCGAGGCCCACCTCGTGGTGGTGCGGCTCGAGGCCGGCGGAGTCGTCGGGCGGCACCCCGCTGCGGGACGTCAGCTCCTGGTGGTCGTCAGCGGGGACGCCCTGGTCGCGGGCTCCGACGGGGTCGAGGTGAGGCTCGCTCCCGGGCAGGCGGCCGTGTGGGAGCCGGGCGAGGAGCACCGCACGAGCACGGTCAGCGGCCTGGTGGGCTTCGTCGTCGAGGGCGACGTGGACCTGGCCGGAGGGCCGGTCGAGTAGGGTGTTCACCGTTTTGGAAGTGTTCGCGACGATTTGGGAATTGGCGGTGGCGAGGGCCTTCGCGCGGGCAATCAACCAGGATGCCGTGGACAGGCGGTGCTGGTTGGTAGCTTCCGGCGAGCGGGCTGCCACGTGCTCCATCACTTTACGCAGGGATGGGCCGATGACCGTGTCCCTGTCCACAGGGTGGGTGACGTTGGTTGCGCGGTGGACGT
>NZZG01000183.1 GCA_002698575.1 Pimelobacter sp. | reverse complement strand
GGCGACATGGACCACGGCGACATGGACCACGGCGACATGGACCACGGCGACATGGACCACGGCGACATGGAGATGGCACCCGGAGGGATCGCCCTCGCCGAGGGCGCTGACGATCGCGACGGTCTCGAGATGGACGTGCTGACCCATCCGTTGGGTCCTCTGCTCGATCGGTGGCCGGGAGGGCTCGAGTTGCGGCTCACCCTCCACGGCGACGTCGTCGGCGACGCCAGTGCGCGACGCTGGGGGTCGCGGGAGCAGGACCGTCCCTTCCAGGTAGCGGCGTGGGACGCCGTCGCCACCACCCTGTCGTTGGCGGGCGACGAGCGCGGTGCGCACGCCGCCCGCGGGATCCGCGCGGCGATGATCGACGAGGTCGAGGTGCCGACCGGAAGCGCGGCGAGGTTGCGGACCCGGGTGGCGCGGTTGGCCGCGTGGTCGGTCGTGCCCGACTCGGTCGCCACCACCCTTCTCGACCTCACGTCCGAAGCCGACCATGCGCCGCGGCCCACCCTGCGGGTCGGTGAGCTCGTCCGCGGGCGTGACCTCGCCGACGTACGACTCCTGATTGCCTCGCACTCGCCCCTCCTGGCGACCGACGAGCACGAGGCGGCTGCCCGTGACTGAGCTGCTGCAGGGCGTGCTGGTGGCGGCCGGGATCGCCACGGCCGTCCTCGCCCTCGCGTGGGCCTCGAGCGCTGCTCTTGCCGTCGGCGCCGGGCGTCCAGCCGCGATGGCGCTGGGGGACCCGCTCCTGGAGGTATGTCGGCTGTTGCGGCAGCGACGGCGTACGACGGTCTCGGCCGATGTCGCCTTATGGCGCCTGGGGGGCTGGGGGCTGCTCCCGGTGGCGCTGCTCCTGGGTGCTCTGGTGCCTTGGGGCGAGGAGGCGCTTGTGCCGACCTCGCTGGGCGTCGTGTGGGCCAACACCCTGGACGTGCTGGTGTGGGCGCTCGTCTGGCTCCTGGGTTGGGGCGCCAACTCGGTGGCCGGGCTCGTGGGCGGTTACCGGTTCTTGGCCCTAGCGCTTGGTTACGAGCTTCCGCTCATGTTCGCGCTGGTGGCTCCGGCGATGGCCGCGTCCAGTCTTGACCTCGCCGTGATCGCGGGCTCGCAGGAGGGCCTCTGGTACGCCGTGTGGATGCCGGCCGCGTTCGCCGCCTACCTCCTCGGGGTCCTCGGGTTCGCGGTCCAAGGCCCGCTGTCGGCCCCGGCCGGGCAGGAGACCTCCGGCGGCGTTCTGGCGGAGCTGTCGGGGCCGGACCTGCTGGTCGTGCGTGTGGGACGACATGCCCTGCTGGGTGCCGGGGCCGCCGTGGCCGTTCCGCTGTTCCTCGGGGGCGGTTCGGGGCCGTGGCTTCCTGATCCGGTGTGGGTCGTGGTGAAGGCGCTCGTGCTGACTGCGAGCCTGGCCTACCTCGCGGGTCGGCTGCCGGTGCTGCGCGTGCCACGGCTGCTCGAGATCGGGTGGGTCGTGGTGCTGCCGCTGGTGGTGCTGCAGGACCTGGTGGTCGCAGTCGTGGTGGTGAGGTGATGGTGGAGACGTCAGGGGTGCTGGTCGACATCGCGTTCTGGGTCTGCGCGGCGGTCGCTGTCGGCTTCGGTGTGCTGGTCTTCGTCGTCGACTCGATGGCGCGGGCGACGTATGCGTTGGCGTTGTCGTTCGTGGCGACGGGTGGGGCGCTGTTGTTGATGCAGCAGTCCTACCTCGGGGTGATCGTGGTGCTGATGATGGTGATGGAGATGGCGGTGATGGCCGTCTACATGGTCATGTTCATGGGGATGAATCCGGCGCTGATGCCGATGAGCATGGTGCATTCCCACCGGTGGGCGATCGGTGCGGCCGTCACGACGTTCGTGGTGCTCGGTTCCGGGGCGGTGCTGGTGCCGTGGCCGACCCGGCGGGGAGCGCCGTCGCCTGACGTGACCGACGCGCTCGGGCGCGCGATCATGGAGAGTCACATGCTGGTGATGATGATCGTCGGCCCCGTCATGGTCGCGACCATCGTTGTCGGGGTCGTGCTGTCCTCGGCCCGCACTCGCTACGACCGCTTCGGCGACGACCTCGACCAGCCCGCAGCGGACCCTCCTCAGGAGGTCCGGTGACTCTCGAGACGGTGCTGCTCGTCGCCGCCGCGCTGGTGTCTGTCGGGCTCTATGGCGCGTTGTCGCAACAGGTTGTCGTGATGGTGATGATGGGCCTGGAACTGATGATCGCTGGAGTCCTGCTCGCGCTGGGTGGCTTCTGGTGGTTCCTCTCACCGGATCCGTCCGGTCAGGTGCTCCTGCTCGTCGTCCTGGCCGCGATGACGGTGGAGATGGCGACGGGCTTCGCGATCGCCACCTTGCTGCACCGCCGTGCGGGCTCCGACATGACCGACATGGCCACGGAGCTCCACGAGTGAGCGCCGGGGTTTCGTTGGGAACTGTGCTCCTGCCCGCGATCGTGATCGGGCCGGCGCTCGTGGGTGCTCTGCTGATCCTGGTGCGCACGCGCCTGGTCGCGGCGACGGCCGGATGGGTCGGGGCAGTCACCGTCGGTCTTGCAGCGGTGGCGTCGGTGGTTCCTGCTGTCGGAGGGGCCACCGCCTCGACGGACTTCATGCTCGGTGCCGAGCTGGGTGTGACCACCTCCGGACCGGCGGCGGTCATCCTGCCCGTGATCCTTGCGGTGGCGGCCCTCGTGCTTCTCGCGGCGACGGCGACAACCGAGACCCGCGAGGCGCGATTCACGGGGCTGATGCTGCTCTTCACCGCCGCGGCAGCGTTGACGGTGCTGGCGACCAGCCTGCCCACGTTGTTGTTGGGGTGGGAGGTGATGGGGGCGGCCTCCTACGCGCTCATCGGTTATCGCTATCCCGACCGGCGCCGAGTGGGCTCGGGTGCGACGGCGTTCCTGACGACCCGGGCCGCGGACCTGGGGCTCTACCTGGCAACGGCAGCGGCACTGGCAGGCGGCACGGACCTCTCGCTCTCATCACTTGCGAGCATCGAAGGTGGATGGCGAGACGTGGCTGCCGCCGGGATCCTGGTGGCAGCGCTCGGCAAGGCCGCCCAGCTGCCCTTCTCGTTCTGGCTCGCGCGCGCCATGGACGGCCCGAGCCCGGTCTCTTCGCTGCTGCACTCCGCCGCCATGGTCGCCCTGGGAGGCTACCTGCTGCTGCAGGTATCGCCATTGCTCGCAGCGACGGGCTGGGCCGACGACGCCGCGGCTTGGACCGGTGCGGCAACAGCGGTGGTCCTGGGAGCCGTCGCCCTCGCCCAGACGGATCTCAAGCAGCTGCTGGCCGCCTCCACCGCCGCCCAGCTGGGTTTCGTCGTCCTCGCAGCTGGCGTCGGCGCGACCTCCGCCGGCACGGCACACCTGGTCGCGCACGCGGCGGTGAAAGCGCTGCTCTTCCTGGCGGCCGGCGCCTGGTTGGAGGCGCTCGGTAGCAAACGACTCTCGACCCTGACCGGCGCGGCTCGCCGCTGGCCCGCGCTCGGCCTGTTGGCCGCCGTTGCTCTGCTGTCGCTGGCGGGGATGCCACCGCTCGCGCTGTGGGCGACCAAGGACGCCGTACTGGCGGGATCCCTCGAGCACTCGCTGGCGCTGTACGTCGTTGGACTTCTCGGATCGGCGATGGCGGCCGGGTACGCGGTCAAGGCGTTGGTGATCCTGGTGAGTCACCAGCCCGACGTGGCACCCCACCTCGACGAGGAGGAGCCGGGCACCCGCACGGTTTCACCGCGGGCGACGTTCGCGCTAGTGCCGCTAGGCCTCGGAGCTGTCGCGCTGGGGCTGCTCGCCTGGCCGCCGGTGCTCGAGTCCCTTCCCGGCGACGCTCCGCTTGCACCTGCGGCGTGGGAGCTGGCCGCCTCCACGGCGGTGGTCGTCGTCGTGGGGGCGCTGGTGGCATCGCTGGTCCGGAGACCTTCTCGGGCAGATGGTCGTCAGCGGGGCGTCGGCGCACGCCTGGTGAGCTGGCTCCATTCGTGGCTAGGCCTGGAGGCGCTGGTCGCCGCGATGGTGGTCCGACCCGTGTTGAGGGCCGCGGACGCCGCTGCCCGTCTCGACGACCGGGTGCTGGCGCGAGGAGTCGACCTCGCGGCGGCGGTTGCCCTCCGACTGGCCGCGGCCACGGCTCGGCTCGACGACGGGTTCCTGGCGCGCGGCGTCGACCGGTTCTCCACCGGGACGCTGCAGGCGGCGCACACGACCGCTCGCGGTGACGCGGGCCTGTCGGCCACCGTGTCCGGAGTGGCCCTGGGAGCCCGCCGCGCGGGCCGGCTGGTGCGACGCTCGTCCGCCTCCGGCCAGCTCCATGTCTACTACCTGCAGCTCGTCGCCGGCGTCCTGCTCACCGCGGTCGTGCTGACCGTGATCCTGCTTGTCGGAAGTCCGAGGTGACCTGAACCGATGTTGTCCTTGCTGGTGTTCCTTCCCGTCGTAGCGGCTGCGCTGTTGTTGCTGCCCGGGGTATCCGATCGTTGGGCCCGCTGGTGCTTCGTCGGCGTGACGGCCCTGGAGACTGTGCTGGTCGTGGTGATGTGGGTCGGTTACGACAGCCCCGGCACCGGCGCGCTCGCCTACGAGCAGCAGCGGTCATGGATCCCCGGCATCGGCGCTAGCTACCACGTCGGCCTGGACGGATTGTCGCTGCCGCTGGTGGCGATGACTTGCGTGATCTTCGCCGCCTGCGCGGTCTTCGCCCTCGCCGAGAGGCAGCGCCCGCGGCTGCAGGCTGCGCTGTTCCTGGCCCTGCAGACGACGTGCTTGGGGGTGTTCGCCTCCGCGGACCTGGTGCTGTTCTTCGTCTTCTTCGACCTCTCTATCGTCGGGATGTACCTGTCGATCAACGGCTGGGGCCACGGCGAACGACGACGTTCGGCGCTGATGTTCTTCCTCTACACCTTCCTCGGCTCCCTGGCCCTGCTGCTCGGCTTCGTGGGCCTCTACGTCGCCTCCGACCCCCATACGTTCGACATGGTCGCCCTCGCCGCAGACCCGCCGCTGCAGGGCTCGGGCGCCACCGGGGTGCTCGTCCTGGGCGCGGTGCTGCTCGGGTTGGCGGTGAAGACACCGACCGTGCCCTTCCACACGTGGCTCCCGCCTGCGCACACCGACGCCCCGGCGATCGGCTCGGTCGTGCTCGCCGGCGTCATGCTCAAGCTGGGCACCTACGGCTTCGTACGCATCGCGATGACGATGTTCCCGGATGCCTGGCGCGACTGGGCTCCGGTGCTGATCGTCGTCGGCATCGTGTCGGTCCTGTGGGGAGCACTGGTGGCGTTGGCGCAGACCGACCTCAAGCGGATGATCGCCTACACCTCGGTCAATCACATGGGCTACATCCTGATCGGTCTCGGCGCCGCGGGACTTCTCGGTGACGGCTCGGCCGCCACCGACGAGGCGCGCCGTACGGCGATCAGCGGTGCCGTGACGCAGATGGTGAGCCACGGCTTGTTGACCGGGGCACTGTTCCTGATCGCGGGGGTCGTCTGGGCTCGGCACCAGGACTACGGGCTCGATCGGTACGGCGGCCTGGCGACCAGGGCGCCGCGATTCGCCACCCTCTTCGTCCTCGCAGCCTTGGGGTCTCTCGGGCTGCCGGGCTTGTCCGGCTTCGTCGCCGAGCTGCAGATCTTCGCCGGCAGCATCGCCACCGCTCCCGCCGTCGCCGTCGCACTCCTCGGGATCCTGCTGATGACCGCCGTGATGCTGCGCGCCGTCCAGAGCCTGCTGACGGGTCCTGTCGAGGGACTGTCCTCGGACTTCACCGACGTCCGGACCCGGGAGTGGGTGCCCGTCGCAGGGCTCCTCGCGCTCTCGGTGCTGATCGGCCTCGCCCCGAGCTTCTTGCTCGATGTCATCGAGCCCGCTGCCCAGAGCGTCGCGGCACTGGTCGGTCGGTGACGCACCGGTGACTTCGATGGGCGCCGACGTCTTGGCAGTGCTGCCCGAGCTGACCCTGCTCGTCGGGGCGGTGGTCTGCCTGCTCCTGGGCTCCTGGACTCCGCGTGGCCGCCAGCACCGCGTGGGAGCGGTCGCCGCACTCGCGTCTCTCATAGGGGCCGGGTTCGCGGTGGTGGGGCTCATGGACGGGCCCACGTCGGCCTTCTCGGGCACTATCGCCATCGACGAGGCCACCGGCGTCCTGCGCCTCGTGATCACGCTGGCGTTGGTAATCCTCCTGGTCCTGGCGCGCGGTGAGATCGCGAACCACCCCCGGGAGAGCGAGGTCTACGTCCTGCTCCTGCTGGGCGCCGACGGGGTGCTCCTGCTCGGTGCCGCCACCGACCTAGCCGTGCTCGTCGTGGCGTTCCTGCTCGCCAGCATCCCCCTCTACGGGTTGGTCGGGTTGTCCGCCGGCAAGGCGGCACCCGAGGCCGCGCTGAAGACCTACCTGGTCGGAGCCCTCTCCGGCATCCTGCTGATGCTCGGAGCGAGCGTGCTCTTCGGACTGATCGGCAGCACCGCCTACAGCGACCTCGACGACGAGCTTTCGGCCGCGCCGTCGGCGGCAGCGGTGGCCGGGGTCGTGCTGCTCCTCACTGGCCTGCTCTTCAAGGCTGGTGCCGTGCCCGCGCACTTCTGGGTGCCCGACGCCGTGCAGGGCTCCTGGATCACCAGCGCCGCCTTCCTGACCACCGTGCCCAAGCTCGGCGCAGTGCTGGCCCTAGCGAGGCTGCTCGACCACCTTCCCTCCGAGAACCACTGGGTCCTGCTCGTGGCCGGCCTTGCCGCGGTGAGCATGACCGTCGGCAACCTGGCCGCCCTCACCCAGGAAGACGTACGACGCCTGCTGGCCTGGTCGACCATCAGCCAGGTCGGCTACCTGCTCGCCGTCGCCGCCAGCGTCACCAGGACCGACCAGGCGCTGCCCACGCTCATGCTGTTCGTGGCCGGGTACGCCGTCACCAATCTCGCCTGCTTTGCCGTGCTGGCTGCCGAACCCGACCGCCTCAGCATCAACCAATGGCGTGGACTGGCCCGACGGCGACCGGTGCTCGTGGCCTCGCTCGGTGTCGGACTGCTCGGTCTCGTCGGAACCCCGCCGACCGCAGTGTTCGTCGCCAAGCTCCTGACGATCACCGTCACCTGGGAGGCAGACCTTCAGTGGCTCGCCGTGCTTGTCGCGCTCAACACCGTGCTGAGCCTGGCCTACTACCTGCGTTGGCTTGCTGCATGTCTGTCTTCTCCTGACTATGCGGAGCCGCGGGGGAACGACGATTCATCCGCGCTCACCGCCCCATGCCTGGCTGCCGCTCCGGTGGCCGCGGTGTGCGCCGTCGCTGCGGTTGCGCTCGGAGTGGTAGCCGGCCCAGTGCTCGCCCTCGTCGGGTGAGCACCGGGCCGTCCGAGCTGCTGATCTCGGAGCTCAGCTCACCAAGCCAGCGCGGTGCTGAAGGTCGCGCCCGCGTCCGTGCTCCGCTGGAGCCCCTCGGTGGTCGCCACCCACACGTCGTCGTCGACCCCTGCCGTAAGAGCCTGCACCTGGCCGGCGTCCACGCTGCCAAGACGTTGCCAGTCGGCGAGGTCCACGCTGCGGTAGGAACCGCCCGAGGGGTCGAGGCCGACCACCCCTTCACCGGACGTGAAGTCCACCAACTGGAGGAGCGGAGCCCCAGGGGCAGCCGTGAAGGAGTACCCGCCGTCTCGGCTCACCTGGAGCCCGTTCTCGGTCGTCGCCACCATCGCCGACTCTTCGGCCGCCAGGGCGAACGGTGCGACATCGGCTGCTCCCTCACTCCACGTCGCGCCGCCGTCGACGCTGATCCGCAGGGCGCCAACGGCTCCGTCGAAGCCGGCCACACCGCCGGACCAGACGACAGAGCGTGGAAGTCGGCCTCTCCCGACAAGGAGACGGAGTCCCACGTCTCGCCGCCGTCACCTGACTCGATCAGCCCCAACGCGTTGGGCCCGTCCTCCCCGTTGCCCCGGATGTCCGCTCGCGAAGAACTGGCCGTCCGGCCCGATCGAGAAGCCCATCAGGTCCGTGCTCAGCTCGCCCACCTTCGACAAGGCTCCGTCGCCGTAGGCGACCAGACCCGCATGCGTGGCGATGAGCACCCGCTCGGGATCCGAGGGGTCCATGGCCAGGCCGTGGATATGGGAGACATCGATCGTCCCGGCCGCAGCCGAGTTCTCGCTACCGCTGCATCCAGTCACGAGTACGGATGCAACTGCGCTGGCAAACGGCGAGTGCCGCGCGACGCCTCATGAGACGAGACCCTTCAGTGCTCGGTTCTCGACATTGGACGTAAAAAGCAAAGACATGAGAACCTTTCAGCAGGGACATCCTGCCAGGCATACTAGGTCCCCTAGTATTGACGTGTGGCATGAACCCCAGAAGAACGAGGTGTTGAGGTGGCTCAGCTGGGTCAGTTGGAGGCCGCAGTGATGGAGCGGCTATGGCGCTGGGACCGCCCCGCGCCGGTGCGCGAGGTGCTCGAGGACATGCAACAGGACCGACAGATCGCCTACACAACCGTCATGACGGTCTTGGACAACCTGCATCGCAAGGGCATGGTCATGCGTGAGAAGAATGGTCGAGCCTATGTGTATCGACCGACGCGCTCGCGCGAATCGCACACCGCCGAGCTGATGGAGCAGGTGCTCGCCCGCACCTCCAACCGGGGCGGTGCGCTTCTGCGGTTCGTGGAGCAGATGTCCGAGGATGAGATCGCCGAGTTGCGCGGCGCATTGACCAAGATCGAGGACTCCACCGGTAGGCGAGGCACCCGGTGACGGCACCGCTGGTGCTGGTCGTGCTGGCGCTGGTACTGGCCAGCGCCGGACCGCGCTATCTGATGAAGGCCACGTGGACAGTGCAATCGCCGGCGCTAGGGATTTTGGCCTGGCAGGCGTTGACGGGCTCGATCTTCGGTTCGTTGGTCTTGGCGGGTCTTTCCTTGGCGGNGCCTGAAATACCCGCGAGCCAGGGGGNGGCGGACTTCTNCCATGCGTGCAGTGCGGCTCTCCGCGACCACTACGCGACCCCGGGCGGGGCCGCCGTAGCTCTGGCCGGAGGCCTCATTGCCGCTGGCCTGATAGCCCGGTTTGCTGTGGTACTCGGACGAGACCTCATGTCCGTTCGTAGTGATCGTGCTCGCCAGCACGATTTGCTATCTCTCGTGTCGCAGCCCCATGGGGAGCCCAACGTCGTGGTCGTCGAGCACGAGTCTGCGGCTGTCTATTGCCTTCCGGGGCGCCGACGCCAGATCGTGGTGACTCGTGCCGCGATCGATGCCCTCTCGTCTGAGGAGCTCGGCCAGGTCTTGGCGCATGAGCGAGCTCACATTCGAGCGCGGCATCATCTTGCCCTCTTGGTCGCGGGGTCATTGGCCACGTGTTTCCGGAGTCGCCTTGGCTTCGACATGGCTCGGGATCAGATCGCGGAATTGTCTGAGATGCACGCCGACGACGCGGCCGCCCAGGACAAGCGGACAAGCCTGGCGTCAGCGTTGATCATGCTGGCGGGTGCCGCTCGGCCGGCTGGTGCCCTCAGCGCCTCAGGGGGGACGGCGCTGCTGCGGATCGAGCGGCTTCTTGCACCCGCGGCCCCAGTTTCGGCGCGTCAAAGGAATTGTGTGGTCGGTTGCCTCGCAGCAGCGGTGGTTCTGCCGGTGCTCATCGCGTTCGCTCCAGCGTTCAGCGCGTTGATGATGGACTACTGCCCGGTCCTGCTGGGGTAGGCGAGGGTGGGAGCATCTACTATATGACATAGTAGGAGTTCCAGATTCGCCCACCGGAGGTGCCGCGTGCCAACCCCAGATCCTCGAACCGCCGAATCGTCCGCAGACGGGACGGTGGGCAGGGCGTCGCGGGGCCGTGTCGTTGCCCTCTACGCCGTCGCTGTTGTGCTCGCCTTGGTGATCGTCGCCATCCTTCAGTGGGCACGTTGATGGCCTGTGCTTGGCGGATGTTTCCATTCGGCGCAAGGAGGCCCTGATGCCCGTCTTCGCCATCCCTAGCCCGGCGCAGGGAATCTGGTATCTCGGTCCCTTGCCCGTGCGGGCATATGCACTCTGCATCATCGCGGGGATCGTTCTGGCGATCTGGATCTCCGAACGCCGCGCCACCAACCGGGGCTGGCCCCCAGGGCTGATCGTCGATGTCGCGATGTGGGCGGTGCCTTTCGGTGTCGTAGGCGCGCGCATTTATCACGTCGTGACGGATCCACAGCTGTACTTCACTGAGGGGCGAAACCCCTGGCGGGNGTTCGCCATCTGGGAGGGCGGTCTCGGGATCTGGGGCGGCGTCGCCCTCGGAGCGCTGGGGGCATACTTTTCGGTGCGCCGACAACGCATCAGCCTGCGGGAGCTCGCAGACATCGTGGCTCCAGGGCTTGCCTTGGCCCAGGCGGTCGGTCGATGGGGCAACTGGTTCAACCAGGAACTCTTCGGACGACCCACCGACCTTCCGTGGGCGCTGAGTATCGACCCCGAGAATCGTCCTGAGGCGTATGCCGGGTTCAGCACCTTCCACCCCACGTTTCTCTACGAGAGCCTGTGGAATCTTGGCCTGTTCTTCATCCTCATCTGGGCGGGTCGGAGATTCGCCTTGGCCCGAGGGCGCCTGTTCGCCCTATATGTCCTGGGCTACACCTTGGGGCGTGGATGGATCGAGTACCTGCGCATCGATCCCGTCAACCACATCTTGGGCCTGCGCCTCAACGACTGGACCTCGCTGCTGCTCTTCGTCGCAGCACTGGCCTACATGATCTCGACCAGACCGCAGCAGCGAACCGATCAGGACGGGGCCGGCCGGGACACGAGGGTCTCGCAGCGAGGGCTCACTGCATCCACTCCGGAAGATCGCGTCCCGGGTGACGTGAATTGATGGATGAGCACCTGCTGGAGCGTTGAGTGCCAGGGCAAGCGCGCCGCAGTTCCACATGGCAGGACCCCGTTGACACCACCATCGGTGGCACTTAAAAGAGGTAGGAACATGTACCGAGGGCTACTCCCCGTTAGTCGACGCACCGTCCTGGGCGTCGGAGCCGCTGGTGCGGTCGTGGCTGCCGGATCAACGATCGCCCTGTGGCCCGGCGGATCGACTTCAGGTCCGCCAGTGCTTCCCGACTCCGAAGCGGTCCTCGCAGCTGAACGGGCTCGGACGGCGACAGGGGGTGTCGTGAAGCGGACTCTGACAGCCGCGCCGACGTCGCTGGATCTTGGTGGGCGAGTTGTCGACACCTGGGCGTTCGGCTCGAGCTTGCCGGGAGCGACCATCCGTGCCACAGCGGGTGATCGGTTGAGCGTCACGCTGATCAACTCGCTTCCGGCTCCGACATCCCTCCATTGGCACGGGCTCGCGCTGCGCAACGACATGGATGGAGTCCCAGGTCTGACCCAAACTGCGGTTCCGTCCGCGCAGACCTACCGCTACGACTTCGTTCTGCCTGACCCTGGAACGTACTGGTTCCACCCGCACTACGGGGTGCAACTCGACACCGGGTTGTATGCCCCGCTCATCGTGGAGGACCCCAACGAGGAGGGTTCCTACGACGAGGAAGTCGTGATTGTGCTCGACGACTGGACTGACGGATGGTCGGCCACCCCGGACGCCATTCTCGCCAACTTCAAGGCGGAGGGAATGGCTGGCATGGACGGCATGGACGGCATGGACGGCATGGACATGTCGGGAGATGTCAGTGCGCAGGAACCACTGGGCAGCGACACTGGTGACGTCACCTACCCGGCGCACCTGATCAACGGGCTGTTGCCGGCTGCGCCGCACGTGATTCGAAGCAGGCCGGGTCGCCTGCTCCGTTTGCGCGTCATCAATGCGGCCTCTGACACTGCCTATCGGTTCGCCATTGGCGGCCATGGCCTGACAGTCACCCATACCGATGGCTTCCCGACCCAGGCAGTGGACGTGGATACGCTCATTATCGGGATGGGGGAGCGCTACGACTTGATCGTTGAGCTGCGCGATGGCACGTTCCCGGTCGTTGCCCAGCCCGAAGGTAAGGATGACCCGCCTGCCCTCGCAGTGCTGACTTCCAGTGAAGGAGCGGTTCGTTTCACGGAAGAACGGCCCTCGGTGTCAGAGCTGTCCGGGCGTCTCTTGAGCTACAACGATCTTGTGGCTGCCTCCTCAGCGGAGCTGGCGCCTCGCGCCGTGGATCGTGAGTTGGAGATGACGCTGACCATGGGCAAGGGCGGTCGTGAGTGGCTCATCAACGGGCGAACGTACGCCGATCGCGAGCCGTTGGACGTCGTGCAGGGGGAGCGGGTGCGTCTCACGATGACGAACAACTCGCCGATGTTTCATCCGATGCATCTTCATGGCCACACCTACGCGCTGTCACGTCCGGACGGTCGCGGACCACGCAAGGACACGGTGAACGTCCTGCCGATGGCGACGACGGTGGTTGAATTCGACGCGAACAACCCTGGTCAATGGCTGGCGCACTGTCACAACATCTACCACGGCGAGTTGGGCATGATGACAAGCGTTTCTTACGTCGGTCCCTGAGTTGCGCCGCACCAGGCTCGATTGGACGCCTACTAGCGAAATTAGTAGTGTCGCGAGCCGATGACTTCCCCGATCTTTCGTAAGGGTGTTCCGTGAGTAGGCACAAGGCGACTTCTACCGCAGTGCGCTCGGGGACGCATCGTGCCGAGCGGCGATCGCTGCGAAAGTCGGTCGCCCCGGGGTCGGCATTGCGGGTGGTTACCGGGACGGCGGTGGTCGGAGTCGCCCTGGCTGGTGGGCTAGCCAGTGCAAACCAACCGACGCACTCCGCGGTAGCTGTTGCTGGTTCCACTTCCGGGTTGCTGGATGCTGCGGTCCAGGGCCCGGCTGAGGTGGCGAGTTCGGTCGATCCACGACAGCGCCAGAGCATCTCTCGATCTGCTTCGCGCAACCAGCTGCAGGTGGCCGCCGAGGGCAGGCTGCTGCGTGATCGACGAGACGCGCTGGCCAGACTTGACGTGCTCGCGACGCGCCATGAGGACGACCACGAGGCGCGTCAACAATGGGTGCGCCCACTCACGAGCTATCGCGTCACCGCGACATTCGGACAAAGCAGCTATTTGTGGTCCACCGTCCACACAGGCATCGACCTCGCCGCCCCGACTGGCACGAGTGTGGGGGCGGTCGGTGCCGGCGTCGTCATTTCGGCGTCCTACGACGGCTCTTACGGCAACAAGGTCGTCGTTCGCCATGACGATGGCACTGAAACCTGGTACGCCCACATGAACACGATCGAGTCCCAGGTAGGGCAGGCCGTCGAAGCGGGAACTCTCATCGGCACGGTCGGCTCCACCGGCAATGTCACTGGCCCCCATCTCCACCTGGAGGTCAGGCCGGGTGGAGGTGAGCCCGTCGACCCCGGCGCAGCGTTCATGACGCGCGGACTGCCGCTCTAGTCACGTGGGCCCGGCTCGGTGTACTACTATTGTTCGTAGTCGTGAGACGGGCGCTTGACGAGCATTCTGCAGCCGGCGAAATTGAGGAGGAGTACGACATGGCACGTCCACCGTGGTTTCGAAGGAGCGCCAACACGCCGATCGAGACGCCCGAGCAGGTGCGACGACGTCAGGCTCAACAAGAGATCGATCGTCAGTTGCGCTCTTGGCCGGCACGCCGAATTGTGACGTGGGTACTGATGGTCGGCGGGTTCCTCGTGGCTGGCCAGCATCTTTTGGCGCACGCCGGAGTGCGGCCGCTTCCACTCTCGATGGTGCGCCAAGACATCTTCCTGGGGTATCCCGTCGCAGCATTCCTAGGGATTGCCGGGCTGATGCTGCTAGACCCCCGGCCACGAGGATGACGACGTTGAGGCGCGGAGGTCGGTGACCTCGAAGCGCCGCCCCGGTAGGACCCACAAGACCGGCGTGCCGCTGGTTTCCCGTAACAGCCCACGTCCGGCGGCACGCCACCTGTCAGACATTGGCCCGCCTGGTCCGGGCGCCCATCGGAAAGTGTCCCGACGGGATGATCCGCCACGTGTGAGGACGGGAAAGCATGCGGCCGTCCCTGAGCCTGGACGCGCAATTGCTCACCGTAGGATCCTCCCGACACGGATCGTTGTCGGCCTAGCGGTCCTTGCGACAGGAACCCCCATAGCGACTGCATGGGCTATTGATGTGGCGAGGCCAGCCTTCGTGGAATCCTCGCTAGCACGTCAGCGCATCACTTCACCCGCAGTCCCTGAGCAGGCGGTCACGTCAGGACAAGGCGCGATCCCACAGGAAGAGGACGCGGCAGTGTCAGAGCCTTCGACGCCAAGCCCCGAACCTTCCCCGCCAACCGAGACCCCAGAAGCCGATCTCCCAGTGCCTCGGAAGAACCGCTCGCCTAGGACGGTGCGCGTCCCGGAGCAGGGCAGTGGGGAATTTCGGGTGGTGCCAAGTGCGCGGGCCAACCTGACGCCGGCCGAACTCTTGGGAACAAGAAGTTTCCGCATCGAGGTCGAGGGTGGTTTGCCAATCAAGGGGGCACAATTCGCCGACTCGGTGGTACGGACTCTGAGCGATCCACGGAGTTGGGCCGGTAGGGGGTCCGCCGATCCGTTGACTCGAAGCGATGGTGAGGCAACTTTCCGTATCGTTCTTGCCTCCCCCGATGCGACAGACCGATTGTGCGCGCCGCTGGACACGGGAGGGCGGGTGTCATGTCGCAATGGCGATGACGTGGTCATCAACGCGTGGCGATGGGTCAACGGCGCGGACAGCTACGAAGGTGAAATGCGTGCCTACCGGAGGTACGTGGTCAACCACGAAGTAGGACATGCGTTGGGGAATCCTCACGCGTTGTGCCCCGGGCCCGGCCAGGCAGCACCGGTGATGGTGCAACAGACCTACGGGCTTGATGGCTGCACGGCGAACCCATGGCCACAAGGAACTGACACCCATGGCTGATGAGGGCGAGACCGCGCCGGGTTCGACTGCCCCGACGGTGGCAGGCTCGGCATTGAGGAAGCAGCGCATGATGTTGGTGGCGGTCCTCGCCGTCGGAGCGATCTTGCCGATATCAGCTGTCCTCTTCCCGCGATCGACGCAGCGTGATCTGGGACCAGAAGTCGGCTCCTCAATCGACGCCTTCGATGTGCTCAATGGTCAATCACTGGTGGTCGGACCCGCGTCGGCTCAGGTGTGCTCCCCGGGTATCCGGATTGATTCTCTCGACGGAGACGACGTTGTCGTGCTGGCGAGCGCTGCCGACCGGGCCTTCGCGCTCACTGATCGAGGACTGCTGGTCGCGGACACTCAGACGTTTGATTTTGCACCGTGGCCGCCGCTGACGACATCCAAACCTGGGCGGCTGGGCGATGACACAGGTGCGCGGAGTTTGTTGGCGATGGGAGCCAGCAATGGCGTCGTGTATGTCGTTTCGGACGCTGGGCGAACGTGGCGCATCGACTCGAGTACGGCGAGGGTCCTGTCGACTTCTGCCTCGAGTGTTGAGGCGCCCGAAGGTCGGCTCGCCGTATCGGTCGACAGCAGCCCGACCGTGTGGGGTGTGAGCGAAGCAGGGCAACTCCTGAGGACCGACGACCAAGGCGACTCGTGGATCGAGGTTGCGAGTTTGGGGATCGTCTTCGACGTCGCGACAGACCACACCGCTAGTGAACGCGTGGGCGTATTGGACGAGGCCGGAGTGCTGATGTCCAACGATGCTGGGCTGACGTGGGAACGCGTCGACTCGCCCCCGGGTCTGGAGGCGATCGTCTTCGACGCTGGCGTGCTGTACGGGGCCACCTCGGTCGAGGGTCGTTGCCTCACGTTCGCCTTCGTTGATGGGAAGTGGACAGTCAACCCCTGAAGCCTGTCGAGCTTGGGCGTACCACGACTCGCGTGGCGCGGTCCTACGGAGAACGCCCCAGCGTGCAATGATCTCCCTATCTACTATCGTACTTAGGAGACACTGTGGCGAGCGATCGAGGCTCAGTACCTTCGCAACTTGGGGTCTTCTTCGTGGTGACCGCCCTCGCAGCGGCCCTGCTGGTGTCAGTTGCTGTCCGAGATGACCCGTCCCCGAGGTCACCTCGAACCGCGGACAACAACCAGGTCGCTCTGGTGGCGTCCACGTTCACGAAGGCGACCGTGAGGAACGTAGGGCTTGTCGGCCGGTCGCGCATGGGGCGGGTGGACTTGCGGGGCGGGGTGCGCGGCGCTCCGAGGTCGCTGGGATCCGTCGTGCGCTCGAGTCCCGAGTCGGTGACCGGATACGCCACCATCGGCGTTACCTGGAGGGCGCCCACGGATGGGCCCGAGGAGGGCCTCGAGGTGTGGGCCCGCACCCGAACGGCGGGGGAGTGGAGTGCTTGGGCGAACTTTGACTACGACGCCGAGCATGAGCCGGATGTGACATCTCGGGAGGGTCGACTCGCGCGTGCGGGGACCGATCCGTATCCGGTCGGGCGCGTTGACGACGTTCAGGTCCGCTTGCGGGTCGACGAGGGAGGTACGGCACCTCGTGGGCTTCGCCTGGCCATCGTCGATCCTGGCGAGGGGTTGGCTGGAAAGGAAGTGCAACCTGCGATCACGGGGAGCGCATCAGGAAGTGGCGGTCCGCAGTCAGCAAGTTCGACGGATGGTGCAACTGGACAGTTGTCTTCAGCGTCGACCGACCTGCCACCCCGGCCGGGCATCTTCACTCGCGCTCAGTGGGGAGCCGACGAGAAGATGCGCGACGCCGGCTCGCTTCACTATGGGCGAGTCACTATCGGTTTCGTCCATCACACCGTGAACGCGAATGACTACACGCGCGAAGACGTGCCCGCGCTGTTGCGAGGCATCTACGCGTATCACACGCGATCCAAGGGCTGGAGCGACATCGGCTACAACTTTGTGGTCGACCGCTTCGGACGCATCTGGGAGGGGCGCTACGGAGGCGTTGACAGAGCTGTGGTGGGGGCGCACACGCTCGGGTACAACGAGACCGCCTTTGCAATGTCTGCCCTCGGCAACTTCGAGACCACCCAGCCATCAGCGGCGATGCTCGACGCCTACGAGCGGCTGTTCGCCTGGAAGCTCGGCATCCACGGAGTGTCCGCCACGGCTCAGGGCACCGTGGGCGGCAGCACCTTCTCGACCGTCAGTGGCCACTCGGACGCCGACTCCACCGCCTGTCCCGGCCGCTTCCTCTACGCGAAGCTCCCCGACATCCGGGTTGGCGCAAGTGATCTTCAACCGTCCAAGGCGCGGCGTCTGCGGCAGGTCGAGACCGACCTCCTCGGGGATGACGCAGCAGATCTCATTGTCCGCGACGTCCAGAGCGGGAACGCGTTGATCTGGCGGACGAGGCCAGCGGGATCCGACGGCAGGTTGCGCGGGCGTGCCATCCGCACGCAGGTCAACTTGTCGAGCGTGGATGTCATCGTGAACGCTGGCGACTGGAACGGCGATGGGTATGCCGACATGGTCGGCCGCAGGTCAAGCGACGGGCAACTCGTCCTGTACCTGGGTCTTGAGCGCGTTCGAGGGTCCTCGCTCTTTGCTGGGCCGCAGGTCCTTGGCGTTGACGCGGAAGGCCTGACCCAGATCCGCAACGCTGGGGACGTGACTGGCGACGGTCGACCCGATCTCAGCGCAGTAGCCCGTGGGACCGGCGATCTGAAGATTATCCCGAGCGACGGGGCAACCGGGGCGGGCATCAGCTATTCGCTGGGCACCGCACACGCTGGCCTCAACATCCCCCTTGGCGTATGGAATGCTGACCCGGCTCCCGACTTCTTGGCGACGCGCGCGGGTGTGGCCTACATGCGTCGAGGAAATGGTCCGGGTCGCCTCGACGACAACTCGCGCCGTATCGGAGGCCTCCGTGGCTATGCCAGCATCCACGCGGCCGGTGACGTTACGGGCGACGGTCGAGGAGATCTCGTAGCACGGAGGCGATCAACCCATGAGGTCTGGGTGATCCCCAACAGTAAGGGTCGGCTCGGTGAGCCACAGTTGCTGACCGAGCGACTCCCTCCCTTCGACCTGCTCGGTTGACGCTTGTGAAAACATTCACAAAGAGTGAATCTCGTGATGTTCGTCCCTAGCGTGGAGAGCATGCTCGCGTTCGCAGCACCACAGATCGGCGGCTCGCAGGCCCTCACTTCTCTTGCTCTGGGCCTGGCCAACGAGCCGGCCGGCCTCCTTCCTGCTCGCGAGCAGATGGCCCTGTCGTTGGGGTGGCACATCGTGTTGGCCTGCTTCGGGGTTGCGTTTCCGACGATGATTCTGGTGATGCACTGGCGCGGCGTGCGTCGTCAGGACCGAGTCGCCCTGGTCCTTGCCAGACGTTGGGCGAAGGTCTCTGCGGTGCTGTTCGCGATCGGCGCCGTCTCCGGGACTGTCCTCAGCTTCGAGATGGGTCTGTTGTGGCCTGGTCTGATGGGCACCTTCGGTGACGTCCTGGGGCTTCCCTTCGCCTTCGAGGGACTTTCATTCTTCGTCGAGGCGATCTTCCTGGGCATCTACCTCTACGGCTGGGACCGCATGCCGCCACGCCTACACATGCTGATGCTGATCCCGATGGCCGTCGCCGGTGTGGTCGGGACCTTCTGCGTCCTCGCGGTCAATGCCTGGATGAATGCGCCGACCGGTTTCGACATCGTCGACGGCGAGGTTGTCAACGTGCAGCCTTGGGTGGCCTTCCTCAACGACCAAGTGTGGCTCCAGTTCGCCCACATGTGGGTGGCTGCGTTCATGGTCGCCGGCTTTGCCATCGCGTCGGTCTATGCGGTCGGGATCCTCCGTGGTCGCAATGATCGACACCACCGGCTCGGCTTCACGGTGCCCTTTGCGTTCGCCAGTGTCGGGGCAGTCGCCCAGCCATTCATCGGCCATTTTCTCGGCCTCAGGGTGGCGGCGACCCAGCCCGCCAAGCTCGCGGCCTTCGAGTTGGCGCTCGAGACCGAAAGTCCATCGCCTCTGCGCCTTGGAGGGATACTGATCGATGGCAAGGTGCGATTCAACATCGACATCCCCGGGCTGGGGTCGCTGATCGCGCGCAACTCGCTCACCGCGCCAGTGCAAGGTCTCGACACGATCCCTGCCGACCAACGCCCGCCCGTCAACATCACGCACATCGCCTTCCAGTCGATGGTGGCAATTGGGACCATCTTGATGCTGGCGGTGCTCATATATTGGATCGCTCGGTGGCGTGGCCACGATCTACTCGAGCCACAGACCCGGTTCCATCGCTGGTTTCTGCGCGGCGCCGTGCTGGCTGCCCCACTGGCCATCGCCGCCCTCGAACTCGGCTGGATCGCGACCGAAGTCGGCCGTCAGCCCTGGATCGTCTACGGGATCATGCGCACCACCGAAGCAGCCGGTGAGAACTCCGGCCTGTGGTGGCTCTACGGCACCACCGTTGTGGTGTACACCGCGTTGAGTTGGGGCGCGATCAGCATCCTGCGCTCCATGGCACGCCGCTGGCGCGCAGGGGAGGAGGACCTGCCCTCACCGTATGGTCCCGAACCTGTTGAACACGCCCCGGAGCTGGCCCGCGATGAGTGTTGAACTCGCGGTTGCCGCGGCGATGTTTGCAGGGGTGATCGCCTATGCGCTCTTCGGTGGGGCAGATTTCGGCACTGGCTTCTACGACCTCACCGCCGGTGGCACGCGACGCGGCGCCGAGTTGCGCACCCAGGTCGACCACTCGATCGGGCCGGTGTGGGAGGCCAACCACGTCTGGCTCATCTATGTGATGGTCATGTGGTGGACCGGGTTTCCCCAGGCCTTTGCTGCCGCGATGAACACACTGATTCTGCCCATGCTCTTCGCCCTGCTGGGCATCGTCCTACGTGGTGGCGCATTCGCGTTCCGCAAGTACGCCGCGACGCTCACGCAAGCCCGTCTCTTCGGCGCAATTTTTGCCACCTCCTCGCTGATCACCCCGTTCTTCCTTGGCGCCGCCGTGGGCGCCATCGTGTCCGGTCGGGTGCCCATCGAGGGGCGAGGTGAAGTCTGGGGTTCCTGGTTGCACTCCACGTCGATCCTCGGCGGGCTGCTCGCGGTCGGCACCTCGTCATTCCTGGCTGGCACGTTCCTGGTCGCCGATGCAACGCGCGCTGGACATCACGACCTGGGGGTGGCTTTGAGGATGCGGACGATCGGGGTCGGCATCGCCACTGGTTCGGTAGCGTTGCTAGGGCTCGTCCCGCTGCGCCTTGACGCCCCCACGTTGTGGGATGGCCTGCTCGGGCGGGCTCTGCCCATGGTGATGCTCTCGGCGTTGGCGGGCGTCGCGACGCTGGCACTGCTGTGGACGCGCCGCTACAGACTGGCTCGGATCACTGCTGTTCTCGCCGTCTTCGGCGTGGTCGTTGGGTGGGGGTTGGCTCAGTATCCCTGGATGCTGGTTGATCAGATCCGAGTTGTCGATGCCGCCGGTGCCCCGGCGACGCTGCGCGCACTGCTCGTCGCGGTAGCCATCGCAGCCGTGATTGTGGGGCCAGCTCTTGGTTATCTCTACACCTTGACTCAATCGCCGACTTGGACCGATTCGTACTAAACGAAGTAGTAGATTGATGCCATGACTGTGCAGGCTGACAAGGCATCGTCCGTTTCGTCGCTTTTGTCGCCGGTGAGGGTGGTCGTCGGGCTTGCCGTGGCGGGTCTCTTCGCGCTTGTGGTCGGGATTCCTACGGGCATCATCGAGACATCGTGGTATTCGAGAATGACCCCCGTCCTATGGTGGAACTACCCCGTGTGGATCGCCTCCTCGCTGCTCGCCGGGGCCCTTGTCGCCACGTATGTGCGAGTCCCTGAGGGTGTGAAGGCGGACCAGCAGAGCAAGTCCTTCGGCGGAGGGGTGCTGTCGTTCTTCGCGGTGGGGTGCCCCATCTGCAATAAGCTCGTAGTTCTAGCGCTCGGCGTGAACGGCGCCATGAGGTGGTTTGCCCCCATCCAGCCCGTCATCGCGGCAGCGTCGCTGGGACTCCTGGTCTATGCGTTGCGGGCGCGGCTCCTGGGCTAGCGCAGCTGTCCATTACCTGCCAGGCCGTGATTGACCCGAGGACTGCCCGACGCTGCCGTCCCGCATCAAGCCTTCGTGCTTCATCCCTCGGCGCGGTGAGACTTGGACTCGACGTACTGCTCGAGACATGACGCGGAGCAGAACCACACGCGCGAATGGGGTTCCCCGAGCGCTGCGTAGGCGTCTCGAACGTCCAGACTCATGCGACACACGGGATCCACAGCCCGATGCTCCGGTTGGTCGAACACCTCGATCTCGAACAGGCGCGTGGGCTGCCCGATATTGCGCAGTGAATGCGTGCCGGCATCGTGTACGCCGTATCCGAGAGCGCGAGCAGCCAAGCCGACGGGCTCGGTTGCCATGACCTGCGATCCCATAGCGGAGGCTGCCACCCGCGCTGCGAGATTGACGGCGGCACCGAAGTAGTCGTCGCCTCGGCGTTCGGCTATGCCTCGGTGCAGTCCCGCACGGAGGAGCGGGAATCGATCGACCTCCCCAAAGGCCTCGAAAAGTCCCTTCACGAGCGCCAAAGCAGCTGGGGTTTCTCGCGATGCCAGGAGAACCGCATCCCCAAGAGACTTCACTAGGACGTCCTGGTCGGTGAGCAACGCACGTGAAGTCGAGATCAGGTGCTCGGCCAGGTCGGCAGCGTGAACATCGCCGTGGCTCTCGGTCAGTGCCGTGAAGCCCGCGACATCGACGATGGAGAAGGTCCGTTCCACTGGTCCATTCATCTCGACGTGCCCGCGTCTTCGCCGATCTCGCCCGCGGGGCTAGGCGCTCGCCCACTGAAGCGCATGACGTGACCTCGCCACGCACTATCAACGGCGACTTCGTAGAAGCCGCTGCTCACGAGCTGGGCCGCTAGGTCGTCGGCCTCGATGAGCCGATGTGGTGAACGGTCAACAAAGTGGATTGCCTCCGCTGCGAGCGTCCTCGTGAGGTCGTAGCCCAGGAGCAGCCCCCCCGGGCGCAGGACACGCCTAGCTTCGTCCAGAGCTGCAGGCCACTCGACGACGTGGTGCAGCATCAGGTTGTTGGTGACGATGTCGAACGATCCATCCTCGAAGGCGAGACGGGTGATGTCGGCTTCGATGACCTCGACGTTGGGGTAGGGCCTCAGTCGCTCGCGAGCCGATCTGACCATCGTCGGATCAAGGTCCGTGACAGTCAGGCGTGCCTCCGGGAAAGCAATCGTCGCCCCTTCGGCCATGGCGCCACTTCCGGCGCCGAGCTCCAAGACCTGTCCTGACAGGGCGTGGCCCTGCAGAGCCCAACGCAGTACGCGACGCCGAGCGAAGATCCGCCACGGCGCGCTCCTGCAAAAACCGCTTTCGAGAGCCGACATGATGGGCATAGTGGCTCCCTCCAAAGGGACAGCCAGCGCGAAGAGCGAAACATGGTAGGTCATGTATCGCGTTTCCTTGGGTGAGGCTACGGTACCCCAGTGGGGTACCGGGCGGGGCGGTGCTGGGTGCGGTTCCGCGAGGCGCCCCTCGCCTCTCGTAGCCGCCTGACACTCTCTGCAAGCAACGCCAAGCCGGCTCCGACCAGGATGCCCTCGAGCAGGCGCGGACCCAGTCGGACCGCCGGCGTGAGGTAGCGCGAAGGGGTCACGGTCACGACTGCCGCAGCAACAGCCTCGGGGGAGAGCTGCTCGATCACTGAGCCGTCTGGTCGGATGGCACCAGTGACGCCGTTGAGTGACGAAACAACAACCGCGCGCTGAGTTTCGATGGCGCGGGCTCGTGTGATCGCGAACTGCTGTTGCGGCTGGCTCGTGCCGGCAAACGTTGCGTTGCTGGTCTGCACGACGATCAGTTCGGCACCGGCGACCACTTGGTCGCGGATAGCTCCTGAGTAAGCGATGTCGAAGCAGATGGCGTTGGCGATCACCATGCCTCCCGCGCTCATAGGCTCCGGGCTGGGCCCGGGCACCATGTCGAAGGGAATGCGATCGAACTGCGAGGAGAGACCGCCGATCAGGTTCCGAGCAGGGATGAACTCTCCGAAGGGGACCGGATGTAGCTTCGTGTATGCCAACGGTTTAGGCCCTTCCGCACTCCAAACGACGCCTTGGTTGTAGCGCGTCCCCGCCGTGGGACCTGCGTTGATGGACCCCACGAGGATTGGTGCCCCTACTTCGCGAGCCGCCGCGGTGATCTGTGCCCGGACGTTGTCGTCATCGGCTGGAGAACCGCCAGCAGCGCCTTCGGCCCAGATGACGAGATCTGGACCGAGTGCGTTCGCTGGAAGGCTCCCGCGGATTGCGCGCGTCAGCTCCAGGCTGCTGGAGAGGATCTCGGGTCGATAGGCCAGAACGTCACGTCCGTCGCCAGGTACGCCGCCCTGCACCAGGGCAATCACCTTGCCGTCCCCAACCTCCTCGCTCAAATGATTGTCGGCCCCGGCCCGCGTGCGTCCGAGAGTCGACAGCGCGATCAACACCACTAGGCCGACTACTCCGGCACTCGCCCACGCGGCCTTCGAGCGACCTGCGACCAAGTGCGCGCCAGCCGCTGCGACGAGGGCGACCAGCAAAGAGGTGCCCGTGACGCCGACGTAGGGCAAGGCCGCTTCTAAGGGCGTGTCGAGCGCCGCGACTCCCAGCTGTCCCCAAGGCAAGCCGCCGAACGGCCACGACTGCCTGAATATCTCGAATGCAGTCCAGATGAACGCAGTTGCCACGGGCCAGAGCACCTGCCTGCGGCACAGGTAGGCACCAACGAACCCCAGCGCGAACCAGAGGCTCTCCGCGAGAGTCAGCGCGACCCAGGCCACCACTCCGATGGAATCGACCAGCCACCACAGGTGCGTGCCGAGGAAGGCAACGCCGAAGACAAACCCATCTAGCGCCGCCACCCGAGCGCGAGGGAGGTGCCAGACACGAGAAAAGAAGATGGCCAAGGAAAGCGGCGCCAGTAGGCCCCAGCCGACCGGGTCGAACGCCAGCGCAAGACCCACGCCGCAGGCGAGACTGAGAAGTCGCCCCGGAAATGAGCGCGCAGCCGACGACCTGAGGCGTAGCGTTCGGAAGGCTGACGGCGAGGCAGTGAGAAGTCCGACGGATTGCATACTATGCGACATAGTAAAGCAACTGGCCAACAACGCTCGATCCAAGCGACGGTCGTTAGATCGGCCCTCAGAGGTGCGGCGCCAGCAATGACCCAATGCCCTCGCGGGACAACGGCAAATCTCCTAGGCTTGCTCGTAGCCCATCGGTCATCCAAGCAGTAGGGAGAGTGGCGCATGCCGGTCGAGGATCGACGCCCACGCGGGCAAGGCAGCGGCGAGCGCTATGGCTCGCTTGCGGCAGCGCCGACGATCATGGCCTGGACTCCTCGGGATCGCTATTGGCCGGCAACGGTCCTTGCCGTTGTCGGCCTCGGGGTGGCTGCCGCGATGGCGCTGTTTGGGCTTCCGGGCGTGGACCTTCATCCGATCACTCATCGCTGGGGGATCATGGATCCGCTGTGTGGCGGAACTCGCGCCGCGAGGTACACGATGGTTGGCGATCTGGGTCAAGCTTGGCGCTACAACCCGCTGGGGATCGTGGTGGTCATGGGCGCGGCGCTTGCAATCGTGCGTGCCGGCTACGGGGCGGCAACGCACCGCTGGTTGACGCTGCAGTGGTCCGTGCTGCCGTTACGCACCAAGCGTCTCGTGTTCGCACTGGCGGTGCTGGCAGTGGTGGCCCTTGAGATCAGGCAGCAAGGCCGCGCGGAACTGCTCATGGCTGGCACTGGACTCTGAACCAGCCGCTAGGGCGTGTTGAGCGATGTTGATGCAACTCTGCAACGAGAAACGGCCACCTGCTGCACGTCATCTGGGGAGTCTTCCCACGCGGGCGAGCATCAGACCCCCGGTAGCCGGACGGTGAAGCGTGTCGGTCCTTGGCGTTGGGTCAGCTCCACGTCGCCGTCACAGCTTCGGGCGATACGCCGTGCCAGGGCGAGGCCGAGGCCGGCTCCGGATCCGCCGCCGCTGGTGGTGCCGGCCTCGAAGATGCGCTCGGGATCGGCCTGGACGCCGGGACCGTCGTCCTCGACCGTCAGCTCCACCCCGGTAGTCATCGACGACGGCACCACGATCCGCACCGACGAGGTCGCGAACCGCACAGCGTTGGCCACGACCGGTGCCAACGCTCGAACGGCGAGGGCGTGCGGGAGTCCCAGGCGAAGATCGGGCAGGTCGACGTCCACGGTTACCGTCACCGTCGTCGGGGTGGGCGTGGCCCGCACGGTCTCGTTCACGACATCGACGAGCGACGACATCGCGGACTCGGCGAGGGTGCGGTCGGAGCGTGCGAGCTCGAGGAGTGTGGCGATCGTGCCGGTCATCCGGTGGGCGGCCGCGGAGATCTCCTCGAGGTCCTCCCGTGCGGAGGTGGAGAGCTCGTGACCCATGAGGGCGAGGTCGGCGGTGCCCTGGATGGTGGTCAACGGGGTCCGCAGCTCGTGCGCCAGCTCGGAGGTGAGTCGCTGCTCGGACCGGATGGCCGCGGAGACCTTGTCGAGCAACGTGTCCAGCGTGCCGGCGAGCGCCGTCAGCTCGTTGCGAGGCGGCCCCAGGGCGAAGCGACGCGTCAGGTCGTGCTCGCTCCAGTCGGAGGCCGTGCTCGCCAGCACGGCGACCGGTTGGAGAGCGCGTTTGGTGACCCAGGCGGCGAGAGCTGCCGCGGCGCCCGTCGCGAAGGCTCCCGTGATCAGGCTGACGAGCAAGGCGTAGAACTCGGCGTCCTCGTACGGTTGGAGGAGTTCGTCGACGATCACCACCCCGCGGGCTCCGCCGGCGGTCGCGAAGGGCAGCGCCAGCACCCGTCGGTCGTCTCCGACGTTGCGCAGCTGGGTGCTGGTGGTGTCGCTCAGGCCGGCGTAGGTGTCGGCCAGCTCGGTCGGGACGATCCCGGCGACCAGGGTGCCGTCGGCGGCGTAGACGACGACTCCGCGGTCCAGGTCCGCCTGCGGCACGGACAGCGCTTCCTGGTCGGGCTCGCTCGTGGTCGATCCGGCGACGGCGTCGGCCCGGTCCTCCAGGACGCGGTCGACGTCGCGGCTGGTCTGGGCGGCCAGGATCAGCTGCACGACCACCGTCAGCACCACCATGGTGAAAGCCGTCGAACAGGCGGTGAGGATGACGATCTGTCGCCGGAAGGACCCCGACGGCACCGGTGGGGTCACGACAGCCTGAACCCGACGCCGCGGACCGTCTCGATGGTCACCGGTGAGTCGATGCTCTCGAGCTTGACCCGGATACGTCGGATGAAGGAGTCGATCGTGTTCTCGCTGACCATGGAGCCATCCGGCCAAGCGGCCGCCACCACGGCCTTGCGCCGGGCGACCTCTCCGGGGCGCGAGGTGATCGCGGCGAGCATCCGGTACTCCGTCGGGGTCAGCAGCGCCTCCCCGCCCGGGCAGCGCACGGTGTGACCTGCGGGATCGAGAGCGAGACCTCCCACCGCCGGCGGCGCCGGCCTGCCTCGTCGTCCGAGTGCCTCGACCCGCAGAAGGAGCTCCTTGATGTCGAAGGGCTTGGACACGTAGTCGTCGCCCCCGGCGTGGAAGCCGGCGATCCGGTCGTGGACGGCGCCGAGGGCGGTCAGGAACAGCACCGGTGCCGACTGACCCTCGGAACGGAGCGCCTGCACCACGTCGCGGCCGTCGGAGTCGGGAAGGCCGACGTCCATCACGACGACGTCGACCCCGCTGTCAGGCCCGAGCAGCCGCAACGCCTCGCCGCCGTCGTGAGCGCTTCGAACGTCGTGGCCGGCAGACTCCAAGGCCCGTGAGACCAAGCGCCGGATCGCCGGGTCGTCCTCGCACACGCCGATCAGCACGGTGTCGCTCCTTCCTGTAGCTGGGCACAGCGTCCCACCTGAGCAGCGAACGCGCGCCAGGGAGACGTGCTCAATGGTTCACCAGCTCGGTCTGGCGGGTAGTTGACGAGAGCGCGGCGCCGCCTCGTGCACTCCGTCGACGGTGTCGGAGGAGCCCGAGTGCCGCGGGGATCAACGAGAGGGCAACCATGGTGATCGCGAACAGCTCGATGTGCGCGGCGATGATCGGCACCCCGCCCAGGAAGTAGCCGATGGCGAGGACCCCGACGGTCCAGATCAGCCCGCCGATCGCGTTGTAGACGGTGAAAGCGCGGCGTGGCATCTCGGCCACGCCGGCGACGACCGGGGTGAACGTCCGCACGACGGGCACGAAGCGTGCCAGGACGACCGCCTTGGGACCGTGCTTGGCGAAGAACGACTGCGCTCTGCTCGCGTGGGACGCGGCGAAGAGTCGGGAGTTGCTGCGGGCGAACACTCGCGGTCCGTAGCGTCGGCCGATCAGGTAGCCCACTTGGTCCCCGACCACGGCAGCGATGAAGAGGCCAGCGGCTATGAGCCAGAAGGGCAGGTGGATGGCGCCGACGGCGGCCATTACGCCGACCGTGAAGAGCAGCGAGTCTCCCGGCAGGAAGAACCCGACGAGGAGCCCGGTCTCGGCGAAGATCACCGCCATCGCGAGGAGCAGGGCCAGCGGTCCGAGAGTGAGCAGCAGAGGAGTCAGGGTGGCGATCATGGTGGGACGCTAGGAGCTGGCGCCTGTCGAGAACCTGACTATGCCCGCGCCGGGATTCAGTCAGGTTGCCGACAGGTCAGCGGCGCGACAGTTCGGTCATGACCACCTTTGCCACCCATCACCGGCCTCAGGGGCCGACCGGTCCGATGCCCCCGACGTCCAGGTCGGCGCCGCGACGTCCGCGCACCATTTCCGAGCGCGGCCTCGTTGGCGCCGTGCTCCTCGGTGCCGTCGCGGTTCTCGCCCTGTGGTGGCACGACACGACGATGCTTCCGGGTCTGGGGGAGTGGGTCACGGCGGCCGGCCGCATCGCCGGACTGTTGGGCGGCTACACGATCGTGATCGCGCTGCTCCTGATGTGCCGGGCGCCGTGGATCGACCACGGTCTCGGGACCGACCGCCTGTCGCGGTGGCACGCCATGTCCGGACGCTTCCTGATCGGACTTCTGAGCGCCCACGCCGTCTTGATCATCTGGGGCTACTCGCTCACCTCGGGCGCTGGGCTGCTCGCTCAGACCAACCTGATGCTGGTCGCGGTGCCCAACGTGCTGCTCGCTGTCATCGGGTACGGCCTGCTGGTGCTGGTGGGCGGGCTCTCGGCACGGCAGGTCAGGAAGCGGGTCAACTACGAGACCTGGTACCTCGTCCACCTGCTCACCTATGTGGCGATCGGTCTCAGCTTCCTCCACGTCCTCAGCACGGGGGCGGACTTCCAAGCGGGCTGGGCCAAGGCCCTGTGGATCTCGCTGTACGCCGGCGTGGCCGGGCTGCTGCTCTGGTACCGCTGGTTGAACCCGGTCCGCAACGCCGTCCACCATCACCCGCAGGTAGGCAGGGTCACCGTCGAGGGTCCCGGGGTGGTCTCCATCGTCATCACCGGGCGCGCCTTCGACCGCCTGGAAGCCCAGGCCGGTCAGTTCTTCCGCTGGCGCTTCCTCACCCCGAGCGGCTGGTGGCAGTCGCACCCCTACTCGCTCTCGGCGGCTCCGACCGACTCCGAGCTGCGGATCACCGTGAAGGGGCTGGGTCGTCACAGCGCCGAGCTGGCCGGCCTCAACCCCGGGACTCGCGTCCTGATGGAGGGTCCGTACGGCGCCCTCACGACCCACCGTCGTCGCAACGGCGGAGTCCTCCTGCTCGCTGGGGGCATCGGCATCACGCCCTTGCGCGCCATGCTGGAGCACCTGCACCGCGAAGGTCCGGCGACGGGACCCGCGACCTTGATCTACCGAGGTCGGACGGCCACCGACCTGGTGCACCGCGCGGAGATCGACCAGCTCGCACAGGCCGACCACATCGACGTGCACTACGGGCTGGGCGACCCTGGTGGGGCGGACGACGTCTTCGTCGACGCCCGGCTGGCCGATCTTGTGCCTGACCTCGACCGGCGCGACGTCTTCCTCTGCGGCCCGGCGCCCTTCATGGACGCGGCCACCGCCTGTCTCCTGCGCAGCGGAGTGCCGCAGCGCCACATCCACGCCGAACGCTTCGAGTTCTGAGGAGACGACATGACCACCCGATCGCTCACGACCCCCAGCGCTCTCGGCCGCTTCGGCCCGGCGTTGAAGGTGTCCGGCTCCTTGCTCGGAATCCTCCTTCTTCTGGGAGCCAAGACGCTGACCTCCGACCCCGCCGGCCTGGGCCCGGCCGTCAACCTGGCAGCCAGTGACCAGGGATCGGTGACCGGTCCGTTGATCACCACCCGCTACGGGCCGGTCCAGGTGCGGGTGACCGTCGCCGGCGGCAAGGTCACCGACGTCCAGGCCGTCCAGCTGCCCACCGGCGGACAGTCCGGTCAGATCGCTGACTACTCGGCGCCGGTGCTGCGCCGCGAGGCCCTGGTCGCCCAGGGTGCCGGCATCGACGCCGTCTCGGGGGCGTCGTACACCAGTCAGGGGTACTCCGAGTCCCTCCAAGGCGCGTTGGACCAGATCGCGGCCGGTCAGTCGCCGGCCACTCCTAGCGCTCCCTCGAACGGCCAGGGTTGATCGCCGTGACGACGCACCGTCAAGCGCCGGCGTCTTTCGCTGACAGTGTCCAGGGTTCCCGGCGCATCGTGTCGGTGATGGGCACCGTGTTCACCCTCGACGTCCGCGACCTCGCCCCGGACTCGGAGCCGGTCGATCGCGTCGTCGAGTGGTGGCAGTGGGTGGACGCCACCTTCAGCACCTATCGCGCTGACAGTGCCATCTCTGAGCTGGCCGACGGGACCCGCCGGATCGATGAGTGCCCGGACGAAGTGCGCGAGGTTCTCGCACGCTGCCGCCGCGCCGTGGAGGCCAGTGACGGCTACTTCACCGCGCATCCTCACGGGCGGCTTGATCCCACCGGTCTGGTGAAGGGCTGGAGTGTCGAGGTCGCCAGTCGGATGCTGCGCGATGCCGGTTCGCGGTCGCACTGCATCGCCGCCGGCGGCGACCTGCGCAGCTGTGGGCAGCCGGTGCCGGGTGTCGCGTGGCGTCTCGGCGTGGTCGACCCGTTCGACCGCGGTCGGGTCGCCGCCGTGGTCGCCGGGGAGGACATGGCGGTAGCCACCTCGGGCACCGCCGAGCGGGGCGCCCACATCGTCGACCCCGTCCTCCGTCGCTCGCCCTCCGAGCTTGCTTCCGAGCTGGCGTCGGTCACGCTCATCGGCGAGGACCTGACGCACGTCGACGCGATGGCCACCGCGGCCTTCGCCATGGGACGACGGTGTCAGACGTGGCTCGAGGCGCAGCCCGGACTCGGGGCGCTCGTCGTGTTCGCGGACGGGGAGACCTGGAGCAAAGAAGGGCACGACGGACCCTCTCTCCAGGTGCTCTGACACCTGATCGGTGAGCCCGGCCGATCCTGTTCAGGTTCTCGACAGGCGCGTAGCACTTGGATCAGGCACATGGACCTCAGAGCCGCCAGAATCGAAACTCCACCTACCCCAGCTCGTCCATCGACCGGGACGGCCTCCCTGCGAGACCGCGAAGTGGGCGGACGCGACCACTTCTCGATATACCTGACGGGAGTGGTCGCCTCCTTGGCGATCGTGATCCTCATCGAGGCACTCGTGCTCGCGGCCGTGGTGCTCCTGGCCTTTGTCCTGGTCGGGCTCGTGGTGGGGCACCGACCGACGACGCGTGCAGTCGCGCGGCCGACGGCGGCCTCGTCCGCGCGCCCACACGACGACGCAGCGCGCGACCACGTCCTGATCGTGTCGGCGAGTATCGGCGCCGGCCACGACGGGGCAGCGGTCGAGCTTGCCCGCCAGGCACGCAAGGCAGGCTTCGTGGTGGACCGCGTCGACTTCCTGGACCTGCTCCCCCCGGGGCTCGGTCGCCTGGTGCGTAGCGGCTATCGATGGCAGATCACCGTGATCCCCGGGACATGGGGGCTCTTGCTCCGGTCGCTGCGTTCGCCATCCGATAATCACTGGATCGCCTCGCTTGTCGGGGCGCTTGCCCGCAAGCGCCTGATGAACACCTGCCAGCCGAGCACCCGGGTGATCGTGTCCACCTATCCCTTGGCAAGCCAGGCGCTGTCGCAGCTCCGCCGAGACGGTTCGCTGGCGATCCCCGCGATCACCTATCTCACCGACATGAGCGTCCACCCCCTCTGGGTGGCGCCGGGCATCGATGCCCATGTCGCCCTTCACGCTGTCCCAGCCGCCGAGGCCAGTGCGCTGGGAGCCCGGGCAGTGGAGGTGCTCGGACCCCAGACCTCCCCACACTTCGGACCCGCAACCCCTGAACTTCGCGACGAGGCCCGGACGCAGTTCGACCTGCCGCGCCGCCCACGCCTGGCACTGGTGGTGGCCGGCTCGTGGGGAGTTGGAGACGTGACGTCCACGGTGGATGACGTCCTGGCGACCGGGGTGGCGACTCCCGTCGTGGTGTGTGGGAGCAACGCTGCCCTCCAGCGTGCGCTCCAGACCAGACCCGGCGTCCACGCGTTCGGATGGGTCGACGACATGGCGGATCTGATGCGTGCATGCGATCTGGTGATCCAGAACGCCGGCGGGTTGACCTCGCTGGAAGCCCGGGCAGCCGGGCTTCCGGTGATCACGTACCGGGCGCTGCCCGGCCACGGCGAAAACCAATGCTGCCGCCCTGGAGCTGGCGGGTTGGGCGACGTGGGCTCGAGGACGAGACGACCTGGGCCACTACATCGAGGCGGCCGGCAGTCGCGCGCCGAGCGCGGCAACAGAACCCGAATTCCCGTGGGCACGGCTCGCCGAGCCGACGGCTGTCCTCGCGTGATGGCCTCCCCCGGAGGGGCGCTCCTGGCGGCAGCCAGTGCGCTCTACCTCGCGCCGACCGTCACCGCGCTGGCGCCGGTCCGGCGTCTCAGCGGCCTGGACTCGCTCTCGGGTGTCGGCAGTTCCTCGCGCGTGGCACTCACCTTCGACGACGGGCCGGACATCGAGTCGACGCCGTACTTCATCCGGCTGCTGGAGGAGCTCGACGTTCGCGCCACGTTCTTTGTCCTGGGCCGGATGGTCCAACGTCACCCTGCGGTCGCCCGCGACTTGGTGAGCGCCGGACACGAGATCGGAATCCATGGTTGGGACCACCGACCGTTGCGGATACGCGGACCGGTCGCCACCTGGCGCGACCTCTCCCGGGCCACCGAGCTGGTCCGCGACGTATGTGAGGTGGATCCGACGTACTACCGCCCGCCGTACGGTGTGCTGTCCTGGTCCGCGCTCCACAGCGCGCACAGGTTGGGGATGACGCCCGTGCTGTGGACGACCTGGGGCCGTGACTGGCGGAGCCGTGCGGACGTCGACTCCGTGGAGAATGACGTCCTGCGCCACCTCGGGCCGGGAGGGACCATCTTGCTCCACGACAGCGACTGCACGTCGGCCTCAGGGTCGTTGCTATGCGTCTGACTTAAATCGGCATCTGGGCAGAGAATCAGCCCACAGTTTGGCGGCGTGCCTGAGCGACTTGGAGGTCGTTGCAGGTGTCGAATTCGAAGGTGAGCAGCACGAGTGCGGGGCAGGGTCCTCGGAAGGCGAAGCGGCATCTGCCGCCGAGCGAGAAGTACGAGTTGTGGGTCTCGGTGTTGACCGGACAGGCCACCCAGTCCGAGGCGGCCAGCAAGTACAAGGTCGACCGGTCCACGGTCGTCACGGTGTGTCGGACCGCGAAGCAGGGGGCGTTGGATGCGCTGGCTGCTTCTCGTCCAGGCCGGCGAGGGATGAGCCCCGAGCAGGCACGCCTCGAGGAGTTGCAGGCCGAGGTCGAGCGACTGCGCTCGACGATCACCGAGCAGGCGGTGGCCCTGCATCTGCACGAGGGAAAATCGCGTTGGGACTGAGCGCCGGCGCAGTCCCTGGCCGTGTGGACGCGGCGACGAAGGCCGGCCTGCTCGACCTGGTCGATCACGCGGTGAGCGGCGGAGGTTGGTCGCGTCGTCGAGCGTGCCGGCTGCTCGATCTCGACGAGGACCGGGCCGCTACCTGGCAGCGACGACGCGACGCCGACGGCGATGAGGCCCTGGTCGACCAGGCCCCCGGCGGTGGTGCGATCCACGGGATCCTCGACTACGAGATCGAGGCGATCTGTGAGCTGTTCGAGACCTGGAGCGGCACCGACCGGTCCCATAGGAAGCTCGCTCACCGCGGCTCACGCTTGGGAGTGGTCCACGTCAGCGAGTCCACCGTGCGTCGTGTTCTTGCAGGTCACGGGTTCATCCTGCCCGGCCCGGCACCACGGGAACCGGCGGAGAAGAAGCCCTGGCCGGACTGGTTGGAGTGGAAGCCACGAAGAATTTGGGCCTACGACTTCACCCACTTCACCCGCGCGAAGCGGTGCGCGGTCGCGGTCCTCGACATGGTCTCGCGCAAGTGGGTCGCCACGTTGGTCAGCGCCGAGGAGACCTCGACCCAGGTCGAGGTCTGCTTCCTGGCCGCGCTGGAGGCCGAGGGGCTGCTCGATGTCATCGACGCCCGCGACACCGAGAACCTGCGAGCGGCGCTGCTGGGCGGCAAACCCGAGGAGATCGAGCAGGCCATCGGTGCCGGGCAGGTCCCGTTGCTGCTCGCAGTCAGTGACAATGGCCCGCAGATGCGCTCGCACTCGACGCGTGAGTTCCTGGCCGGGGTCCACATCGCTCAGCACTTCGGGCGCCCCCACACCCCGACCGACCAGGCGTGGATCGAGACCCTCTTCGGTCACGTCAAGGGCGAGTGGCCCCACCTGGAGAAGATCGTCGATCCCGGCGAGCTCGAGGCCGAGCTCGACCGCGTGCGTACCGAGTACAACGGCGTCCGGTTGCACGCCTCGATTGGCTACGTGACCCCCGACGACGAGCACGAGGGCCGCGGCGACGCGCTCAGGAAGGCCCGACGAGACGGCCTCGAGCAGGCCCGCCAAGAACGCCTCGACTACCACCGACGGAGTCGAGGACAATGAGAAACACAACCACGCGCACGACGCCCAACCTGATGGCTATTGATCTGGCCGGATGCCGAATTAACTCAGACACACCTCAGTC
>NZZG01000182.1 GCA_002698575.1 Pimelobacter sp. | reverse complement strand
CCTGGTCGACGAGTCCGCGGTGAGCGCGATCGTGGTGCGGGCGTTGGCCACGGTGCCCGGCAGTGCCGCGGTGGGCGGGTTCGTGGAGCTCGCCGTCGCGACGGCCTACGACGGGCCCCAGGAGGCCCGGCCGCTGGGCGAGCTGGTGGAGCGCGAGCAGGTCGAGGTGCTCGTCGACCGGGTGCTCGCGCTCAGCCCGGTGCTCGAGCGCGCGCTGGAACGACTCACCGACTCGCCGCTGGTCGGCACGGCGGCCTCGCGCTTCATGGGCAGGATCGTCGGCGAGGTGGTCCAGGCCAACCAGGCCGTCGCCGACAAGGTGCCGGGCCTGGGCTCCCTGATGTCGCTGGGCGCCAGCGCGGCGTCGAAGATGATGGGCGCCGCCGACAAGCAGCTGGAGGGGCTCCTCGGCGAGACGGTCGGCAAGGGCGGGACGTTCGCCGTACGACGGCTCAACCGGATCCTGGTGGAGACCGTGCGGGACCCGATGACGCGCGAGGCGCTGCTGCAGGTCTGGGACCTCGCCGCTGCCGAGCCCGCGGGAGGCTTGGACCGACGCGTCACCCGGGAGGAGCTCGAAGGGGTCGTCGACGCCGTGCACGACCTCGCGGTCACGGCGCTGGCCAGCGAGCAGGTCGCCCACCTGGGGGAGTCGGTCGTGGCCGGCTTCTTCGAGCGCTTCGGCGGCTACACGCCGACCGAGCTCCTCGACGAGCTCGACCTCGACCGGGACGAGCTCGTCGCCGACCTGGTGAGGATCGCGCCCACCGCGGTCGCGGCGCTGCGCGAGTCCGGGGACCTCGAGCGGATCCTGCGGGACCAGCTCGCGCCGTTCTACTCCTCGCCGCGGGCCACCGAGCTCCTCGGCGGCGCCGGGCGCTGAGCCAGGCTCAATCGAGGACGGTGGCGACCGAGACCTTGCCCTCGCCGTGCTCGATCGCGGTGGCCAGCGTCACGATCTCGTCGTCGGTGAGGCTGACGTCGGTCTCTCCCAGGGCTTCGCGCAGCTCCCTCTCGACGGTGCCCTCGGGGGCGCCGTCCTGGTAGGAGGTCATCCGGTCGACGACGGCCTGGACGGCCTCGGTGCGTTCGTTGCTCATGACTCCGTTCTACCCAGCACGCGGTCCCGCCGGCCTCACCCCGATGACGGGGAACCTCTCACGCCCCGCGTGCCACGCTGGGTGCATGACTGACTCCTCCGCGCACCCGTCCGGACCCGTCGTCGTCACCGGGGCCAACGGCCTCGTGGGCTCGCGCGTGTGCCGCGCGCTCGCGGCGCGGGGCCTCACCGTGCGAGCCGTCGTACGTCGTGCCGGCACGGCGCCCAGCGTGCCCGGCGTCCTCGAGTGGGTCGGCGAGTTCCACGACCCCGAGGTGGCCGCGGCCGTCACCGACGGCGCCGGCGCCGTGGTGTCCACCGTGCACCCGATGGGCAGTGACCTCGACACGCAGCGGCGGATCGGCGTGGAGGGCACCCGCACCCTGGCGCGAGCGGCCCGCGAGGCCGGCGTGGGCCGCTTCGTGCACGTCTCGACCGCAGCCGTCTACGACCGCTCACCGGGCGTGGGGGCGGTGACCGAGGCCGGCGTGGTGGCCGGCGACGACGGGGGCGACTACCCGGTGACCAAGCGCGACACCGATCAGGCCATCGCCGAGGTCGACGGCCTGACGGCCGTCCTGCTGCGCCCGCCGGCCATCCTCGGGGCCGCGGAGTCCTCGGTCTGGAACGTGCTGCGCCCGGCCGCGTTCCGCGATGACGAGCAGGCGCGGCACGCGGTGGCGGACGGGACCTTCGCCTGGGTCCACGTGGACGACCTCACCGCGCTCGCCGCCGACCTGGCGGACGGCACGGTGATCGCCTCCTCCGACCCGGGGCGCGGCCCGGTCGAGGGCCGGGCGACCCCGGTCAACGTGGCCGCGGGATCGGCGGGCGAGCGAGCGACCCAGCGCGACTACTACGAGACGCTCGGCCGCGCCCTCGGCCTCGCGCCGGTCTGGGACGACGCGCCGGCCTGGACCGGGCACATCGCCGCAGACCGGGCGCGGGCCTGGGGGTGGTCGCCGTCGGTCGACCTCCGCGCGGCCCTCGCCGAGATCGAGCACGGGCTGCGGGCCTGAGGCTCTGACACACTGCACCGCGTGAGCGAGCGCAACGTCCTCGGCGGCGACCTGGAGCCCTGCGGCACCGACCCGATGACCGGGTTCTACCGCGACGGGTGCTGCAGCATCCGGGGCCAGGAGCAGGTCAGCCACACCATCTGTGCGGTGATGACCGACGAGTTCCTGGCCCACCAGTCGGCGATCGGCAACGACCTGAGCACCCCGATGCCCGACTACGGGTTCCCGGGCCTGGTGCCGGGCGACCGCTGGTGCGTCACCGCCCACAACTGGGCCCGCGCCCACCACGACGGCCTCGCCGCCCCCGTCGTGCTCGCCTCGACCAACGCCAGCGTCCTGCGCCTGGTGCCGATCGAGGTGCTGCGCGAGCACGCGATCGACGTGCCCGACGACCTGAGCGGCCTGACCGACTGAGCCGCCGCGAGGGCGACCGCGCGGGGGTCCTGGTGCTGCGACTCAGGTGAGCGCCGCCACGAGCCGGGATCGGGTCTCGACCAGGTGTCGTCGCATGGCGTCCTCCGCGGTGTCGGCGTCTGCGGCGACGACGGCGTCCACGATCGGCGCGTGCTCGTCGTGGATCTCGCGCAACGAGCGCCCGGTCGCGGTGGTCGGGGGGCCGAGGAGGGCCGTGGAGGCACGCAGGTCGTCGACGATCGAGGCGGCGCGGGTGTTGCCGGAGGCGCGCAGGAGGGCGTCGTGCAGGGCGCGGTCGGCCGGCCAGAACGCCGCCGGGTCGTCCCGCTCGGCCGCCTCGCCCATGGCCTCGAGGTGCGCTGCGACGAGGTCGCGCTGCCCCGCGTCGGCGCGGGTGGCGGCACGGCGTACGGCGGGGGGCTCGAGGGCGAGGCGGATCTCGAAGATCTCCTCGACGTCGTGGGCGGTCGGCAGGACCACGCGGAAGCCACGGTTGCGCGCGATCTCGACGAGCCCCGCCTCGGCCAGGCGCAGCAGCGCCTCGCGCACCGGGCTGCGGGAGACGTCGAGGATCTCGGCGAGCTGGTAGACGGAGTACGTCGTGCCCTCGGCCAGCTCCCCGGACGTGATCGCGTCGCGCACGGCCACGACGACCGCGTCCGCCAGCGATCCCCTCGCGGGGGACGGAAGGACCAGGGACGGCATGAGTAACATGTTACTCATGGCCACTGGATCCGACGTGCTCGCAGCTCTCACCCGTGCCGGGCTGGAGGCGAAGGCCGATCCCGGCACCGTGGCGATGTACTCCACGGACGCCTCCCTCTACCGGATCCCGCCGCTGGCCGTCGTCCGGCCGCGTCACGTCGACGAGGTCGCCGCCGCGCTGGCCGTCGCCCGCGAGCACGGCGTGCCGCTGACCTCCCGCGGTGCGGGTACGTCGGTCGCCGGCAACGCCGTGGGCCGCGGGATCGTCCTCGACCTCTCCCGTCACCTCAACAGGGTCCTGTCCATCGACCCGGACTCCCGCACCGCGGTGGTCGAGCCGGGCACCGTGCACGCGGTCCTGCAGAAGGCCGCCGCCCCGCACGGCATCCGCTTCGGTCCCGATCCCTCGACGCACCCGCGCTGCACCGTCGGCGGGATGATCGGCAACAACGCCTGCGGGTCGCGCAGCCTCGCCTACGGGCGCACGTCCGACAACGTGGCGGGCCTCCGGCTCCTCCTCGCCGACGGCAGCACCCTGCGGACCGGCTACGACGCGGGCGGCGCCCCGACCGTCACCGGCGGCGAGAGCGTCGTCGCCGGGATCCGCGAGGTGATGGGTCGCCACCTCGCCACCGTGCGCACGGAGTTCGACCGGTTCGGCCGACAGGTCTCCGGCTACGCCGCCCAGCACCTGCTGCCCGAGCGCTTCGACCTCGGTCAGGCGCTGGTCGGCTCCGAGGGCACGCTCGGGGTGGTCACCGAGGCCACCGTGCGCCTGGTCGTGGACGCTCCGATCCGGGTCGTCGTGGCGCTCGGGTTCGGCTCCATCGTGGAGGCCGGAGAGGCCGCACCCGCCGTCGTCGCCCACGGCCCGACCTCGTGCGAGGGCCTCGACTCGCGACTGCTCACCGTGCTGCGTCAGCGGCGTGGCGAGGGTGCCGTCCCGCCGCTGCCGCAGGGTGATGCCTGGCTCTTCGTCGAGATCGCCGGCCACGACCGCGACGAGGTCCTCTCGCGGGCCCAGGGGTTGGCCACGGCCGGGATCGCGCTCGACGCGCTGGTCGTCGAGGACCCGCTGGTGCAGGCGCGCTTGTGGCGGATCCGCGAGGACGGAGCCGGGATGGCCGGGCGCTCGCCCGCCGGTCGTCCCGCCTGGCCCGGCTGGGAGGACGCCGCCGTGCCCCCGGCGATGCTGGGCTCCTACCTGGCCCGCTTCGACGAGCTGGTGGCGTCCTACGACATGACGTCGGCGCCGTTCGGGCACTTCGGCGACGGCTGCATGCACGTGCGCCTCGACTACCCCCTCGACCGCCCGGACGGCACCGCCGTGCTGCGGCGGTTCCTGACCGATGCGGCCCGCCTGGTGGGGGAGTACGGCGGTTCGCTGTCCGGTGAGCACGGCGACGGTCGGGCGCGCAGCGAGCTGCTGCCGCACATGTACTCACCCGAGGCGATCCGGCTCTTCGGCGAGCTCAAGCACGTCTTCGACCCCGACGACGTGCTCAACCCGGGCGTCCTGGTCGACCCCGACCCGGTCGACGCCGACGTGCGCTTCGCCGGGTCGTTCCCCCTCTCGCGCCCCGGGCGCCCGGGGCGCCCCGGCAAGCCGTTGCCGCTGGCCTTCGCCTACCCCCACGACGACGGTGACCTGGCGCAGTCGGTGCACCGCTGCACCGGGGTGGGCAAGTGTCGGGCCGACAACTCCGCAGCGGGTGGGGTGATGTGCCCCTCCTACCTGGCGACGCGGGAGGAGAAGGACTCCACCCGTGGTCGCGCCCGGGTGCTGCAGGACGTCGTGCGCGGCGAGCTCGCCTGGGACGCGCCCGAGGTCCACGACTCCCTCGACCTGTGCCTGTCCTGCAAGGGCTGTGCCTCGGACTGCCCCACGGGCGTCGACATGGCGACGTACAAGTCGGAGGCGCTGCACCAGACCTACGGCCGGGGGAGGGGTCGGTGGGGCCGCTGGGGTCCGCCCCGGCTCCGACCGCGATCGCACTACTCGCTGGGCCGGCTGCCGCTGTGGGCGCGGCTGGTCGGCCGGGTCCCGGGCCTCGCGCTGGTGGCCAACCTGGTGCTGCGCCTGCCGGTGCTCGGCGCGCTCGGCAAGTGGGCGGCCGGGGTCGACGGACGGCGCTCGGTGCCGGCGTTCGCGCGGCGACCGTTCAGGTCGTCGTGGCGTGGATCGGAGGCGGAGGGGAAGCCGGTCATCCTGTTCGCCGACTCGTTCTCCGACGCCTTCGACCCGGGGGTCGCCGCGGCGACGGTGCGCGTCCTCGAGGCCGCCGGCTACGCCCCCCGCCTGCCCGACGCACAGGTCTGCTGCGGGCTCACCTGGATCACCACCGGCCAGCTGGACGCGGGCCGCCGCATCCTCGGCGCAACCGTGGCCACGCTCGCCGACGCCGCGCGCGAGGGCGTTCCGATCGTCGGCATCGAGCCCTCGTGCACCGGCGTGCTGCGCAGCGATGCCGTCGAGCTGCTCGACACCGACGACGCGCGCGCGGTGGCGGCGGCGACCACGACCCTGGCCGAGCTGCTCGCCGCGACCCCGGGCTGGGTGGCGCCCGACCTCCGCGGCACGACGGTCGTCGCCCAACCCCACTGCCACCACCACGCGGTGATGGGCTGGCAGGCCGACGCCGACCTGTTGGCCGCCACCGGGGCGACCGTACGGCGGCTGTCCGGGTGCTGTGGGCTGGCGGGCAACTTCGGCGTCGAGATCGGTCACTACGACGTCTCGGTCGCCGTGGCCGAGCAGCAGCTGCTCCCGGCCCTGGACGCCGACCCCGATGCGGTGGTGCTGGCCGACGGGTTCTCCTGCCGCACCCAGGTCGACGACCTGCGGGGGCGGGCGTCGGTGCACTTGGCGCAGCTGCTCGACGGGTCGGGAGTTTCTCCGCTCAAGCGGTGAAACTCCCGCTTCGGTCAAGAAGTTTCTTGACCGAAGCGTCAGTTTCTCCACTCAAGCGGAGAAACTGCCAGCCCGAGCCCTCACGCAGGCGCCTGCGCCAGCTCGACGACCTCCGCCTCGGCAGCGCGGGCGTGCACGTGCGGCACCAGCGCGGTCAGGCCGACACCGATGAACGCGGCGATCGCACCGATCAGGAAGCACAACTGGTAGGCGCCCTCGGTCGGGATCGACGTGCCGCCGAAGTCCGTGGTCGACGACGTCAGGACGGTCACCATGATGGCCGCGGCGCTCGTCGTGCCGATCGAGCGCATCAGGGCGTTGATGCCCACGGCGGCCCCGGCCTCGCGGGGCTCGACGTTGCCCATGATCAGCGCGGGCATGGCGCCGTACCCGATCCCGACCCCCGCGGCGGCGATGCTGGAGGCGATCAGGAGCTGCCAGGGGGCATCCATCAGGAAGAAGGCCGTCAGGTAGCCGAGGCCCAGCACAGCGGCACCGACCATCAGCGTCCGCTTGGGGCCGATCACGGTCATCAAGCGCCCCGAGACCGGGGAGAAGGCCATCATCATCAAGCCGCCGGGGGCCATCCAGAGCCCGGCGGCCAGCAGGCTCTGCCCGAGGCCGAAGCCGGTCGCCGTCGGCAGCTGCAGCAGCTGGGGGATGACGATCGACTGCGCCATCATCCCGAACCCGATGGCGATGGCGGCGATGTTGGTCAGCAGCACCGGACGGCTCGCGGTGACCCGGAGGTTGACGAGGGGCTCCTCGCGGCGCAGCTGGTAGTAGCCCCACACCACGAGCACGGCGATCCCGCCGAGGAACGAGCCGAGCGTGCGCCCGCTCGTCCAGCCCCACGCGTTGGCCTTGGAGACGCCGATGAGGGTGGCGACGAGACCGACGGTCAGGCCGACGGCACCGACCAGGTCGAGCGACCCGCCCGCGTGGTCGTTGAGGTGGGGCACGAGCAGGACCACGCCGGCGGCCATGAGGAGCGAGAGGACGGCGCCCATCCAGAAGATGGCGTGCCAGTCGAAGGTCTGTGCGACGAACGCCGACAGGGGCAGGCCGATCGCCCCGCCGACGCCGAGGGTGGCGCTCATCGCGGCGATGGCGGTGTTGGCCATCTCGGGCGGGGTGACCTCGCGCACCAGGGCGATGCCGACGGGGATGAAGCCGAGCGCGAAGCCCTGCAGCGTGCGCCCGACGAGCATCGGGGCCAGGGAGTCGGACATCGCCGAGATCACCGACCCCAGCACCAGCAGGGACGAGGTGGCCACGAGCACGCGCTGCTTGCCCAGCAGGTCGCCGAGCCGACCGCTGATCACCATCGAGACCGCGCCGGCGAGCAGCGTGATCGTGACGACCCAGCCGGCGTTGGACGGTGAGGTGCCGAGCAGGGTGGGGAGCTGGCCCTGGATCGGCACGACGAGCGTCTGGGTGAGCGAGACCGTCATGCCGCCGAAGCAGAGCACGATGACGGTCATCAGCGGACGGCTCACCGGGGGCGCCGAAGTAGTTGTCGTGGACATGGATATGTACGATACACATCGATCGGCTCCGGTGCCGCTTCTGGCATCATCTGTGGGCAGGCTCACGCTGACCGCCGAGCGACAAGCCCCCGCGACGCCGGACGCAACGGAGGGACCATGACCGATCCCGTGCCGCCCGAGGGACCCGATCTCCAGGGGCTGGGCGACCAGCTGCTGCGCCTGCAGCGCCGACGGACCTCGAGCTATGCCGGCTGCGTGCTGGACAACTCGGCGTTCCGGATCCTGTGGGTCCTCGACGACGGGCAGCCTCGCACCCAGCGCCAGCTCGCCGACGAGCTGGACCTCGACCAGTCCACGGTCAACCGCCAGCTCAACGCCGCGCTCGCCGGGGGGTACGTCGAGCGCATCACCGTCGTGGGCAGCGCCTCCAAGCCGATCCGGCCCACGCCCGAGGGTGCGCGCGCCTTCGCCCACGACGGAGTGATCCGGGCGGAGCTCATCGCTGCCGCTCTCGGTGAGCTCGGGGCCGAGCGGGCCCAGCGGCTCGTCGAGGACCTGCGTGACTTCAACGACGCCTGGGACGCCGCCCTGTGCCGCGACGCCCACGCCTCCGGGGCCTCGCCCACGGCATGACGTCACCCGGGCGGGTGACTTGGGCGCCGGAGGCGGGTGTTCGGCCGTGCGCACCACGCTCCGGGCGCTAGCGTGGAGCACCATTCCCTCCCTCCCTCGCGGGCACCACGACGAAGTGAGACGACCGTTTCCGTGACACACGCGGGCGGCCCCGCCGGGGCCGCGCACACCCCGGCCTACGACGTGGCGACGCTGACCACCTGCGACGCCGAGCCGATCCACGTGCCCGGCGCCATCCAGCCGCACGGGGTGCTCCTGGCCCTCGACGACGAGCAGCGCGTGGTCGTGTGCTCGGCCAACCTCGAGACGATGTTGGGTGTCTCGGCCGACGATGCTCTCGGCCGTCCCCTGGCCGCCCTGGTCGGCTCCGACCTCGCCGCGCGGGTCGCGGCCCGCGGCGAGGAGGGCTACCCGAGCGACCCGATGGTGGTCGTGCTCGGCAGGCCCACAGCAGGCGAGCTCGGCGGACAGCAGGTCGACGTACGCGTCCATGCCTCGGCCGAGCGCGTCGTCGTCGAGCTGGAGGACTCGCCGAGCCAGGGGCTCGGGGCCGTCGGCTTCCGGTCCGCCCGCACGGCCATGACCCGCCTCGCGGCGGCGTCGACCCTGACCGAGCTCACCGACCTGCTGGCCCACGAGGTGCGCGACCTCACCGGGTTCGACCGGGTGATGGTCTACCGCTTCGACGCCGAGTGGAACGGCGAGGTCGTCGCCGAGGCCAGACGCGCGGACCTCAACCCGTTCCTGGGCCTGCACTACCCGGCCAGCGACATCCCGGCCCAGGCCCGCCGCCTCTACGAGCTCAACCCGATCCGCTTGATCGCCGACATCGGCTACACGCCGGTGCCGCTGGTCCCGCTCCTCGACCCGCAGAGCGGTCGGCCGCTCGACCTGTCCCACGCCGGCCTGCGCAGCGTGTCCCCGATCCACATCGAGTACCTCGGCAACATGGGCGTGACGGCGTCGATGTCCATCTCGATCCTGATCGACGACCGGCTCTGGGGCCTGATCGCCTGCCACCACTACGCGGGGGCGCACCGGCCCGGGCAGGAGGCCCGCTCCGCGGCCGAGTTCGTCACCCAGGTCGCCTCCCACCTCATCGCGCACCGGGAGCGGGCCGATGCCCGCGACGCCGCGGTCCTCACGCAGGGGGAGATGACGCTGCTGTCCGCACGGCTCTCGGCCACCGACGACGACGTCCTCGACGCCCTCTTCGCCGACCCGGCGCTGCTCAGCGTCTTCGGCGCGACGGGAGCGGCCAACCTGTTCCAGGGCACGTTGCGCACGGTGGGGGAGGTGCCGGACCTGACCACGATGCTGGCCATCTCCGAGGCGGTGGACGAGCCCGACACCTACCTCAGCTCCACCGACCACCTGGCCGGCCTGGACCCTCGGTTCGTCGACGTGGCGGGCATCGCCTCCGGGGTCCTGCGGGTCGGCTCGCTGCCGGAGCAGTGGGGGATGTGGTTCCGCCCCGAGCAGCGGCAGGTCGTCGACTGGGGCGGGGACCCGACCAACAAGCGGCTGGCCGCCGAGGAGGGCGCCGACGTGCGGCTGAGCCCGCGCAAGTCCTTCGAGAAGTGGCGGGAGGTGATGAGCGGTCACGGGGTCCCCTGGGAGCCCTGGCACCTCGAGGCCGCCGAGGAGCTGGGACGCACCATCAACTCCCTGCTCCTGCTGCGCTCGCGCGAGCAGGTCGCGATGGCGGAGTCCATGCAACGCTCCGTGGTGCTCGACCGGGCCCCGGAGTTCGCCGGCGTCGAGCTCACCGCCCGCTACCGTCCGGCCTCGACCTACCAGCTCGGCGGCGACTGGTGGGACGCCTTCGAGCTCGACGAGAGGCGCCTCGCGTTCGCCGTCGGCGACGTGGCCGGTCACGGTGTGGCGGCGGCCTCGGCCATGACCCAGGTACGCACCGCGTTGCGGGCCTACCTGTACGACGGCCACACGCCCGGGGGGTGCCTGGACCGGCTCGACCGGCTGATGGACGGACTCCTCGGGATCGGCGTGGCCACCGCCCTGGTCGCGGTGCTCGACCGGGAGACGGGACTGGTGGAGATCGCCAGCGCGGGCCACCCGGACCCCCTTCTCGTGCGCGACGGCACCGCCGAGGAGCTGGTCCTCGAGCGTCGCCCACTCCTGGGCGTCGGCACCGGCACGGCTCCCTCGTCGGTCGTCGACCTCTCCGGCGGCGAGCTCCTCGTGCTGTTCACCGACGGCCTGGTCGAGCGGCGCGGTAGCGACACCGAGGTGCAGACGGCCCGGCTGCTGGACCTCGCCTCCGGTGCCGGCGGGGCCGCGGTGAGCACCGACGTCTTGGCCTGGGCCGACCTCGTGCTGGCCGAGCTGGACACCCCCGACGACGACACGACGTTGCTGGCCGTGCGACTGGACTGACCTCTCGGGTGCCGGGCGCGGCGGCGTCGAATCGACCCGGCCCGTCGATCGCTCCTATCCTGAGGAGCGCCATGACCTCGCCCGAGACGACCTCGTCCCCCGCCGCTGCGGCGGGTGGGCGGCTCCTGTGGCCCGACGTGGCCAAGGGCGCGTGCATCCTCCTCGTGGTGCTCCACCACGTGATCCTCAAGGACTACATCTTCCTCGTCGGTGCCGTCTTCGACCCGATCGAGGACACCTGGCACGACCTCACCTATGCGCTCAAGCCCGTGCGGATGCCGCTCTTCTTCGCGGTCAGCGGCTTCTTCGCCGCCTCCGCGGTCGCTCGTCCCTGGCGCTCGTCGTGGCGCCGGATCGTCTCCGGCTACTACCTGTACGTCGTCTGGCTGGGCGTCTACGTCGGCGTCTACAGCCTCGAGCGCGAGATCCCGGCCAATCGCGTGGTCAGCCTCGCCGACCTCTTCGGCGAGCTTGCCTGGGCCGCCTCGAGCATGTGGTTCCTCTACGCCCTGGCCGTCTACTTCGTCGTCGCCAAGCTGTTCCGCGGCGTCCCGCCGGCGGTGGTGGTGGGCGCCGCCGCAGCGCTGTCCGTCTCCGTCTCGGCGCTGGGCATCGAGGAGAACAACCGGTTCTCGGTGCTGGTGCACCTGGTCTACTTCCTCGCCGGCGCCTCCTACCCCCAGGTGCTCAGGCGCATCGCCGGCCTCCGGCTGTCGGCCGCCGCCCTGGCCGGACTCGTGCTCGCCTACGCCGGCGCCGCTGCCGTGGTGCTCTACAGCGGGCTGCCGTGGAGCCCGACGGCCTTCGCCGCGTCGATGATCGGGATCCCGCTGGGGATCCTCCTCGCGGTCCGGGTGAGCGGCTCCCGCGTCGGCCACGGGCTCGCGTGGGTGGGTCGGCGGACGCTGCGCGTCTACGTGCTGCACCTCATCGTGCTGGTCGTCCTGGTCCAGCTGCCCCTCGCGCTGGGCGAGCGCGGTGCACTCGGGCTGCTCGCGGCCCTCGGCTACCCGGTGCTGATGACCGGACTGGTCGTGCTGGCCTGCTTCGGGCTCCACGAGGCCCTGGTCCGCCTGCGGTGCGGCTGGCTCTTCGCGCTGCCGAGTGCCCTGGACCGGCGACTGGCGGTGCCGGCGGCCGGGACCGGGCAGGCGGACTCCGGGGACGCGGGACGGGTCCGCGGCGAGGCGAGGTCGGGCACCACCGAGTAGCCGCCGCGGCGCCGGTGAGCGGCGACTCAGCCGCCGCTGGGCGGCACGAGGATGCCGCTCGCACCGCTCAGCCGCCCGTCGACGACGGTGGCCGTGCCGATCGTCGAGGGCTCGCCGACCACCTCGATCCGACTCGGCAGACCGTCGCGGCGCGTCTCCCACAGTCTCTCGTCGTCCTCGGACAGCGAGCGCTCGACGTGGTAGTCGCGCAGGGTCACGTAGAGACGGTCGCCGTAGAAGTCCAGCAGCAGGGCCGTCGTCAGCCCGACGTGGAAGATCCCCCCGTGCGAGATCTGCACGATCCCGTCGGCCTCGCGCGCGGTGGTGTCGTGGACCTCTCCGGTCAGGTAGAGGTCGACGCCGAAGCGCTCGAAGACCTTCCACAGCCGGGACCTGGTGCCGCGGGGATAGCTGAGTTCGCTGGAGGCGCGGGTGCGGACCGGGCCCAGGATCGGCACGTGGGCCTGCACGATCGTCCACTGCACGTCGTCGCGCTGCGCCTTGCGGAGCACGCCGCGCAACCACGAGAGCTGCTGCCGGTCGACCTTGATCCTGGCCCGCTCGCGGGTGATGTCGAAGACGTCGAGGGTCACGACCTGCACCTCGGGGGTGGGGCGCCCGGCGTACGCCGTCAGCCGGGCGGGTCCCTCGGGACGGTCGGCGAAGAGCGGAGCGCCCGAGGAGTCGGTGGTGAACTCGCGCGCCCACTCCGCGTCGAAGTCCTTGGCGAGCGCCCGCTTGCGCCGCGGCCACGGGTTGTCGCCGTACTCGTGGTCACCCATGGCCGGGAAGACAGCGAGACCGTGGTCGGCGAAGCGCTCGGACCACTGCGGGTAGTAGGTGCGCGCCGCCCGCCGCAGCGCGAGGCGCTGCTCGGCCCGGGTGTCGACGGGGCCGAAGTTGCCGGAGTCCTGCTCGTCGTAGCCCCAGCGACCGTCGACCAGGTCGCCGGCGACGAGCACGCCGGCGGGGTCCAGGGCCTCCCAGTCGTCGAGGATCCGGTCGAGGCCGACGCGGTAGTCGCGGTTGATCGAGTTGGTCGTGCGCTCCTCGCGCGGCATCTTCTGCCAGAAGCCGGGGCCGTCGCGCAGGTCGCCGATGTCGCCGTTGAGGAAGTCGGGGCTCGAGACCAGCCGCAGGTCGGGGCTCAGTCGTGGATCACCGCCCGAGATGGTGCGGGTCGGCAGGCTGCTGGTGGCGAAGTCGACGCCGCGACGGGTGGTCACCTCGGCGTCGATCGCGTCGCCACTGGAGCCGAGCGCGATCACCGTGAAGGCCACCCGGTCCACACCGGGCTCGAGCAGGCAGACGAGGTCGGCGTCCTCGATGGACGACATCGTGCGGGTCACCGTGCTGGAGACGCACTGCCCGGGGATCGAGACCATCCGGGCGTGGCTCAGGTCGATGCGCAGCTCGTCGGCGGGCTCGGTCAGGTCGATGCGGCCCCGGATGAGCGAGGTCGAGGCGACCGGCTCGTCGGTCTCGGCGCCTGCGTCCAACCAGGTGCCGGTGGTCGAGGTGTCCGTGGCGACGGCGGCGCCGCTCGTCCGGCTCGAGGCCGGGTCGGTGCCCGCCCCGTCGGAGGCGATGTCGCCGGTGCACGCGAGCGGCACCAGGAGGGCGCCGAGCAGGGCGGCCACGAGTGCCGGGGTGCGCGCGAGCTGACGGGATGACACGTGCCGTCCCTTCGTCGTCGCCGGAGAGCCGCGATGCGTGGGTCCGAAGACCAGCCGGACGACCCCATGTCCAGACCTCATCGTAGGGGATCCGCGCGAGCGGGGTGACCTTCGAGCGCTTGCCGCGTTGAGACATCGGGGGCCGGTAGGATCGGTACGGAGGGAGCACAGCGTGAGGGATGTCGAAGCAGGCCGAGGACCGGACGGGCACGTGCTCGTCGCGGTGGGCGCCAGTGGCGTGCCCGAGGCCGCGCTGACGTACGCCGTCACGGAGGCCTCGCGTGCCGGCGTCGGCGTGCACCTGGTCCACGTGGTCCCGGCGCTCGGCGACGTCCCCGCCGAGGAGCGGTCCCGGCTCGAGACGGTCGGCACCTACCGGTTGCAGATCGCCACGCGCTGCGCGCGCGAGCGCTCCGGCGGCGCGGTCGAGGTGACGTCCGCGACCGCGCACGGACCGGTCGTGGAGGCGCTCCTCGGCGCGAGCTCGTCGGCTCGTCTCGTCGTGATCGAGCGCCCCGCGCTCGTGGTGCTCGAGCGCGACCCGGCACCGTCGGTCACCCGAGGTCTCGCTGCGCGCGCTGCTGCTCCCGTGGTCACCGTCCCCGCCGTGTGGCGTGGCCCCGAGGCGGACCGGGCGGGCTCCTGGACGGCACGCCGTGACCGTGCGCCCGAGGAGCCCCGGCCCCCGGTCGTGGTGGCCTCGATCGACGACCCGTCGCACTCGCGGGTCGTGATCGGTGCGGCGATGGCGGCCAGCGAGTCGCTGGATGCGCGTCTGCGCTTCGTGCACTCCTGGTGGCACGCGGACGGTGAGGCCGAGCCGGTCGACGGCGTCGATGACCAGGTCCTCTCGCCGCGGCGTGCCGCGGAGGTGCTGGTCGAGGTCTCGCGGGGCAGCGAGCTGATCGTGACGGCGCGGCGTGCCGGGGAGGACGACGCTCGGGCGCTCTCGCCCGCGACGCGCGCGGCGCTCTACGAGGCCGCTTGCCCGGTGCTGGTCGTGGCCGACTCCCAACCCACGCAGGTGCTCGCCTCGCGTCGCCGGCTGCGGCTGGTCCGCGGCGCCTGATCCCGGTCCGCCCAGCGGTCGGGGTCTCACTCGAGCCTGCGGGGTCGGGCCCGGACCGCGAGCGCCGCGCGCTCGGGGTCCTCGACGGCCTCGGGCACGAGTCCGGCTCGCGCCAGCAGCGCCATCGCGGCCGACAGCTGACCCGGGGAGACCTCGATCAGCAGCATCCCGTCGGGCGCCAGCCACGCGCACGCCCCGCGTGCCACCCGGCGGTGCAGGTCCAGGCCGTCGGGCCCACCGTCCAGGGCCAGGTGGGGCTCGTGGTCGCGTGCCTCGGGCGGCAGCTGCGCGATCGCGGCGGTGGGGACGTAGGGCGCGTTCACCACCAGCACGTCGATCCGCCCGCGCAGGTGGTCGGGCAGCGCGTCGTACAGGTCGCCCTGGTGGACGCTGTGCGGCGAGAGGTTGAGCCGCGCGCAGGCGACGGCCGTGGCGTCGAGGTCGCCGGCATGCCCGATCGCGCCGGGGCGGCGCTCCAGGAGGGCCGCGAGCAGGGCTCCGCTCCCGCAGCACAGGTCGACCACGACGTCGCCGGGGGCCAGCACCGCGGCGGCGAGGTCGACCAGCAGCGCGGTGCGTTGCCGGGGCACGAAGACACCCGGCAGCAGGCGCACGCGCACGCCCGCGAAGTCGGCCCAACCGAGGACCTGCTCCAGGGGCTCGCCCCCGAGACGCCGTACGACGAGGGCCTCGAGGTTCTCGGAACGGTCCGGGGCCGCGTCGAGGAGCAGAGCGGCCTCGTCCTCGGCGAACACCGAGCCGGCCGCCCGGAGGCGAGCGGTCAGGTCACCCAGCGGGTCGGACAGCGGGTCGGACAGCGGGTCGGGCAGCGGGTCGGGCAGCGGCTCGGACAGCGGGTCGGGCAGGGATTGGGACAGGGGTTCGGGCACCGGCCCATCCTCGCGCCTCGACGGCGGGCGCGGACGAAGTAGAACGCGTTACAGTTTCGCGGTGAGCGCTCCCGACGTCTTCGCCCCCGCCGTCCTCGGCCCCGTCCGGCTCCGCAACCGCACGGTCAAGGCGGCGACCTTCGAGGGTCGGACCCCGCACGGGCAGGTCACCGACGAGCTGATCGACTACCACCTGGCGCCGGCGCGAGGTGGCGTCGGCCTCACGACGGTGGCCTACCTCGCCGTCGCCCCCGAGGGCCGGACGCACGCCGAGGTCATCGTGGTCGGACCGGGCACGGCCTCGGGGCTGGCGCGGCTGGCCGAGGCGGTGCACGAGACGGGAGCCGGGATCGCCGGTCAGGTCGGCCACGCGGGCCCGGTGGCCAACGGTCGCTCGAACGGCGTCCGCGCGCTGTCGTCGAGCCGGATGCCGAGCCCCCTGTCGCTGCAGATGATCCGGTCCGCGACCGAGCGCGACCTCACCCGGGTCACCCGCGCCTACGTCTCGTCGGCGCGCACCCTGGTGCAGGCCGGGTTCGACGTCCTCGAGCTGCACATGGCGCACAGCTACCTGATCTCCTCCTTCCTCGCCCCCGGTCTTAACAAGCGCCGCGACCGGTGGGGCGGACCGCTCGAGAACCGCGCCCGGCTCGCCCGGCAGGTCGCCCGCGCGGTGCGCGAGGAGGTCGGCGACGAGGCTGCGGTGACCGCCAAGGTGAGCCTCAGCGACGGCTTCCGGGGTGGGGTCACCACCTCGGTCGGGCTCGAGCTCGCGGGCCTGCTGGAGTCCGACGGACACCTCGACGCGCTGCAGCTGTCGGGGGGCAGCTCGCTGATGAACCCCATGTACCTGTTCCGCGGGGACGCGCCCGTCGAGGAGTTCGCGGCGGCCATGCCCCTCGCCGTACGGCTCGGCATGAAGACACCCGTGGGCCGTTCCTTCATGAAGACCTACCCCTTCGAGGAGGCCTACTTCCGGGAGAAGGCGCTCGGCTTCCGGGAGCGGCTCACGATGCCGCTGATGCTCCTCGGCGGCATCAACCGCCTCGACACAATGGAGCAGGCGATGGCCGACGGGTTCGAGTTCGTGGCGATGGGGCGCGCCCTGCTGCGCGAGCCCGGTCTCGTGGACCGGCTCGCGGCGCAGCGGGGGTCCCAGGGGCCGTCGCCGTCGGGGGTCTGCATCCACTGCAACCGCTGCATGCCCACCATCTACGCCGAGGGCGGCACGCACTGTCCCGAGGTCCCCGCCTGACGCGTCGCGCCGCGGGCGGGGCGGGGCGGGGCGGGGCGGGGCATGTTACTGACCGCTGGCGCTACTGCCCAGCGGTGACAACCGTCGGGTAGTAGTCACGGCGGTCAGTAACATGCCCGGGCCTACCGCAGAAATAGAACCTGTTCTAGTCTGTGGCGCATGTCTCAAGTCATCCCGGACCAGCCCCTGCGAGCCGTCGTCTGGTCGACCGGCACCATCGGCCGCCACGCCATCGCGGGCATCGACGCCCACCCCGACCTCGAGCTGGTAGGGGTCTGGGTCTCCAACCCGGACAAGGACGGCAAGGACGCCGGCGTCCTGGCCGACATGGGCCGCGAGCTCGGGGTGCTCGCCACCACCGACCGGGACGCGCTGATCGCACTGAAGCCCGACGTCATCGTGCACACCGCGATGGCCGACGACCGGGTCTTCGAGTGCATCGAGGACCTGATCACCTTCGTCGAGGCGGGCATCAACGTCACCTCCAGCGGCCCGGTGCTGCTGCAGTGGCCGGACAAGATCCTCCCGCCCGAGTTCATCGAGCGGATCGAGAAGGCCTGCGCCGCCGGCGGGGCGAGCATGCACGTCAACGGGATCGACCCCGGCTTCGCCAACGACGTGCTGCCGCTGGTGATGACCAGCCTGAGCCAGCGCATCGACGAGGTCCGGGTGATGGAGATCTGTGACTACTCCACCTACTACCAGCCCGTGGTGATGGGCGAGCTGTTCGGCTTCGGCAAGCCGATGGACGAGCTCGGCATGCTGTGGCACCCGGGGATCCTCACGATGGCCTGGGGGAGCGTCGTGCGACAGATCGCCGCGGGCCTCGACGTGGTCCTCGACGAGCCGCTCACCGAGGAGGTCGACCGCCGCGCGGCCGAGAAGGACACGCCCTCGGTCTCGGGCGACGTCCCCGCGGGCACCATGGGGGCGGTCCGGTTCCAGCTGATCGGCAGGGTCGACGGCGTCCCGCGCGTGGTGCTCGAGCACGTCACCCGCACCGATGCCTCCACCCAGCCCGAGTGGGAGACGCCACCGGCCGGGACCGACGGCTGCTACCGGGTCAAGATCACCGGCGAGCCGATGATGCAGGTCGACTTCACCCACCACGGCGAGCACGGGGACCACAACGTCAGCGGGATGATCACCACCGCGCAGCGGATCATCAACGCCGCCCCCGCGGTGGTGGCCGCACCACCCGGCATCGTGACCGCGCTCGACCTCCCGCTGGTCACCGGCCGCGGACTGGTCGCGGGCGCCGCAGGAGGCACCCGGTGAGCATCCTCGACCGGTTCGCCGTCACCGACCAGGTCGCGATCGTCACCGGTGCCGGCCGCGGACTCGGAGCCGGTACGGCGATCGCGCTCGCCGAGGCGGGCGCCGACGTCCTCATCTCGGCCCGGACCCAGAAGCAGCTCGACCAGGTGGCAGACGCCGTGCGCGCGACCGGGCGCCGTTGCCTCGTCGTACCGGCCGACCTCTCCGACCTCGACGCGGTCGCCGGCCTCGCCCAGGCGGCGTACGACGAGTTCGGTCGCCTCGACACGATCGTCAACAACGTCGGCGGCACCTTCCCGACCGAGTTCCTCAAGACCACCAACGAGTTCCTCAACGAGGCCTTCAGCTTCAACGTCACCACCGCGCACGCGCTGTCGGTCGCTGCGGTGCCGCTGATGCTGCAGTCGCCCCCGCTGGAGGGTGGCGCCCAGCAGTCCATCGTCACGATCAGCTCGATGATGGGACGTACCGCCGACCGGGGGTTCATCGCCTACGGCACCGCCAAGGCGGCCCTGGCGCACTGGACGAAGATGGCCGCGCAGGACCTGGCGCCCAGCATCCGGGTCAACGGGATCTACGTCGGCTCGATCATGACGAGTGCGCTGGAGTACGTCGCCGGTCAGCCCGAGATGATGGACCAGCTCGAGACCAAGACCCCGTTGGGCAGGGTCGGTGAGCCGGAGGACATCGCGGCGGCCGTCCTCTACCTGTCGTCGAGGGCGGGGCAGTACGTGACCGGCAAGCTGCTCGAGGTCGACGGGGGGATCCAGCAGCCGACCCTGGACCTGGGATTCCCCGACATCAGCGCGCCGGAGGCGACGTCGTAAGGTCGCGGGAGTGACGACACCTGATCCCGGCACCCCCACCGCATTCGCCGTCTCGCCCGACTCCGGCGAGCACTGGACGGCCGAGGGTGCCTGGCAGGTCGACACTGGGATCCACCGGATCCCGCTCCCGCTCCCGATGGACGGGCTCAAGGCGATCAACGTCTACGTCATCGAGACCGACTCCGGCCTGACCCTGGTCGACGGCGGCTGGGCGATCCCGGTCGCCCGCGAGCTGCTCGAACGCTGCCTGAAGGAGATCGGTGCCGGGTTCGCCGACATCGACCGGTTCCTGGTCACCCACGTGCACCGCGACCACTTCACGATGGCCACGGTGCTCGGGCGCGAGCTCGGCATCGACGTGGCGCTGGGGCTGGGCGACAAGCCCGCGCTGGAGCTGCTCAACAACACCGACGCCCTCACCGAGAACCCCTTCCACGCCGTGCTGCGCTCCGCCGGGGCCCACGCGGTCGCCGAGAAGTGGGAGCGGCTCGAGGGCGACGACGAGGGCCCGGACCCCCAGCTGTGGCAGTACCCCACGAGCTGGCTGGACGGCGACCACGAGCTCACCGTCGGGGCCAGGACGATCGACGCGGTCCACACCCCCGGTCACACGCCCGGTCACTTCGTCTTCGCCGACCGCGCCGCCGGCCTGCTCTTCGCCGGCGACCACGTCCTGCCCACGATCACCCCGTCCATCGGGTTCACGGTGCCCCCGACCGACGCCCCGCTCGGCGACTTCATGGCCTCGCTCGCCAAGGTGCGCTCGCTGCCCGAGATGCGCATCCTGCCGGCCCACGGCCCGGTGGCGCCCTCGTCGTACGCGCGCGTCGACGAGCTGCTGGCCTTCCACGAGGAGCGGCTGACCGCCAGCCTCGCGGCCCTGCCCGCGGCCGGCTCCGGTCGGACGGCGACGGGGTACGACGTGGCCGGAGCGCTGGGATGGACGCGCCACCTGCACGCCTTCGACACCCTCGACGTCTTCAGCCAGGGCATGGCCGCGATGGAGACGAAGGCGCACCTGGACCTGCTCGTGGCGCGCGGCCAGGCGACCTGCAGCGACCCGGTGGACTCCCCCGACGGGGTCGCCTACACCGCCGTGTGAGGTCGCAGCATCGGCAGGTGGGGGATGCCGTCCTCGAGGAACTCCGCGCCGGACACCTCGAAGCCGTGCGTCCGGTACCACCCGGCCAGCGGGGCCTGGGCGTCCAGCACGACGTCGCGCCCCGGCGTCGCGTCGAGCGCGGCTCGCATCACGACGTCGGCCAACCCGCGTCCCCGGGCGCCGCGGGCGAGCAGGACGCGCCCGATCCGCCACCGCGGGTCGTCGTCCAGCACCCGCGCGTAACCGACCAGGTCGGCTCCCTCGCGCAGGAGCACGTGGCGGGTGCCGGGCTCCAGGTCGCGACCGTCCAGGTCGGGGTACGGGCACTCCTGCTCGACCACGAACACGTCCTGGCGCAGTCGGGCGATCGCGTAGACCTGCTGGGCAGCGAGCTGGTCGAAGGCGAGCGCCACGCAGTCGGGACTCATCGCAGGAAGTCCGTCGTGTAGCGCCAGGCGGTCTCCGCCTCGGGGATCGGCATCAGCGCGAAGACGTGGATCAGGTCGGGCGCCTCCAGGTAGGTCAGGTCCCACCCGTCGGCCGGATCGTCGGGATCCTGGGGCAGCGCCGCGGCGCGGTCGGCGAGCAACCGGCACCCGGGCACGAGCAGGTCCCGGGTGCCGCAGAGCATCAGGGTCGGCGGCAGTCCGGCGAGATCGCCCAGAGCGGGGGAGACCTCGGGACGAGCCAGGTCGGACGGCGTGCCGGCCCACCACTCGGCGTACAGCTCCAGCTTGTCGATCGAGAGCCAAGGATCTCGGCCGTCGAGGTCGTACGTCGCCGGGGTGCTGGTGGTCAGGTCGACCCAGGGGGAGAGCAGCACCAGCTGGCTGGCCCCGGCGCCACCCTGGTCCCGCAGCGACTGGGCGAGCGCCAGGGCCAGCCCGCCGCCCGCGGAGTCGCCGACGAGGACCACGCGGTCCTGGGTCGCACACCGCTCGGCGAGGTCGTGCAGGAGCAGGTGGTGGCTGGCCCGCCAGTCGTGGCGTGGGGCGAGCGGGTAGTCGGGCAGCACTACCTCGGCGTCGAGCTCGCCGGCCAGTCGCACGGCGTACCGCAGGTGCAGGGGGTCGGCCGGGGCGACGTACGCGCCGCCGTGCAGGTAGTACACGGTCGTGCGCGGACGACGCCCGCGCGGGCGCACGACGTGGACGGGAAAGGGCGCCTCGGCCGTCGTGGCCTCGTACCTGGCCTCGAAGTGTCGGACGGCGCTCGTGGGCAGGGCGGGGTCGGCGGCCGCCTGCAGCTCGAGCACCTTGGCCCGCTCGGCACGCGCCGACTCCAGCGGGGCGACCCCGCGCAGGCGGGGGACGACGCGAGCGAGGGCCTGGTGGCGGAGGCTGGGCACGGCCCGAGCCTGCCACGGCACCCTCGCCGCTCGTCCGGAGGTGGGTAGCGGTGGCCGGACCGCGGCGGGGGTGGCCCGGTGTGAGACCCACCGAGTCCGGCGTGCGACTGGTGCGTAGGGTGGAGGGCACCAGACAGGGGAGCACGGCAGCCGCGAGGCGCGCGTGCTGAGAGTGCGGCGTGAACCGCAGACCCTCCGAACCTGCCCCGGTTAGCACCGGCGAAGGGAGTCATCGTGACGTCACGTCGCGCCACTCGCACCACCATCACGACTACCGCCACCACCGTCACCGGCCGTCCCGCGCGCGGCGCCCTGTCCGCCGCGGCCGCCTGCGCCCTGGTGCTCGCGGCCTCGTCCTGCTCCCTGGTCGGGGCCGACGACGACACCGCCGCGGGCAGCTCGGGGGAGTCCGACACCGTCGTGCTGCTGACGCACAACGACTTCTTCCTGCCCGACGAGGTCGTCGCGGCCTTCGAGGAGGAGTCCGGCTACGCCCTCGACATCCGTCCGACCGACGGCGTCGGCAACCTGGTCAACCTCGTCGCCGAGCAGTCCGGCAAGCCGTCGGGTGACGTGGTCTTCGGGGTCGACAACACCTTCGCCTCGCGCGTGCTCGGCGCCGACGCGCTGACGTCGTACGACGGTGACCTGCCGGCCGGTGTCGCGACGTACGCGCTGCCGGGCGACGACGACGGCGACCTGGTGCCCGTCGACAACGGCAACGTGTGCGTCAACGTGGACGACGTCTGGTTCGCCAAGGAGGACCTCGACCCGCCGACCACCCTCGACGACCTGACGGACCCGGCCTACGAGGGCCTGTTCGTCGTGCCGAGCGCCGCCAGCAGCTCGCCCGGACTGGCTTTCCTGCTCGCCACCATCGCCGAGTACGGCGACCAGTGGCCGTCGTACTGGGCGGACCTGCTCGCCAACGACACCGAGATCGTCGCCGGCTGGTCGGAGGCCTACCAGAGCGAGTTCACCCAGGGCGGCGGCGAGGGGGACAAGCCGATCGTCGTCTCCTACGACTCCTCGCCCGCGTTCACCGTCGACGGAGAGGGCGGCACGACGACCAGCGCGCTGCTCGAGACCTGCTACCAGCAGGTCGAGTACGCCGCGGCCCTCGACGGCGCCGACAACCCCGAGGGTGCGCAGGCGCTGCTCGACTTCATGGTGGGCCCCGACGTTCAGGCCGCGCTGCCCGAGTCGATGTACGTCTTCCCGGTGGCCGAGGGCACCGAGCTGCCCAGCGACTGGGCGACGTTCGCCGCTCGGCCCCGTGAGTCCTACGAGGTGGACCCGGCCGAGATCGAGGCCAACCGTGAGGACTGGCTGATCGAGTGGACCGACATCATCAGCCGCTGACCGCGGTGTCAGCAGCACCAGCCGGGTCGTCGCGGTGAAGCGCGCCGCCGGTCTGGTCGCGCTGGCCGCCCTCCCGCTGGGCGTCCTGATCGTCTTCTTCGTGCTGCCGGTCGTCGGGATGCTCGGTCGCGGGCTGTGGCCGGACGGCTCGTTCGACCCGGCAGCGCTGTACGACGTCCTGGCGCGGCCGCGGGTCGGGCGCGTGGTCTGGTTCACCGTCTGGACCTCGACGGTGGCCACGATCGCGGCGGTGCTGCTGGGGCTGCCGGCGGCCTACGCCCTGCACCGCCTGGACTTCCCGCTGCGCGGCGTGGTCCGCTCCGCCCTGCTGGTGCCGTTCGTCCTGCCGACGGTGGTCGTCGGCGTCGCCTTCCGCCAGCTGCTCCGCGAGGGTGGCCCGATGGGCTTCCTCGGCATCGACGGCACGCCGTGGGCGATCCTGGCCGGGCTCGTGTTCTTCAACGTGGCGGTCGTGATCCGCTCCGTCGGTGCGGCCTGGGAGAGCCTCGACCGGCGGCCGGGCGAGGCGGCGGCGGCGCTGGGCGCCACGCCCCGTCAGGTCTTCACCACCATCACGCTGCCGGCGCTGCGGCCGGCGATCGTGTCCTCGGCCAGCGTGGTCTTCCTCTTCTGCGCGACGGCGTTCGGGGTCGTCCTGACGATCGGCGGGGTGCGGTACGCGTCGGTCGAGACCGAGATCTACCTGCTCACCACGGTGCTCTACGACCTGCCGGGCGCCGCAGCCCTCTCGATCGTCCAGCTGCTCGCGGTGGTCGCGCTGCTCGCCGTCTCCGCGCGTGTGCGGCGGGTCCCCGACCCGACGGTGCAGCGGGCCACACCGCGTCCGCTGCGACCACGCCGCTCCGACGCGCCGCAGCTGGTCGCCACGGCCGCGCTGCTCGCCCTGCTGGCAGCGCCCATCGCCGCCCTCGTGGCGGAGTCGCTGCGCGTCGACGACCGCTGGAGCCTGGGCCACTACCGCAACCTCGCCACCACCGGGGGCGACGGCGTCCTCGTCGTGCCGGTCACCACGGCCCTGCGTAACTCGCTGCAGACCGCGCTCGATGCCACCTGGATCGCCCTGCTGCTCGGCCTGCTCGTCTCGATCGTGCTCACCCGGCGCTCCCGCTCGAGCACCGAACGACGCGTCCGCAGCCTCCTGGACGGGTTCTTCATGCTGCCGCTCGGGGTCTCCGCGGTGACCTTGGGCTTCGGGTTCCTGGTGACGCTGGGCCGCGAGCCCCTCGACCTGCGCACCTGGCCGTTGCTGGTCCCCGTCGCCCAGGCCCTCGTCGCCCTGCCNCTGGTCGTGCGCACCCTGGTCCCGGTGCTCGCCGGGATCGACGACCGGCAGCGGCAGGCGGCCGCCTCGCTCGGCGCCGGTGCGCTGCGCACGGCGATGACCGTCGACGTGCCGACCGTGCTGCGGCCGGTGGTCGCGGCCGCGGGCTTCGCCTTCGCGGTCTCGCTGGGTGAGTTCGGCGCGACGTCGTTCCTCTCCCGCGCCGACCACCCGACCGTGCCGGTGGTGATCTTCCGGCTCATCGGCCGACCGGGGGAGGGCAACTACGGGATGGCACTGGCGGCCTCGGTGGTGCTGGCGGCGACCACCGCGCTGGTGATCCTCGCCGTCGAGCGGTTGCGCGTGCCGGCGCTGGGTTCCTGGTGAGGCCCGTGAGGACAGCGACGAGGAGGAGGGACGGATGCTGAGCCTGGAGGACGTGTCGATCTCCTACGACGGCACCCCGGCCGTGGTCGGGGCCAGCCTCGAGGTGCCCGACGGATCGGTCGTCGCGGTGCTGGGCCCCTCCGGGTGCGGCAAGTCCACGCTGCTCCGCGCGGTGGCCGGCCTGGAGCGACCCACCGGCGGCCGGATCGGCTGGGACGGCGCGGACCTGGCCGGCGTTCCCACCCACAAGCGCGGGTTCGCGCTGATGTTCCAGGACGGCCAGCTCTTCACGCACCTCACCGTCGCCCGCAACGTGGGCTACGCGCTGCGCCTGCGCCGGGCGCCGGACGTGGCCCAGCGGGTGGAGCGGCTGCTCGCCCTCGTGGGCCTGGAGGGGTACGGCGCCCGNCTGCCCGGCACGCTGTCGGGCGGCGAGCGGCAGCGCGTCGCGCTGGCCCGCTCCTTGGCGGCCGAGCCCCGGCTGCTGCTTCTCGACGAGCCCCTCTCCGCGCTGGACGCTGGGCTGCGCGAGCGCCTGGCCGCGGACCTCCACGACATCCTGCGCGAGGCCGGCACGACGACGCTCGTGGTCACCCACGACCAGGAGGAGGCCTTCGCGCTGGCGGACCGGTTGGTCGTGATGCGGGAGGGGCGCATCGTCCAGCAGGGCGACATCGCCGACGTGTGGGCCCGGCCGGTGGATGCGCAGACGGCGCTCTTCCTCGGCTACGCACGCGTGCTCGACGGTGCGGCAGNCGCACGGGTGCTGGGCGTCGTCGGGCTGGAGGGCGACGCCGTGGCGTTGCGGCGCTCGGCGCTCACCGTCGCTCCCGAGCCTGCTGGGGGAGGCGGACCGGGGTCCGACCTCGCCGGGACGGTACGCGCGGTGCGCGCGACGCCCGACGCGATCCGGGTCGTGGTCGCCGTACCCGGCATCGGCGAGGTCGACGCGCTCGCCTCGCCGTCCGCCCGTACCGCCGTGGGGCAGCAGGTCGCCCTCGGCGTCGACGCCTCCCGGCTCGCCGTGCTCGGGCGCACCTGAGCGCCTCCGCGGCGCGCAGGTGAACGTCAGGAAAACGTCAGAATCGCCCTGGGCACAGGTATCTCCTAGACTGGCGTGGTGTATCGCCGTGCCTACGTCACCCTCGTCGGCGTCGCCGTCGTCATGGGGACGCTGGCGCTGGTCGTCTCCCTGAAGTACGACCGTCCGCTGCTCGACCCCGAGGGCAAGTTCCTCGGACCCTCGTGGGCCCGTCTGCCGCTGCTGCTGATGGGTGCGGTGCTGCTGGACCTGGTCCCGCTGACCCTCTGGCGCTCGCGGCTCCGTCCCGCGGCGATCATCCCGCTGGTGCGTGAGCGACTCCGCACCCACTGGACGCCGGAGCGGATGACGCTCGTGGCGCTGGGCGTCGTGTGCTTCTACGTCACCTACGTGAGCTACCGCAACCTCAAGTCGGCACTGCCGTTCGTGCGTTCGTTCAACAACCCCAACGACATGTTCGACCGCGAGCTCAACACCATCGACCGGGTGCTCTTCTTCGGCAACCAGCCGGGCCCGGTGCTGCACAACCTGCTCGGCACCGACCTGTCCGCGCACGGCCTGTCCTACATCTACCTGTGGTTCCTGCCGCTGGTGCCGCTCGCGCTGACCGCCTGGTTGGTGTGGTCGCGCAACATCTCCTACGGCTACTGGTTCGCGACCTCGCAGTGCCTCGCCTGGTCGCTCGGCACCGCCTCCTACTACGCGCTGCCGACCCTCGGGCCGGTCTTCCACTTCGCCCCCGGCTACACCGCGCTCGCGCACACCCCGACGACCGACCTGATCGAGGGCCTCAGTCGCAGCCGCAACAAGGTGCTGCACGGCGACTACGACGGCAGCAGCGTCGAGGGGATCGTCAACTCGGTCGCGGGCTTCGCCAGCCTGCACAGCGGGATCACCCTGCTGGTGGCGTTGATGGTGCAGTTCACCCTGCGCAACCAGCTGCTCAAGGTCGTCTTCTGGGTCAACTTCGCGCTGACTGTGGTGGCGACCATCTACTTCGGCTGGCACTACCTCGCCGACGACATCGCCGGCATCATGATCGCGTTCGTCTCCTTCTACCTCGGTGGCATCGCGACCGGGCAGAAGTTCAATCGACATAGTCTCCAGTCACATCCGACGACCACGTCGGCCAACGTGCCCGTCAGCATCGACTGAGGCTTTTTTCGCTGTTGTCTGGCCGGCTCGTCGGGTCCGGCAGTTTCTCCGCTGAAGCGGAGAATCTCCCGCTTCTGTCAAGAAACTTCATGACACAAGCGGGAGTTTCGTCACGCCAGGACCGTCCGGGCCGCGCGCTCCCCCGCCTTCGGGAAGAATGACACGCATGTAGTTCGTCAAGGCGACACGCCGTGACACTTGTGATTATTGTGAACTTCTGGTTTCTTGAGTGACTGCTGGGTCAGGTGGGACTCGTCCCTCAGCCCGCGCTGCCCTGCCCACCCCTGTGCTCGGGAGTCACGTTGCGCCCCCTCCGAAGGTCCCCCCACGTCCCTGCTGTGCTGGCCACGCTGCTGGTGGCGACGGCAGTCGTCGCGGCTCCCCGTCCGGCGCTGGCCGACGACCCGGACATACCGACCCGGAGCCAGGTCCGCGCGGCGGGCGAGGCCGTCGAGGCGGGCGAGCGCGACGTCCAGCAGGTCCGTGCCGACCTCGCTGCCGCCCAGGTCGTGGTCGACCAGACGGCCATCTCGGCCGCGCGGGCGGCCGAGGAGTTCAACGGCGCTCGCTACGCCGCCCAACAGGCTGGCGCCGAGGCCCGGGTCGCCCGGCGGGCCGAGCGTACGGCGTTGGCTCGCGTGGAGCGGGTGCGCACGTCGTACGCCGAGGTGGTCCGCGGCTCCCTGGGGACCAACCGCGACCTCGAGGCGTTGTCGTCGATCATGGCCTCCGAGGACCTCAGCCAGATGCTGGAGCGCACCACCGCCTACCGCATCGTGGGCAGCACCCTCGACGCCCGGTACGACCAGCTCACCCTGGCGCGCGAGGAGGCCGAGGAGGCCAGCGAGGCTGCGGATGTCGCCCGGACGCGGGCCCAGGAGGCTCGCAGGGACGCGGCGGTGAAGCGGGACCGCGCCGAGGTGGCCGCCACGCGCGCCGAGACCGAGGCTGCGCGGATGGCGGCCCGCACCCGCACCCTGGTCGCCGAGCTCGCCCGCCTGCGCGGCGTGAGCGTCGACGTCGCCGCACGGAGACGAGAGGGGCTGGCACGTCGCGCGGCCGAGCGCGCGGAGGCCAGGGCCGCCGCCGAGGCCCGCGCGCAGGAGGCGGCCTCACAAGCGGCGGAGCCCGAGGACGCGCCAGCCCCGGCGGAGGACGATGCGGAGGACGATGCGGAGGACGATGCGGCCGACGATGCGGAGTCGGAGGCCCCGCCCAGCCCTGTGCCCAGCCCTGTGCCCAGCCCTGCGCCGAGCCCTGTCCCGGACCCCGCTCCCGCTCCCGCGCCGGCCCCCGCGGCGGGCGCTGCGGCCGCGGTGGAGTTCGCCCGCGCCCAGCTCGGGGAGCCGTACGTGTGGGCGGCTGCGGGTCCGGACCAGTGGGACTGCTCCGGCCTGACGATGCGTGCCTGGGCGGCGGGCGGCAAGAGCCTGCCGCACTACTCGGTGGCGCAGTACGACGCCTCGACGCCGATCTCGGCGAGCGAGCGCCGACCGGGTGACCTGGTGTTCTGGGCGTCGTCGGCGGACCCGTCGTCGATCTACCACGTGGCGCTCTACGTGGGTGACGACCGGATCATCCACGCGCCCCGCACCGGGCGGCCGGTCTCGGAGGACTCGCTGTACTACTGGATCGCGCCGTCGTTCTACGCCCGCCCCTGACGACTCGATCGGGCCTCACCCAGGTGAGATCCGACGGGCGAAGCGCGCAGCGAGGTCCTCGGGGTCCAGGTCGCCGTCGAGGATCCGTCGCGTCGGCCACGCACCGAGGTCGAGACCGGCGGCGACCGGGAGTCGCGACAGCACGGCGAGGTCGGCGCGGAATCGTTCGGCGATCCGGGCCAGCTCGGCACCCGTGGGGGCCGTACCGGTGACCTGGGGTGCGCCGGGCAGCTCGTGGTGCATCGGCGGGGCGTGACCGAAGCGGCGCAGCCCGAGATGGTCGGTGAGCCGGTCCAGGGTGCCGGGGAAGTCCCGCAGCATCGCGCCGAACTCCAGCACCAGCCACTGATCGGCGTCGAAGACGGCGAGCCCGCGGGCGAGCTGCTCGCCGTACAGGCCGCGGGAGAACGTCGAGGCGGACCCCTTGAAGCCGGGCGAGGGGGCCACCGGGAGTGGGAGGTCGAGATGCTGCTCGACCACGTCCGGCCAGTCCTCGGCCAGCGGTCCGCGTCCCTGGGCGACCTTGCGAGCCGAGCGCTCGCGCTGCATCCGCCACTGGGAGAAGGCACGCTCGATCGGGTCCCTGAGCACCGCGACCACACGGGTGTCGGGGTTGTAGTCGTGCATCCGCTCGAGCGCGTGAGGCCACCACAGGTACGCCGGCGTGGCGTCACCGGCGATGATCTCCTCGGGCCGCGTGCGGACCACGGTGTGGTCGTCGTAGGGCGGGTCGTCCCAGTCCACGGTGAGGCTGTTGAAGAACGTCGCCTCCTTGCGAGGCGCCCGCGCCACCTGCGGGTGGTCGGTGATCGCTCGCGAGAGCGTCGACGTGCCGGCCTTCTGGACGCCCACGATCGCGAAGCCGTAGCGCAGCCGAACGTCGCTGGTCACCGGCGCACGGTAGCAACCACGATCTTCGCTCCGAGGGAGGTGGGCGCCCCCGCGAGCGGCCAGTAGTTTGGGCCCATGGCTACCGACACCGTGCCCCCCGATGCGACCGTCGCCGAGAACGTCGACGGCTACCAGCAGCCGCAGGTCGATGTCAGTTCCCTGCGCCAGCTCCTCGACGGGCGCTACGTGGATGTCCGCGAGATGGTGCGCCGCAACCTCTCCGACTACGCAGCGGTGCTCGAGGATGCCGAGACGATGGGGCACGACGAGTTCCGCGAGCGGGTCAAGGACGTCACCGTCGCGATGGCCGCCACCGGCCAGACGGGCCTCGGCTTCCCGGAGGCGTACGGCGGTGGCGGCGACATCGGCGCGTCGCTGGCTGCCTTCGAGACCCTTGCGCTGGGCGACCTGTCGGTGCTGGTGAAGGTCGGGGTGCAGTTCGGCCTGTTCGGCGGCGCGATCTTGCAGCTCGGCACCGAGCGTCACCACGAGCGCTACCTGGCCGACATCGTGACCGGCAAGCTGATGGGCTGCTTCGCGATGACCGAGACCGGTCACGGCTCCAACGTCCAGGCGCTCGGCACCGTGGCGACCTACGACGCCCAGGCGCAGGAGTTCGTCATCGAGACGACCTCCGAGGAGGCCGGGAAGGACTACATCGGCAACGCGGCCGTGCACGGCGAGCTCGCCGTGGTCTTCGCCCAGCTCGAGGTCGCCGGGGAGTCGCACGGCGTGCACGCGTTCGTCGTACCGATCCGCTCGGGCGGCACGCCCTGCGACGGGGTCCGGATCGAGGACGACGGCCTCAAGATGGGCCTGAACGGCGTGGACAACGGCCGTCTGTGGTTCTCCGGGGTGCGGGTTCCCCGCGAGGCGCTGCTCAACCGCTTCGCCGACGTCACGCCGGAGGGCACGTACGAGAGCGAGATCGACAGCGACAACAAACGCTTCTTCACCACGCTCGGCACGCTCGTCCAGGGCCGGGTGTGCGTCGGCGGCGCCGGCATCAACGCGGCGAAGGTGGCGATCACGATCGCCACGAAGTACGCCCTGCGCCGCCGCCAGTTCGAGGCCACCAGCGACGCCGAGGAGGAGCTGCTCCTCGACTACGGCATGCACCAGCGCCGGCTCTTCCCGCTCCTGGCACGCACCTACGCGCTGCACTTCGCCCAGGAGGTCGTGGCCGCCCAGGTGCACGAGATCTTCTCCGGCACGGTGGACGAGGAGATCGCGCGACGCCAGCTGGAGTCGAGGGCCGCCGGCACCAAGGCCCTCGGCACGTGGCACGCGACCCGCACGATCCAGGAGTGCCGCGAGGCGTGCGGGGGAGCGGGCTACCTGGCCAAGAACCGTTTCGCCGCCCTCAAGGCCGACACCGACGTCTTCACCACCTTCGAGGGCGACAATCACGTCCTGATGCAGCTGGTCGCCAAGGGGCTGCTCACCGACTACTCGAGCGGCTTCGAGGAGATGGACCAGTTCGGCATGGTGAAGTTCGTCGCCGAGCTCGGGGTCGAGACGATCATCGAGCGCACCGGGGTCCACAAGCTGCTCGAGCGGATCAAGGACGTCCTGCCCGGTGACGACGACGGGTGGGACCAGGACGCCGGCCTGCTCGACCCCGACTACCAGCTGACGATGCTGCGCTTCCGCGAGGAGCACATGCTCTCGGGGGCCGCTCGTCGGCTCAAGCGGGGGATGGACCAGGGGATGAACCCCGGTGAGGTCTTCTCCCGCGTGCAGGACCACGTCATCGGCTCGGCGCACGCCCACATGGAGCGACTCGTCCTGGAGGCCTTCGTGGAGAAGACCCAGGCGCTGCCCGAGGGCGACCAGCGGGTCGCGCTCTCGCTCCTGTGCGACCTGCACGCCCTGTGCGTCATCGAGTCGGACGCCGCGTGGTTCATGGAGCACGGCCGGCTCACCATCCAGCGCAGCAAGGCGATCAGTCGCGAGATCAACAGCCTGTGCCGCAAGATCCGTCCACTGGCGGGAGACCTCGTCGACGCCCTGGGCGTCCCGCACGCCATGTTGCGTGCCCCCGACCTGGTCGGTCCGGTGGCCTGAGACCCCAGCGCCAGGGACCGAGGATCGGGGACGCGCGGTGTCGAGGGTGGCGGTCGTGCTGCCGGGCCGCGCCTATCCCGTGAGTCGCCCGGTGCTCGCCGCCGTGGTCGCCGTACTCGTGCAGCACGGGTACGACGTGCGTCCGGTGTCGTGGCAGCTGGAGGTGGTCCCCGAGGATCCCGCCGCGTTCGTGACGACGCGCCTGGTCGTGGCAGCGCCCGAGGGCGCGGACCTCGTGGTCGGCAAGTCTCTCGGCACCTGGGCCGCGCCGTACGCTGCCGAGCAGTCGCTGCCCGCGGTGTGGCTCACCCCCGTGCTCGGAGAACCCGACGTGGCCGACGGGATCAGGGACAACCGTGCGGCGCAGCTCGTGGTCGCCGGACTCTCCGACCACCTGCACGACGTACAGGTGGCTGCCGGGCTGGGCTGCGACCTCGTCGAGCTGGACGGAGTCGACCACGCCTTGAGCGGCACTGGCGACGGCGTGGTGGCTCCGGTCATCCTGGGGCGGATCACGGACGCGACCGACGCGTTCCTCAGGAGGCAGGGATGGCAGGGCTAGCACGGTTGCGGATCCCCGGGCTCGGTGGCTGGAGCGACGACCCGCTCTGGGCCGGCGTCTACGACTGGACCGTCGAGCACCCCACCGTCGGTGGAGCCCTGTGGGCGGCCGCCGTCCAGAGCGACCTCCGTCAGCTGTACGCGGCGGCGGCCGAGGTTGGCACGCTGGTCCCGGGATCGCGGGTGCTCGACGTCCCGTGCGGGGGCGGCGTCGCCCTGCGCGGGCTGCAGCCCGGGCAGGGGATCGAGTACGTCGCGGCCGACATCGCGCAGGCGATGCTGGAGCGCACCATGGAGTCCGCGCGCCAGCGGGGGGTCGACGACCAGGTCGTGCCGCGGATCGCGGACGTGGGCAGCCTGCCCTTCGAGGACGCCAGCTTCGACATGGTGGTGTCCTTCACCGGACTGCACTGCTTCCCGGAGCCGTCGCGTGCGGTGATGGAGATGATGCGCGTCCTCAAGCCGGGCGGCGTGATCACCGGCAGCACCTTGCTCAACGACTCCGGGCTGCGCCACGAGCCGATGCGTCGCATCGGACGGCTGGCAGGTCTCCTGGGGCCGGGCTGCAACGGCATCGAGGTCGTGCAGTGGCTGCACGGGCAGGGCGTGGCCGCGCCGATGCTCGCGCGGTCGGGTGCGATGGCCTACTTCCGCGGGGTGAAGGGGTAGCTGGTTCGGGGGTCCCCGGGCGTTCGGGTGGGGCGGTCCGGCAGTTTCTCCGCCTAAGCGGAGAAACTGCCGCTTCTGTCGACAAGCATCCTGGCCCGAGTGACGACGTCGTGGCGCGACGTCGCCGTCGGATCAGAGCCCGGACGCGAGTCCGAGAGGGGGTGCAGAGGCCAGGGAGAACGCCGACCGGACCCGGCTCGCGGTGTGGACCGGGAAGTTGAGGTCGCTCCACGTGATGCGGATGACCGTCCAACCGGTCAGCTCGCGGATCCTGTCCTCGCGCCACTTCTCCCGCATGACCGCCTGCTCGATCGTCTCTCCCTCCCGGCGCAGGCGGTGGTACTTCTCCTGCCCGTCGAACTCGACGATCACTCGATGGTCTGGCCACGCGAAGTCGACGCGGTACGTCACACCTCTTTCCGGGTCGTAGACCGGATGCTGGAGGGTCGGGCGAGGCAGGCCCTGGCTGAAGAAGAGGTGGTCGCAACGAGTCTCGCCGACCGACTCGATGCGCTCGTCGGCGAGCTGAAGCACGATGTGATGACCCAGGGAGCCTGGCCAGTTGACCGAGCGCTGCACCATCTGGACGAGCTGGCCGCGCGACATCTCCTCGCGGTGCAGGAAGTGATTGGCCTGGACGAGTCCCGCCACGACGCCGTCGGTACACACGACTCCTGCGACCGACCTGGCTGGAGTGGTCAGCCAACGACCCTCATGCTTGCGGAGGTCGTCGACGAGCAGTGAGCCACTGTGATGCACGATGCGACTGCGTCGACGTCCCCCACCGGAGAGGTGGGCGAGGTGCACGCTGGACAGGTCGAGGCCGAAGTCGGGTCCCCCTTGAGTGAGGCACGACGTTGCGTCGCACAGCGCTACGTGCTCGCCGTACAACCTCAGGACAGCGCGAGCGAGCAGGATGTGGCGCTGTGCGGGACTCGCAGCGATGAACACCTCCCACAGGCAGTAGACCCCTTGGCGCAACTTGATCAGGACCTTCCCGTCAACGAGTCGCGCCAAGGCCTTGTCGTTGATGCCGCAAGCGATCGCTTCGCGGCGCAGGAGAGTTCCGTCGGGGTGGGCTGCGTGAGTCACAAGGGGTCGATGCACGTGGACAGAGTTGCCGCCTCTCACCCCGGGCAGACGTCGTTGCGGATCGGCCTGTGGAGAGGGGCCGCGACCCGCCGCCTGTGAACACCAGGTGGCTCGTCAGCGGACTGCGAGTTCGCAGCAGCATGACAAAACTCCCGCTTCTGGCACGAAACTTCTTGCCAGAAGCGGGAGTTTCTCCACTTCAGTGGTGAAACTGCCGCGCAGCGTCAGTGCGACTTCGGCGTGCCCTTGGCCCGCTCGAACGACGCCATCACCTCGGCCTCGGCCTCGGTGCGGCCGACCCAGTCAGCACCCTCGACCGACTTGCCGGGCTCGAGGTCCTTGTAGACCTCGAAGAAGTGCTGGATCTCCAGGCGGTCGAACTTCGGCACGTGGCTGATGTCGCGCAGGTGCTCCTGGCGCGGGTCGTTGGCGGGCACGCAGAGGACCTTGTCGTCGCCGCCGGCCTCGTCGGTCATCCGGAACATGCCGATCGCGCGGCAGCGGATCAGGCAGCCGGGGAAGGTCTTGGTCGGCAGCAGGACGAGGGCGTCGAGCGGGTCGCCGTCCTGGCCGAGCGTGTCCTCGATGTAGCCGTAGTCGGCGGGGTACTGGGTCGAGGTGAAGAGCACCCGGTCCAGGCGCATCCGGCCGGACTCGTGGTCCACCTCGTACTTGTTGCGCTCCCCCTTGGGGATCTCCACCAGCACGTCGAACTCCAGCACGTGATTCCTCCAAGCAGCATCGGGGCAGGTCGGGATTTGATTCGGGTACGTCGAGGGCCGCTCCGGCCCGGGGCACAGTGTCCCGCACAATGGCGTGGCACGCGCACCCGGGATCGCCTGGGGAGACCGAGCCTCGCCCCGGGGCCGGGTCGCGGACGGACGACGAGAGGTGACACCCATGGCCAAGCCGGTGCCCCGGTCGTCGTCCCGGTCGTCGTCGAGGTCGTCGTCCCGGTCGGTCTCGCGATCCGCGCCGCAGGCCTCGGCCGGCTCCCTGCGGGGGACCCTCGTGCTGGTGCTCGTCCTGCTGCTCGTCGGCGGTGGCGTCGCCACCTGGCGCTACGACCTGCTCGACGGACGGCTGGACTCGCTGCTGGGTGGAGACCCGGCCGAGGCCCCGTCCCCGGCCGACGTGGCCTCGAGCGACCCGGTCAGCGTGGCGCCTCCGCCGGGCCTGGAGCTGCCGGAGGTGGCGCGGCCGGACCCGGTGGCGCAGCCGTCGTCGACGGGCGGGGTGCTGGACCCTGCCGCCGTACGGCGAGCGCTGGCGCCGTACCTGCG
>NZZG01000181.1 GCA_002698575.1 Pimelobacter sp. | reverse complement strand
GCCTGCGGCGCCCGCTGCGCGGTGCCTGCGGCATCCATTGACCGCGAGCCTCTCCCGGTCGACTGAACGGCGCGCTGACGGCACGAGCAAGCTCGCGCCGCCGCATGCGCGGGCGCCACACCCGTCCCTTGAGTCACATCGCCTCATCGAGTGGGCACGAACGACAGGGTTGCGGGCGGTTTCGTGTCGTCTCTGCCCAATCGATCAGCGCTTGGGACCCGTGTGACGGGTGGGGCCGCGCTTGCGCGGGCGGCGCCACCGAGCGCAGCGAGGGGGCTCCGCCCCGTGCGCCGCCCAAGCCGACCTACCGGGTCCCGCAGTCAAGGACACCGAAGGTGCCGCGAAGCGGGCGCCGTAGGCGATCCTTGACGGCGGGAGCAGGTCGGCTACGCGCGCGGCCCCACCCACCGCCACCACCAGGACCGACCCCGAAGAACCAGGTCGGCTACGCGCGCGGCCCCACCCACGGTGACCACCCGGACCAACCCGAAGAACCAGGCCGGCCACGCGCGCAGCATCACGCCGGCAACGAGAACCAGACGGTGGTGCCCCCACCGGGGGTCTCATCGATGCCGATCCGCCCACCGTGGGCCTGGATGACGCGCTGGCACGTGCTCAGGCCGATACCCATGCCGCGCGCGATGGACTCGGTGGCCTCCAGCCGGACGCGGGCCTCGAAGACGCGCTCGCGCTCGGCGGCAGGGATACCGACGCCGTTGTCAGCCACGCGGACCATCCACCGCCCATCACGGACCTCGGCCGAGATCTCGATCCGCAGNGGTCGCTCGGGGTGCCGGTACTTGGAGGCGTTGTCNAGCAGNTTCTGGAAGACCGATCGCAGCTGGCCGGGGTCCCCTTCGACGTCGGGCAGCGGCGCCTTGTCCACCACGACGTCGGCCAACCTGCTGTCCGCGTCAGCCAGGGCCTCGTCCACCACACGGTCCAGGGACACCCGCTGCATCTCGAGCCGGCCCCCGACGGCGGAGAAGGCGAGGACCTCGTCGATGAGGTTGGCCATCCGCTCGCTGCCGCTGATCGCGCGTTCGAGCAGCCGGGCGATGTCATCGCCGGGGGCACCGGCGGCCAGCTGCTCCTTGATCAGGCCGAGGGAGAGCGCCACGCTCGAGAGCGGAGACTTCAGGTCGTGGCTGACGCGTCCGGCGAAGTCGGAGAGCCGTTCGTTGGAGCGGGCGAGCTGCCGGCTGCGCAGGGACAACTCCAGGATGTCGACGATCCGCTCCGCGAGCGTGCCGAGCGCCTCGTGCTGGTGTTTCTCGAGGTGGCGAGGCTGCTCGTCGAAGACGCACAGGGTGCCGATCGTGACGCCCTGGAAGGTGACCAGCTTGTGCGAGGCGTAGAACCGGACGTTGCCGATGACCCCGGTGACGAACGGGTTGTCCCGGAATCGAGCGTCGAGCGAGGCGTCCGCGACGACGATGGGCGTCTGCTTCTCGTGCAGGATCGCCGCGCACATCGAGTCCTCGCGCCGGCACACGTCGGCAGGGAAGCCGTGGGCGGCGACCTGGTGCTGCTCGATGTCGGTGATCAGGTTGATCGTGGCCATGGAGGTGCCGCAGATCTGGGCTGCCAGCTCGACGATCGCCACCAGCTCGCTGCGCGGGGGGTGGTGCAGCACGTCGTAGCGCTCGATCTCCTCGGCGCGCTGCTGCCCGTCGATGTCGGCCATCCTCACCCCCGTCATGCGGTCCTCGTACCCACGAGCGACGCGCGCAGACTACTGGCGTGCCGGCGCGTCCGCGGCCCGAATCAGCGAAACCGCGGGGCTCACAGCCCGGGGGCTCCCCAGAGCGCCAACCAGCGCGAGAGGTCCTCCTCGACCAGCAGCTCGCCGCGGAGCGCCTCGCGGACCTGGATCTCCAGCAGGTTGTCGCGCTCCTTCGCGCCACCGGGCTTCGGCGCGAAGGGATAGAACGTGCCCTGCTTGTAGAGGTACACGAGCCCGACCGAGCGGCCGGTGTCGTCGACGAACGGGACGAGCGAGCACAGCAGCGAGGGCCCGAACCCAGCACCCTCGAGCGTCGTGTTGACCGCGTGCAGATCGGTGCAGAGCCCGCCGAGATCGCCGGCGACCGGGTCGTACGGCGGGTGGTCGACCTCGAGCCAGGAGTAGCCGAACCCGTCCTGCGTCACCCGGACCTGCGGCGCGTCCGAGGCACTCTCGAGCAGCTCGACCATGTCCGACTGCGCCTGGGCGAACCCCGAGCCCGCCGGCGCGCGGTAGCAGACCGCACCGTCCCCGGTCGGTACGAGACCGATCGAGGTCTGCAGAGTGATCGCGGCGCTGGGCACGCCGAACAGGGCGTCGAGGTTGGCCTGGACCGGCCGCGACCGGCCCATCAGGCTGCGCAGGAGCCCCATCAGCGGGCCCTCATCGCGGGGCCCTTATGGAGTTGGCCCTCATCGAGTTGGCCTGCCGAGCTCCGCCTGGATGCCCGCCAGCTGCTCGAGCCGTTGCTCGAGGGACGGGTGCGTGGAGGTCAGGGTGTTCAGCGAGACGCCGGCGACGGCGGGAGCGATGCAGAGCGCGCTGGCGGCGCTCACCTGACGCAGGTCCTTGTGCGGGATGGTGTTGATCTCGCCGCTGATCTTCTGCAGTGCCGAGGCCAGGGCGGCCGGCTTCATCGTCAGGTAGGCGCCGGCGCGGTCCGCCGACATCTCCCGGTAGCGCGAGAGCAGACGCAGCAGCACGAAGCTGACGGCGTACACGACCAGGCTCACGACGAGCACCAGCAACCAGATCGGCAGGCCGTTGTTGTTGTTGTCGCGGCGGTTGCCGCCGAACCCGCCGAAGAACATGCCGTACTGGGCACCCTGGGTGAGCATCCCGGCCGCGATCCCCGCCGAGCTGGCCACCGTCATCACGAGCACGTCGCGGTGGGCGACGTGGGACAGCTCGTGGGCGAGCACGCCCTCGAGCTCCTCGGCGGTCAACATGCCGAGGATGCCGGTGGTCACGCAGACCACGGCCCTGTCGGGCGAACGACCGGTCGCGAATGCGTTGGGAACCGACGTGTCGGCGATACCGACCCGAGGCTTGGGCATGTCGGCCATCGTGCAGAGCCGATCGATCATCGCGTGCAGCTCCGGCGCCTGCTGCGCGGTGACCTCACGAGCCCGCATGGCCTTCATCGCGACGGTGTCGGAGGAGTACCACTGGTAGATCGCCACCCCGATGCCGGCGAGCCCGATCAGCATGGCGATCCCCACTCCGCCGTTGCTCGCGAAGATCGCCATCAAGGCGGCGATCAGGGCGACGAAGACACCGCCCAGCAAGAACATGACGAGTGTCATCCGGGCGGTCAGCCCGGGGTCACCGACGAAACGTGAACGAGCCATGAGCCCAGTGTGCCGCGGGGATCCAAGCACGGGCCCCCGGTCCTGCTGTGTCCTACCTGTGGCCTCGTCCGCGCCTCAACCGGGGATCAGGCCGTCGTCGTCGAGCATCTCCCGCACCTCGTCGATCGAGGCCCCCGCCGGGGGGAGGATGAGGTCGGACTCGTCGAGGGAGTCCAGGTCGTGGGGCACGCCGACGGTGCGGACGCCGTCCAGGAGCGCCGCCAGCGCCTCGTCGAAGGCCGCCTCGTCGGAGGCCGCGACGGCCGCCTCCACGGCGGAGTCGAGCTCGTTGAGCCGGTCGAGTGCGTGGTCGGCCACGTCGTACTGGCCCTCACCCAGCACCCGGATGATCACCGCTGCTCACCCTCGGCCTGCGGGGCCTCCGACGACACGACGTCGGAGGTGTCACCGGCCCCGGACTCGATGGCGCCCGGGGCGCCGGGGGTGGATAGCCCCTTGAGCCGCATCAACTCCATCTCCACGTCGGCCTGGGAGCTCATCGACTCCAGCTCGCGGGCGATGTCGTCGCCGGAGCCCTGGGACGCGGCGTCGTCGAGGGCGCCCGAGGCGATCAGCTCGTCGATCGCCCCGGCGCGAGCCTGCATCGTCGCGGTCTTGTCCTCGGCGCGCTGGATGGCCATGCCGACATCGCCCATCTCCTCACCGATGCCGGAGACCGCCTCGTTGATCCGGGTCTGGGCCTCGGCGGCGGTGTAGGTCGCCTTGATCGTCTCCTTGCGGGTCCGGAAGGACTCGACCTTGGCCTGGAGGCGCTGCTGGGCGTTGACCAGCTTCTCCTCCTCGCCCTGCAGCTGGGCGTGCTGGGCCTTCAGGTCGTTGATCTGGCCGGCCAGACCGGACTTGCGGGTCAGCGCCTCCCTGGCCAGGTCCTCGCGGTCCATCTGCAGGGCCTTCTCGGCCTGGTCCTGGAGCTTGCCCGCCTGCTGCTCGAGCTGGGCGAGCTGGAGCTCGATCCGCTTGCGACTCGTGGCGACGTCGGCGACCCCGCGCCGGACGTTGCTGAGCAGCTCGAGCTGACGCTGATAGCTGTAGTCGAGCGTCTCGCGGGGGTCCTCGGCGCGGTCGAGCGCCTTGTTGGCCTTGGCTCGGAAGATCAGGCTCATCCGCTTCATGATGCTCATGGCGTCACCCTATGCCGCTCGGGCAACCGACGCACGGCCCGCGCGTCGGCCCCCAGGTAAGGTGAAGGCCCGTCACCACCCGAGCAGAAGGCACCTCGTGTTCAGTCCGTTCAGCCGCAACAAGTCCGACTCCGACGCGTCGTCGGCGACCGACTCCTCCGCCCAGCTCACCGCTGCCGGCACCACGGTCGGCAAGGGCCGCCCCACGCCGAGCCGCAAGGAGGCCGAGGCCGCCGCTCGGGCGCGCGCGAAGGTGCCGCGGACGCGCAAGGAGCAGGCCGCCCGACAGCGACAGCTGAAGTCGGAGTCGAGCAGGAGCCTGCGCGCCGACATGAAGTCCGGCAAGGTGCTGCTCGCCCGCGACCAGGGACCGGTCAAGGCATTCATCCGCGACTTCGTGGACAGCCGCTTCTCGTTCGCCGAGATCGTGATCCCGCTGATGATCGTCTCGCTGTTCGTGCCGGCGCTCGTCTTCCCGCTCTTCATCGTGCTCGTGATCGACCTGATGGTCCTGCGCTACCGGATCCGCAAGCAGATCGCCGAGCGGTTCCCCGACGCGCCGCTGAAGGGCACGACGTACTACACCCTGAGCCGAGCGATGCAGCTGAAGTTCATGCGGATGCCGAAGGCGCGCGTGAAGATCGGCGAGGCCCTGCCGGAGCACTACCGGTAGCACGCCCGCCCGGGGATGTTACTGACCGCTGTGACTACTACCTGACGGCTCTACGCGCTGGGTAGTAGTCACAGCGGTCAGTAACATCCCGCCCGCCGACAGTCAGCCGAACATCTCGCTGCGCCTCGGGGACGTCGTCTTCGCCGCGTCCCGCTCGATGACGCCCTCCAGGGCCTCGTCGATCGCGGCCAGGGCGGAGTCCTCGAGCTTCACCCCGGCGGCCTTGACGTTGTCGGTGACCTGCTCGGGGCGGCTCGCGCCCACGATCGCCGAGGACACGTTGGGGTTCTGCAGGGTCCACGCGACGGCGAGCTGAGCCATCGTGAGCCCGGCCTCATCGGCGATCGGCTTGAGCCGCTCGACGCGGGTCAGCACGTCGTCCTTGAGCCAGCGCGCGATCATCGCGTCGCCGCCCTTCTCGTCGGTGGCGCGGGAGCCGGCCGGCGGTGCCTGCCCCACGGCGTACTTGCCGGTGAGCACGCCCTGGGCGATCGGCGACCAGACGATCTGACCGATGCCGAGCTCCTCGCAGGTGGGCACCACCTCGGACTCGATGACGCGCCAGAGCATGTTGTACTGCGGCTGGCTGGAGACCAGCGGCACGCGCAGCTCCCGGGCCAGCGCATGGGCCGCCCGGATCTCCTCCGCGCGCCACTCCGAGACGCCGATGTAGAGCGCCTTGCCGGCCCGCACGACGTCGGCGAAGGCCTCCATCGTCTCCTCGAGCGGAGTCTCGTGGTCGAAGCGGTGGGCCTGGTAGAGGTCCACGTAGTCGGTGCCGAGGCGCTGCAGCGAGCCGTCGATCGACTCCATGATGTGCTTGCGCGAGAGCCCGTGGTCGTTGTGGTTGCCTGGCCCGGTCGGCCAGAAGACCTTGGTGAAGATCTCCAGCCCGGCACGCCGCTCGCCGGCCAGCGCCTTGCCCAGCACGGTCTCCGCCGCGGTGTTGGCGTAGACGTCCGCGGTGTCGAAGGTGGTGATCCCCTCGTCGAGGGCCTGGCGCACACAGGCGAGTGCCGCGTCCTCCTCGACCTGGGAACCGTGGGTGAGCCAGTTGCCGTACGAGATGGCCGAGATCTTCAGGCCGCTCGCTCCGAGGTTACGAATCTCCATGTCGCTGACACTAGTGTCCGGTCCATGAGCACTCCATCCGGCACCGGTCCGACCGCCGACGTCTCGGTGCGCATCGCCTGGGCCGACGACGCCGATGCCATCGCGGGCGTCCAGATGCAGGCCTGGCGCCAGCAGTACGGCGACCTGCTGCCGCCCGAGGCGCTCCCGGAGGATGCTGCCCCCGTCGCCGAGGCGTGGCGCACCTCGATGACCCGGCCCGAGGACGCCCGCAACCGGGTGCTGGTCGCTCTCGAGCGCAACCGCGTCGTCGGCTTCGCCGTGACCGCACCGGCCGTCGACCCGGACTGCGACCCCGTGTCCGACGGCGAGCTCGCCGAGCTGAGCGTCCTACCCGGGGAGCTGGGCAAGGGTCATGGCTCCCGCCTGCTCCAGGCCGTGGCCGACACACTCGTGGCCGACCGCTTCACCCGGGCCGTCACCTGGACGATCGTCGGGGACGACGCCCGTCGCGGGTTTCTGACCAGCGCCGGCTGGGGCCCGGACTCCGCGCACCGCGAGCTCGACCTCGACGGCAGCGGCTCGACGTTGGTCAAGCAGGTGCGGCTCCACACCGCCCTCTCCTGAGCGTGGCACGCTCGGTGGACCCTGCGCAGCGGACGATCGTCCGTGACAGCCTCGCCGTGGGACTGGCCACCGGGACCTACGGCCTCTCCTTCGGCGCCGTGGGCGTGAGCTCGGGCCTCGACGTCGCCCAGACCTGCGCACTCTCGCTCCTGGTGTTCACCGGCGCCTCGCAGTTCGCCTTCGCGGGGGTCCTGGCCGCGGGAGGAGCTCCCCTGGCCGGTGCCCTGACCGCACTGCTCCTGGGGAGCCGCAACACGCTCTACGGCCTTCGCCTCGCTCCGCTGCTCGGCTACCGCGGGGGCGCCCGGCTCGGCGCCGCCCACCTGGTGATCGACGAGTCCACGGCCATGTCCGTGACCCGCGGCTCCCGTGCCGACGCCCGGATCGGCTTCCTCACCACCGGCGCGTCGATCTTCGTCCTGTGGAACCTGGCGACCCTCCTCGGCGCCCTCGCCGGCACCACCCTGGGCGACCCACGCAGCTATGGTCTGGACGCGGCCGTGGGCGCCGCTTTCCTGGCCCTGCTGTGGCCCCGTCTCGACCAGCCGCTGCCGCGCGCCGTGGCGGTCCTCGCGGCAGCGGTGGCGATCGGCGCGGTGCCGTTCACCGCCGCGGGGGTTCCCGTCCTGGTGGCCGGTGGTGTCGCCGTGCTGGTGGGTGCCTTCGCCGTGCGACCCCCGAGCAGTGCGACATGATCTGGGCTGCCGTGGTCGGGGCCGGGGTGGGCTGCTACCTGCTCAAGCTGGCCGGCCTCTCGGTGCCGGAGCGGGTGCTCGCCCGTCCGCTCGTGGCCAGGATCGCCGACCTGGTACCGGTCTCGCTGCTCGCGGCGCTGATCGCCGTGCAGGTGTTCGCCACCGATGACGCGTCGCTGGTCCTGGATGCCCGCGCCGTCGCGCTGGCGGCGGCGGTGGGGCTGCTGGTGCTGCGCGCCCCGTTCCTCGTGGTCGTCTTCGGCGCCGCCGTCGTCGCAGCGGTCGTCCGACTCCTGTGAGACCGTCGCACCCGGCCCGGCCGGGAGCCACCCGACGTACGACGGCCCGCGCGACCACGAGGGTCGGCGGGCCGTCGCACGATGGGCGTGAGTCGCTCTCAGCTCAGGCTGGTTGGACCACTCCCAGCACCTCGAGCACCTCGCCGGTGGTGCGCGCGGCCTCGAGCCGGGCCACCTGCTCCTTGTCGACGAAGACCTCGGCGATGCGTCGCAGCAGGGCCAGGTGGTCGTCGCCCTGACCAGCGATGCCGATGACGAACTTCACCGGCTTGCCGTTCCACTCGACGCCGTCGGAGTAGCGGACGAACGAGATCGCCGAGCGGCGGATCGCCGACTTCGCCTCGTTGGTGCCGTGCGGGATCGCGAGGAGGTTGCCCATGTACGTCGAGACCGAGGACTCGCGGGCGTGCATGGCCTCGACGTACGACGGGTCCACCGCACCCGCAGCGACGAGCAGCTCGCCGGCGCGGGTGATGGCCAGGTCACGACTCTCGGTGGCCGGGTCGAGCACCACGGACTCCGCGTCCAGCAACGCCCCCGTCGCCGCCCCCTTCTGGGGAGCATGGGCCGCGCCGCCCGCCGAGACGGAGGCCGCGGCGTGGGACCCGTCCGTGTTGGTGCGCTCCAGCAGCTCCACGATCTCGTCGTAGCGCGGACTGTTCATGAAGTTGTCCACCGAGACGTGCACCGCGGAACCCGTGCGCTGCTTGGCCCGGTCCGTGAGGTCGCGGTGGGTGACGACGAGGTCGTAGGTGTCACTGAGGTTGGAGATCGCCTGGTTGACCACGGTGACGTCGTTGAACCCCGCGGCCTCGACCTTCTTGCGCAGCACCGAGGCGCCCATCGCCGAGGAGCCCATGCCGGCGTCGCAGGCGAAGACGATCGAGCGGATCGGGCCGGAAGCAGCGGCGGTCGCGGAGCCGAGCAGCGCACCGGAGACGGAGGACGCCTTGCCCTTCAGCGCCTCCATCCTGGCCGTGGCGGAGACGAGCTCGTCCTCGGCGTCCTCGCTGCGGTCGGTCTTGAGGATCAGCGCGGCGACCAGGAAGGTCACCGTCGCGCCGCCGACGACCGAGAGCAGCACCCCGACCACGCTCCCACCCGGGGTCTGGGCGAGGACGGCGATGATGGAGCCCGGCGCCGCTGGAGCGCGCAGGCCGGACGAGAAGACCACGTTGATGAAGATCTGGGTCATGCCACCGGCGATCATCGCCAGGATCAGCTTGGGCTTCATCAGCACGTAGGGGAAGTAGATCTCGTGGATCCCGCCGAAGAAGTGGATGATGACCGCCCCCGGGGCCGAGGCCTTCGCCATGCCCTTGCCGAAGACCGAGATCGCCAGCAGGAGACCCAGACCAGCGGCCGGGTTCGCCTCGAGGAGGAAGAGGACGGACGTGCCGTTCTCGACGGCCTCGTTGGTTCCGAGCGGTGTCAGGACGCCGTGGTTGAGCGCGTTGTTGAGGAACAGCACCTTCGCGGGCTCGATGATGATCGACGTGAAGGGAAGCAGGTTGTTGGAGACCAGGAAGTCGATCCCGTCGGAGAGCCGGTCGGCGACCCACTTCACGATGGGGCTCATCACGAAGAACCCGAAGGTCGCCAGGATGCCGCCCCAGATGCCGGCCGCGAAGTTGTTGACGAGCATCTCGAAGCCGGGCTTGATCTTGCCGTCCCACAGGGCGTCGACGCGTCGGATGGACCATCCGCCGAGCGGCCCCATGATCATGGCGCCCATGAACATCGGGATGTCCGTGCCGGCGATCACGCCCATCGTGGCGATCGCGCCGACGACGCCACCTCGTGCGGGACTCGCCTCGTAGGTCATCTTGCCGCCGGTGTAGCCGATCAGGAGCGGCAGCAGGTAGGTGATCATCGGGCCGACGATGCCGCCGCCGGCGAAGTCGCCCCAACCACCGATCTCCGCCACCCAGCTGTCCGGGGCCAGCCCGCCGGAGCCGCCCCAGTTGAGCCAGCCCTTCTCGATGAACAGCGCCGTGATCAGGCCCCACGCGATGAAGGCTCCGATGTTGGGCATGACCATGTTGGACAGGAACGTCCCGAACTTCTGGACGTGAACTCGCGCTCCCCCCGGAGCCCTCTGCGTGGTTGCCATGGCACACCTTCCTCGAACGTCTGTGACCGAGATCACCGAATCTGTGAATGCCTTTGTATCTGCCCTCATACGCCCGTGTCAATGGGTTAAACCCACATGCTTCAACTTAATCCAACACGAATGAGGTAGTCTGGCGGCATCACCACCCGCTGCATCGGCCCGGCACCGTCCGACGTGACAGCCGGGTGACCCTACTGCCGGCACCACGACGTGGAGGACACGACGAATGAAGGTCTACAACCAGTACCGCGCGGCCGAGCTCGACCTGCCGGAAGGGAGCTGGGCGTGGAACGTGTACGGCGCGGGCGCGGAGAACATGGGCAAGGACGACCAGCCCGAGCTGCTGCCGATCCCCCGGCCCGACGCCGACCAGATGCTGGTCCGGATCGACAGCGTCGGCCTCTGCTTCTCCGACGTGAAGATCCTGCGCGCAGGTGGCAGTCACCCCAAGCTCTACAACCGAGACCTGTCCCGGGAGCCCACCCGACTGGGCCACGAGGTCAGCCTCACGGTCATCGAGGTCGGAGCCGACCTCCAGGACCGCTACCACGCCGGACAGCGGCTGGCTGTGCAGCCCGACATCTACCAGGATGGCAAGAGCACGGCCTACGGCTACACCATCCCCGGCGGACTGATCCAGTACCACCTGATGGGCGCGGAGATGCTCGACACCGACGACGGCGCCTGCCTGCTGCCCCTTCCCGACACGATGGGGTACGCCGAAGCCTCCACGCTGGAGCCGTGGGGCTGCGTCATGGCTGCCTACACCCAACGTCGCCGTCTCGAACCCGAGCCCGGTGGCACCATGTGGATCATCGGCCGGCCCGGTGACGAGCGGGAGTATCTCTTCAGCGCCGGCCTCGACGCCCCGGCCACCATCGTGATGACCGACGTGCCCGAGTCGGTGCGCCAGCTGGTGGAGCGCACGTCGGCGGAGAAGATCGTGCGCAACGACATCGGCATCGATGACTACCAGGTGCTGGTGGACGAGCTGACCGACGGCGCGGGCTTCGACGACGTGATCCTGCTGGGCCCCCGTACGGCGACGACCGTGGGTGCTGCGGCCCAGCACATCGCCCGGCGCGGCACCCTCAACCTGGTGGGCGAGACCGCCCTGGACGGTCTGGTGGACACCGACGTGGGACGTCTGCACTACGACTACACGGCCTACCTGGGCGGGCAGGGACCGGACATCGCCGACTCCTACGGGCAGGCGCGCAACCGCTGCGAGCTGCGTTCGCAGGGCACCACGGTGTTCGTCGGTGCCGGTGGCCCCATGGGCCTGATGCACGTCCAACGCGCCATCCAGCAGCCCGACGGCCCCCGCACGATCATCGCCACGGAGGTGAGCGACGAACGCTTGAAGAGCCTCGAGGAGCGGCTGGCCCACCTGGCGCAGAGCAACGACTGCGAGCTGATCACCTTCAACTCCCGCACCTCGGAGACGTCCCTGCACGACTTCGTCATGGGAGTCACCGGCGACCAGGGTGCCGACGACGTGGTGGTCAGCGTCCCGATCGCCGACGTGATGGCCGAGGCGGACACCCTCATGAAGCCGGACGGCATGCTGGTCTTCTTCGCCGGCGTGCCGAACGGGACCCTGGCGCCGTTGAACCTGAGCGCGGTGTACCTGGACAACGCGCAGTACACCGGGACCTCCGGCCTGACCATCCACGACCAGCAGCAGGTGGTCGACCTCGCCAGCCGTGGCGATCTCTCCCCCGGGTCCATCGTGGGCGCTGTCGGTGGCATGCGGGCGGCCAAGGACGGGCTTCAGGCCCTGGTCGACGGCAGCTACTCCGGGAAGGTCCTGATCTTCCCCCAGATCCACGACCTCCCCCTGATGGGCCTCGACGAGCTCAAGGAGAGGCTGCCGGCCGTCGGCGCGAAGCTCTCACCGGGCGACACCTGGAACGACGAGGCGGAAGCGGCGCTCTTCGACAGCCTGCTCGGCGGCTAGGGTCTGTCCCGAGAGGAGGAGGCCCGCGCCGGTTCCGTCCGGCGCGGGCCTCCCGTCAGTGGGTGCGGCTGGGGATCAGCCGACGTTGACGGCGCTCCACGCCGCCGCGACCGCGGCGTGCTCGGCGCTGCCCTGACCGTAGAGGTCCGCCGCGGCGTTCAGGGTGCCGGTGCGTGCCTGGGCGTAGGTCGTGCCCGAGGTGAAGTACGTCGTCAGGGCACGGAACCAGATCTGCTCGGCGGCGTCGCGGCCGATCCCGCTGACCGAGGAGCCGTTGCAGGTGGGCGAGTTGTGCTGCTTGCCCCCGATGGTCTTGGCGCCCGACCCCTCCGCCAGGAGGTAGTAGAAGTGGTTGCCCACTCCCGAGGAGTAGTGCACGTCCACGTTGCCGGTGTTGGAGGCGTAGCAGCTCTGCGAGGAGCCGTCCAGCGACGGGTTGTCCATCCGACGGAAGCCCTCGCCGTCGGCGAGGTCGAACTCCTCGCCGATGAAGTAGTCGGCAGGGTCGTTGGCGTTGTCGGCATAGAACTCGACCATGGTGCCGAAGATGTCGGAGGTGGCCTCGTTGAGACCGCCCGACTCACCGGAGTAGACGAGCCCCGCGGTGTTCTCGGTGACACCGTGGGACATCTCGTGGCCGGCGACGTCGAGCGAGACCAACGGCCCGAAGGAGCTGCCGTCGCCGTCGCCGTACGTCATCTTCTCGCCGTCCCAGAAGGCGTTGACGTAGTTGCTGCCGTAGTGGACACGGCTGGGAGCACCCGTGCCGTCACCGAAGATCCCGTCGCGGCCCAGGACCTGGTCGTAGTAGTCGTAGGTCATCGCTCCGCCGTAGTGGGCGTCGACGGCCGCCGACTCGCGGTTGGCGTTGGTGCCGTTGCCGAACACGTTGTCCGCGCTGGTGAAGGCCACGCCGTTGGTGCAGCCGAAGCCCAGCAGCGTGCAGAGGAACCCGTCGGTGCCGTTCTGCATGTCGGTGGTCCTGGCGTTGCCGTGCGCGGCGTCGGTGAGCGTGAACGAGCCGCCACTCGCGGTGACGGAGATCGGCACCGTGCCGCTGTAGAGCGAGTTGCCCTCGCCGTCGGCGGTGTGGATCCCCTCGACCCGGCGCAGCACCGCACCGTTGCGGGCATCGACGTACGTCGTGAGCCGGCTCGGGGTGCCGTCGGCCTGACGGCCCTTCGTCTGGATCGCCCAGGCCAGGCGCGGCGTGGCGCCCAACGCGTCCACCACCAGCTGGGGCTCGGCCTCGGCCGGACGCAGCTTCTTGATCGTGGTGGCTGCCTTGCCCGTCGAGACCGCGCGGGTCGCGGCACGGGTCGCGGCCAGCCGGGGCGTGGCCGAGATCGTGATCGGGGCCTCGAGGCTCTGGCTGACGCCCTGCAGCCGGGACGCTGCGCTCTGGTGGACGACCAGGTCCCCGCCGAGCACCGGCAGGCCGCGGTAGGTACGCACCATCCGCACGTGGGAGGAGCCGTCGCGGTCGAGCATCGTGTCGGTGACGGTCAGCTCCTGCTCGACCTGGCGCTCCACCTCCTGCTCCACGCCCCCGGCGACCCGGGCGAGGCCGGGTCGCTCGGCCAGCGCCTGGAGCGCCGTGGCCGCCACCACGGACGGGTCGGTCGCGCCGGTCTTCGAGACAGCCGGCGACGCCGTCGCCGTGGTGGGCTGGATTCCGAGCGTGCCGGCGGTCAGTACTGCTGCCGCGGCCAGACCCAGGGTTGTGCGCATCGTGAACCTCTCGTCGGTGCGTCGCCTCACCCGTCGGGCGACGTCGTCCCCGACTGTGCCGTCGTGTGACGCCGAGTCACACCTATGCCTCGCCGCAGGTTTGTGCAACGCACAAACGTGCAACCAGACCCGGATTCGGGCCGGCGTGCGGAGCTACCCGAGGTCGATGAGGTGCTCGAGGCCCACCGTGAGCCCCGGGCGGCTGCCGATGGCTCGTACGGCGGCCAGCACGCCCGGCGCGAAGGACTCACGCGACAACGAGTCGTGGCGGATCGTCAAGGTCTCCCCTGCCCCGCCGAGCAGCACCTCCTGGTGGGCCACGAGCCCGCTGATCCGCAGGGAGTGCACGGGTACGTCGTCGACGACGGCGCCGCGCGCTCCCTCGAGCGAGGTCGAGGTCGCGTCCGGCGCCTGCCCGAGGCCGGCCTCCCGCCGAGCGGCGCCGACCAGCTCCGCCGTGCGGCGTGCGGTCCCGGACGGCGCGTCGGCCTTGTGCGGGTGGTGCAGCTCCACGATCTCGACCGACTCGAAGTGGCGTGCGGCGAGCGCCGCGAAACGCATCATCAGCAGCGCGCCGATCGAGAAGTTGGGCGCCACCAGGATGCCGGTCTCGGCGTCGTCGCCCAGGATCTCCTGCAGGCGCGCCAGTCGGGGCTCGTCGAAGCCGGTGGTGCCGACCACGGCGTGGATCGCGTGTGCCGCGCAGAACTCGAGGTGGTCCATGACGGCGTCCGGGTGCGTGAAGTCGACGACCACCTCGGCATCGGTGTCCACCAGGGTCTGGAGGTCGTCGCCCACATCGATCTGGGCGACCAGGACGAGCCCCTCGGCCGCCTCGACGGCACGACAGATCTCCGTCCCGACCTTGCCGCGCGCTCCCAGGACTCCCACTCGCATCGTTGTCGGCACACCGCGACCCTAGGAGATGACGGCGAGGCGCGGGGGGACGGTCGGCAGAAACGGACGGTCGGTGAGTGCTACACCAATGTGGTTCTGGCAGGGTGTGGGCATGGTCGCACAGACGATTCCGGCGCGGATCCGGTGGGCGGTTGACTTCATGGACCCCCAACCATCCGATCAGCTGCTCGAGATCGGCTGTGGCGCGGGCGCCGCAGCCGAGCTCATCTGCAGCCGCCTCGAGACCGGCAAGCTCTTCGCCATCGACCGCTCCGAGTCCGGCGTCGACCGCACCAAGCGGCGCAACGAGGAGGCAGTGAAGGCAGGTCGGCTGACGGTTCGCCAGATCGACCTCGCCACCTTGCGGGTGCCGGTCAAGCGGCTGCACAAGGTCTTCGCCTTCAACGTCAACCTCTTCTGGGTCCGCGACTGCGCCGACGAGATCGCGCTGCTGCACGAGCGCGTAGTACCCGGCGGCGCGGTGCACCTCTTCTTCGAGGCCACCCGGCGCGACCAGGTGCCCAAGATGATCAAGCAGGCCTCGGCGTCCCTGAGCGAGGGCGGGTTCCGGGTCTCGGTGGTCGACAACAAGCAGCCGCCCGTGATCGGGATCATCGGGCGCAGATGACGCGTGAGGCACGAACTCACCAGCTGCGCACGATGATCGATGCTCGTTGAGCAGCGAGCGCGGCTGAGGGACGAGGCCGCGACCGAGCGTGTCGAGACGCGGTGAGGCGAGGAGCAGTCTCCAGCCCTGCCCTCAGTGCCCGACGACGGCCAGGATCTCCGGTCGTGAGAACACCTCGGCGGCCACCGCGCGCACCTGCTCCAGGCTCACCGCGTCGATCTCGGCGAGCACGTCGTCGATGTCGAGGAGCTCGTCGTGGACCAGCTCGGCGCGACCCAGGCGCGACATTCGCGACGCCGAGTCCTCCAGGCCGAGCACCAGACCACCTCGCAGCTGGCCCTTGCCGATGCGCAGCTCCTCGGCGGTGATGCCCTCCTCAGCGACCTTCGCCAGCTCGTGGCGCACGACGTCCAGCACGTCGTCGAGCTTGGCCGGCAGGCAGCCCACGGCCACCCCGACCAGGCCGGACTCGGCGTGGTGGGACGCGAAGGAGTACACCGAGTAGGCCAGCCCGCGACGCTCGCGGACCTCCTGGAACAGCCGGCTCGACGTGCCGCCTCCGAGCGCGGTGTTGAGCACGCCCAGCGCGAAGCGATCCTCGTGGTCGCGGGGAAGCCCCTCCATGCCGAGGACCACGTTGACCTGCTCGAACGGCCGGTTCGCGTCGGCTCGTCCGGAGAAGACCTTCGTGCGCCGGGTGGTCCGCGGCGCCGTCGGTGCTCCCGCGTCGGTCAGGAAGCCGGCTCGCCCGAACGCCGTCCTGACCTGGCGTACGACGCGCGCGTGGTCGAGGTTGCCGGCCACGGCGACGACCATGTTGTCGGGGCGGTAGTGGCGCTTGTAGAAGCGTCGGATCCGAGCCCGATCGAGCCCGGTGATCGACGCCTCGGTCCCGGCGATGGACCGTCCCAGCGGGGAGTCCACCCCCCAGGCGAGCTCGGCGAACAGGTTGTGCACCACGTCGTCGGGGTCGTCGTCGTGCATCGCGATCTCGTCCAGGATCACCTCACGCTCGGCCTCGACGTCGTCGTGGTCGATCGTCGAGCTGGTGATCATGTCGCCCAGCACGTCGACGGCCAGCGGGAGGTCCTCGTCGAGCACCCGGGCGTGGAAGCAGGTGTACTCCTTGGCGGTGAAGGCGTTGACCTCCCCGCCGACCGCGTCCAGGGCGATGGACAGGTCGAGGGCGGAACGCTCCGCCGTGCCCTTGAAGAGCAGGTGCTCGAGGAAGTGCGAGGCCCCGTGCAGGGAGGCGGTCTCGTGACGCGAGCCGACGCCGACCCAGACGCCGATCGTGGCCGAGCGCGCGCCGGCCATCTGCTCGGTGACCACCCGCAGCCCGCCGGGCAGCACGGTGCGCTTGACCCGTGAGGTCACCTGGCCGTCGCCGTCGCGGACCGTCGAGAGCGTGCGGGTCGTGCCGATCTTCTGGCTGACCTTCTGCTGGACCTGCTCCATGTGCCTGCACTCCCCCGTGCGACGCGGTGTGGTGTCGTACCAAAACAACGCTGACCCGTCGCTGGTGGGCGACGGGTCAGCGGTGGTGGATCAGTTGTCGGCGGCCTCGGCGGACTCGTCCTGTGCGGCCTCGTCCTCCTCGACGACCGGGACCAGCGACAGCTTGCCGCGGTCGTCGATCTCGCCGATCTGGACCTGGATCTTCTGGCCCACCGACAGGACGTCCTCGACGGCGTCGACGCGCTTGCCACCGGCGAGGGCGCGGAGCTTGCTGATGTGCAGCAGTCCGTCCTTGCCGGGCAGCAGCGAGACGAACGCACCGAAGTTGGTCGTCTTCACCACGGTGCCGAGGTAGCGCTCGCCGACCTCCGGCATCGTCGGGTTGGCGATCGCGTTGACCGCGGCGCGCGCGGCCTCGGCGGCCTCCCCGTTGGTCGCACCGATGTAGATCGTGCCGTCGTCCTCGATGGACAGCGACGCACCGGTGTCGTCCTGGATCTGGTTGATCACCTTGCCCTTCGGCCCGATGACCTCGCCGATCTTGTCGACCGGGATACGGACCGTGATGATGCGCGGCGCGTGCAGCGACATCTCCTCGGGCTCGTCGATGGCCTCGGCCATCACGTCGAGGATCGCCAGGCGGGCGTCGCGAGCCTGGGTCAGCGCGGCACCCAGGACCTCGGCGGGGATGCCGTCGAGCTTGGTGTCGAGCTGCAGGGCCGTGACGAACTGGCGCGTGCCGGCGACCTTGAAGTCCATGTCGCCCATGGCGTCCTCGGCACCGAGGATGTCGGTCAGCGCGACGTACTGCGTCTCGCCGTCGACCTCGCCGGAGATGAGACCCATCGCGATGCCGGCGACGGGCGCCTTGAGCGGCACCCCGGCCTGCAGGAGCGACAGGGTCGAGGCGCAGACCGAGCCCATCGAGGTGGAGCCGTTGGAGCCCATCGCCTCGGAGAGCTGACGGATCGCGTACGGGAACGTCTCGCGGTTGGGCAGCACCGGCAGGAGCGCGCGGCGTGCGAGCGCACCGTGGCCGACCTCGCGGCGCTTGGGCGAGCCGACGCGACCGGTCTCGCCGGTGGAGAACGGCGGGAAGACGTACTTGTGCATGTAGCGGCGCGTCTTCTCCGGGCTGAGCGTGTCGAGCTTCTGCTCGAGGGTCAGCATGTTGAGCGTCGTGACACCCAGGATCTGGGTCTCGCCACGCTCGAACAGGGCAGAGCCGTGCACCCGCGGGATCACGCCGACCTCGGCGTGCAGCGGGCGGATGTCGGCCAGGCCGCGCCCGTCCATGCGGATCTTGTCGCGCAGGACCCGGGTGCGCATGAGGGACTTGGTGACCGCCTTGAACGCGGCACCGACCTCCTTCTCACGACCCTCGAAGGTCTCGCCGAGCGAGTCGAGAAGAGCGGCCTTGACATCGTCGAGGGCGGACTCGCGCTCCTGCTTGTCGGCGATGACCAGGGCCTTGGTGGTGCCCTCGGTCGCGGCGGCCTCGACGGCGGCGTAGACGTCGTCCTCGAAGTCGAGGAAGACCGGGAACTCCTGGACCGGCTTGGCGGCCTGCTTGGCCAGCTCGGCCTGGGCGTCGCACAGCTGCTTGATGAAGGGCTTGGCGGCGTCGAGGCCGCTGGCCACGACCTCCTCCGACGGGGCCGTGGCACCGTTGAGGACGAGCTCGTAAGCCTCCTCGGTCGCCTCGGCCTCGACCATCATGATGGCGACGTCGCCGGTGTCGGTGACCCGACCGGCCACGACCATGTCGAACACGGCGCTCTCGAGCTGGGTGTGGGTCGGGAAGGCGACCCACTGGCCGTCGATGAGGGCGACGCGGACGCCGCCGACGGGGCCGGAGAACGGCAGCCCGGACAGCTGGGTCGACATCGACGCGGCGTTGATGGCCAGCACGTCGTAGGGCTGGTCGGGGTCGAGCGCCATCACGGTGATGACGACCTGGACCTCGTTGCGCAGACCCTTCTTGAAGGTCGGGCGCAGCGGGCGGTCGATGAGGCGGCAGGTGAGGATCGCGTCCTCGCCGGGACGACCCTCGCTGCGGAAGAACGAGCCGGGGATCTGGCCCACGGCGTACATCCGCTCCTCGACGTCGATCGTCAGGGGGAAGAAGTCGAAGTGGTCCTTGGGGTGCTTGCCCGCGGTGGTCGCCGAGAGCAGCATGGTCTCGTCGTCGAGGTAGGCGGTCACCGAACCGGCGGCCTGGCGGGCGAGGAGCCCGGTCTCGAACTTGACGGTGCGGGAGCCGAACTTGCCGTTGTCGAGAACGGTCTCGACGGCGGAGATGACGGGTTCTGTCACGTTGATCTTTCTGTTCGCGGTGCGATCCGCGAGGTGCCGCGCACATGCCCTGCATCTGCTGGGCGGGGGCCGATCTTCGATCGAGGCCCGCGCTGTGCCGAGTCGTGCCGCACAGCGAGGGCCACTACCGAGGACCGGGCCGGACGGTGGCGCGAATCGCTCCTGTGAGTGAGGTATTCAGTTGTGTGCTGTTCCGAATGTAGTGCCCGGAAGGACGAGCGAAGGGACCCACCTGATGGTGAGTCCCTTCGTCGATGTCAGCGGCGCAGGCCGAGGCGCTCGATGATCGAGCGGTAGCGGTCGATCTCGTCCTTCTTCAGGTAGTTGAGCAGACGACGGCGCTGACCGACGAGCAGCAGCAGGCCACGACGGCTGTGGTGGTCGTGCTTGTGCGTCTTGAGGTGCTCGGTCAGGTGAGCGATGCGGTGGCTGAGCAGTGCGATCTGCACCTCGGGCGAACCGGTGTCGCCCTCGGTCGTGGCGTACTCGGCGATGATCTTCTTCTTCGTCGCTGCGTCGGTTCCGATCGACATGGCGGCTCCTTCTGGTTCACTCGTTGCGCGGCGCACCGGGGCCTGTTCTCCCGGGCACTCTCGATCCGCGGCCGTTGCACGGCGGGTATCGGGTGGATCTGGGTCGTTCCGTCACCCTGTGGGCAACCGCGCAAGATTAGCGCGGGACGGGGATGCGCCCAAAACGTCGCACGGTGCAGATGTCGCAGGAACGTCCCCGCACCGTGTGAGGATCGGTGGGTGGTGGGAGGACGGCAGACGCGCGACAGGCTCGCCTGCCTGCTCGCGCTGGTCCTCGTGGTCGCGCCGGCCCTGGTCGGATGTGCCGACCGCACCGTGGCCGCGCGCCCCGGGTCGGAGCCGACCCACGACGCCATCGGCAACCGCACCGGCACCAACACCGGCACCGCCGATCGCGCACGCGACCTGCTGGACGCCGTCCGCCGCGTCGAGCAGCGGCCGGACGTACCCGGCTACGACCGCAGCTGCAGCCCGGGGGCCGGTTGTGTCTTCGGCACCGACTGGTCCGACGACACCGACGCTCCCCTGGGCCACAACGGCTGCGACACCCGCAACGACGTGCTCGGTCGGTCGCTGGAGGCGGTCGTCTTCTCCGAGAGGAGCAACGGCTGCGACGTCGTCGCGGGGCTGCTGCTGGACCCCTACACCGGCGAGACCCTCGACTACGCGATCGACGGCTCCCGCATCCACATCGACCACCTCTTCCCCCTCGCCGCCGCCTGGGACCTCGGGGCCGCCGAGTGGAGCCCCGAGCGACGCGCGAGGTTCGCCAACGACCCCGACCTCGAGCTGCTCGCGGTCAGCGGCAGCGCCAACCTGGCCAAGGGCGACAGCACGCCCGCCAGCTGGCTCCCTCCGGACCTGTCGTTCCGCTGCGCGTACGTGACGTCCTACCTCGAGGTCGCGCTGGCCTACGGCTTGGCCGTGACCGACGCCGACGTGCGCGTCATGGAGCCGGCGATCAGGAAGTCCTGCTGACCGACCGGCCGCGGTCGAGGCCGGCTTCGGGCGCTGCGCCCATGGTCGACCGAGGGCGCCGCGTGCCACGATGCCTGCTGTGTCCCTCACCGAGACGAAGACCGCCGTCTGCAACCTGTGCGAGGCCATCTGCGGCCTGCGCCTGACCGTCGAGGACGGCATCGTCACCTCGGTCCGCGGCAACCCCGACGACCCATTGTCCCGGGGCTACATCTGCCCCAAGGGCGTCTCGCTCGCCGACGTCTACACCGACCCGGACCGACTGCGCCGTCCGGTGCGCCGGGTCGGCTCCGGCGCCGAGGCCACCTGGGAGGAGCTCGAGTGGGACGAGGCCCTCGACCTGGTCGCCGAACGCCTCGCCGCGACGATCCTCGAGCACGGCGGTGACGCGGTCGGTGCCTACCTCGGCAACCCCAACGCCCACTCCCTCGGGTTCGGCACCCACGGCGCCGGCTTCGTGCGCTCGCTGCGCACGCACAACCGGTTCAGCGCCTCGACGGTCGACCAGGTCCCGCACCAGCTGGTGGCCCACCTGATGTACGGCCACCAGCTGATGATCGCGGTGCCCGACCTCGACCGCACCGACTTCTTCCTCGTCGTCGGCGCGAACCCGATGGCCTCCAACGGCTCCCTGATGACCGTCCCAGACTTCCCGCAGCGGGTGCGCGAGCTGCACGAGCGCGGCGGACGGATGGTCGTGCTGGACCCGCGTCGCACCGAGACCGCCAAGGTGGCCGACGAGCACCACTTCGTGCGTCCCGGCACCGATGCGGCCGTGCTGCTGGCGATGCTGCACGTCCTGGTCGCCGAGGACCTCGCCCGCCCGCCGTCGTACGTCGATGGGCTGGACCGCCTCGCGGACCTGGTCGCGGACTTCACTCCGGAGCTCGCCGAGCAGGCCTCCGGGGTCTCCGCCGAGACGGTGCGCTCGCTGGCCCGCGAGCTGGCCGCGGCCGGCTCCGGAGTGGTCTACGGGCGGATGGGCGTCTCGACCCAGGCCTTCGGGACGGTGTGCCAGTGGGCGATCGCGTGCCTCAACCTGCTGTCGGGGCACTTCGACCGTCCCGGCGGCGCGATGTTCCCCGAGCCGGCCGTCGACACCGTCGGGCGCCGCATCGTGGGTCCGGGGCGCTACGACCGGTGGCGCAGCCGGGTGCGCGACGTCCCGGAGTTCGCCGGCGAGCTGCCCGCCTCGGTGATGGCCGAGGAGATGCGCACTCCCGGCGAGGGACGGATCCGGACGGTGGTCACCTCTGCCGGCAACCCGGTGCTGTCAACGCCGGACGGCCCCGGACTGAGCCGCGCTCTCGAGGACCTCGACTTCATGGTCTCGGTCGACCTCTACATCAACGAGACGACCCGGCACGCCGACGTCATCCTGCCCCCGACCTCGGCGTTGGAGCGCGACCAGTACGACCTGGTCTTCCACGGCTTCGCGGTACGCAACACCGCGCGCTGGACTCCCGCCGTCTTCGAGGCCGAGCAGGACCAGCGTCACGACTGGCAGATCTTCGGCGAGCTCACGGCCCGGATCAACGAGCGGCTCGGCACGCCGCTGGCCGACGACGCCGCTGCGGCCGCCGCCACACCGCCGGCCGACCTGATCGCCGTCCTGCTGGAGTCCGGTGGGCGCACCACGATGGCCGACCTCCTCGAGCACCCCGAGGGCGTGGACCTCGGAGCCCTGCGCCCCACCATGCCGCAGCGGCTGCAGACGCCCGAGCAGCGGATCGACCTCGCTCCCCCGTTGGTGACCGACGACCTGCCACGCCTGCGTGACGCCCTGGCTGCGGTGCGACCGGCCACCGACGACGGCGAGCTGCTGCTGATCGGGCGCCGGCACAAGCAGGACTGCAACTCCTGGTTGCACAACACCGCACGCCTGACCCGGGGCAAGCCGCGCCACCACCTGCTCATGCACCCCGACGACCTGAGCTCCCGGGGGATCGCAGACGGCCAGCGGGTCACGGTGACCTCACGGGTCGGGACCGTCGAGGTCGAGGCCAGCGGCGTCGACGACATGATGCCGGGCGTGGTCTCGTTGCCGCACGGCTACGGCCACCAGGTGCCCGGGACCCGGCTCGGCCATGCCTCGACCGTGGCGGGCGTGTCGATCAACGACCTGACCGACCCCGAGCTCCTCGACGTCTCGGGCAACGCCGCCCTGAGTGGCGTGCCGGTGCGGGTCTCCGCCTGCTGAGCCGACAGGATCAGCCCAGGAAGGACAGCACTGCGGCGCGCGCGGACTCCGGGTCGGCGGCCGCCAGGGCCAGCTCGGCCGCCTCGCCGCACTGGTCGATCGTGGTCCCGGCGAGGGTGGCTCCCACGGGTCGCGCCGCTGCCGCGGCCATGGACAGCGACGTCACCCCCATGCCCACGAGCACGCACGCCAGCAACGGGTCGGCAGCAGCCTCGCCGCAGACCCCCACCGGCTTCCCGGCCTCGCGACCGGCAGCCGCGGTGATCGCGATGAGCTGCAGCACCGCCGGCTGCCAGGCGTCGGTGAGGTGAGCGAGATCAGTCGCCATCCGGTCGGCGGCCATCGTGTACTGGGTCAGGTCGTTGGTGCCGATGGAGAGGAAGTCGACCTCCTCGAGCATCCGGTGGGACAGCAGAGCCGCGCTGGGCACCTCGACCATCACGCCGGCCTTGAGGCCGCGCGAGCGCACCTTGGCACCGAAGTCGGCGGCCTCGGCCACGGTGGCCACCATGGGTGCCATCACCCAGGTCTCGGTCCCGGTCGACCGAGCTGCCGACGCGATCGCGTCGAGCTGGCGCTCCATCAGTCCCGGGTTGCCGAACGACAGCCGCAGCCCGCGCACGCCGAGTGCCGGGTTCTCCTCGCCCTGCAGGGTCGCGAACGCCACCGGCTTGTCCGAGCCGGCGTCGAGGGTGCGCACGACGACGTGCCCGCGGTCGCCGAAGGCACCCAGCACCTCCTCGTAGACGGCCGCCTGCTCCTCGACGCTCGGCTCCACGCTCTGGTTGAGGAAGCACAGCTCGGTGCGGAACAGGCCGACGCCCTCCACGGGTGCGCTGGCCGCCGACGTCGCGGACTCCCCGTCGGCGACGTTGGCCAGGATCTTGACGGCCACGCCGTCCGACGTGCGCCCCGGCCCGGTCCAGGCGTCGTAGGCGGCCCGATCAAGCGCCGCGGCCTCCGATCGCCGCTGGGCGTCGGCCTCGTCCGGTGCGAGCTCGACCTCGCCGGTGGTCCCGTCGACGAGCAGGGGGGTGCCCGGCTCGACCTCCATCAGGTCGGCGACTCCGACGACACAGGGGATGCCGAGCTGGCGAGCGATGATCGCGGTGTGGCTGGTGGGTCCTCCCCGCTCGGTCACCAGGGCGCGGACGAGAGTGGGGTCGAGCCCGGCCGTGTCCGCGGGAGCGAGGTCCTCGGCGACCAGCACCGACGGCCGGTCGGGGGTCGGCACACCGGGCTCGGGCTCTCCGAGCAGCCGAGCCACCAGGCGCCGTTCGATGTCACGCAGGTCGGTGGCTCGCTCAGCCATCAGTCCGCCCATCTGGGCGAAGGCCTCGGCGAACTGCTCCACCGCCCCGTGCAGGGAGGCGAGCAGGTCCTCGTCGGCCCGCAGGTTCTTGCGCACCGCCCCGCGCAGACCGCGGTCGGTCGCCAGGCCCGCACTGGCGGCCATCACCTCTGCGGTGTGCCCCGTCGCCCGTGCGGCCTTGTCCTGAAACCCCGCCGCCACCTCGGCTGCCGCGGAGTCGTAGGCGGCAAGGGCCGCCTCGACGTCGGCGAAGCCCCCGGAGCCGTAGGCAGCGAGCGCGGAGGGTGACACCTCACCGCGGGCGTGCAGCGCCGGTCCGTACCCGACCCCGGCCACCACGGCCGTGCCGCGCAGGGTCCGCGCCGAGGTCTCGGAGCGAGTGCGAGAGCGTTCCGTTGCTGTGTCCACCACCACACGGTAGCCCGGCACCGCCTTGACAATCAACAGATTCGGGCATAAAACAACAGATACAAAGAACCGAAGGGGTGGGCTCAATGTACGCCGAAGAACGGCAGCAGGCCATGGCCAGGCTCGTGACCGAGCGACGCCGCCTCTCGGTCGCGGCGCTCGCCGAGGAGTACGCGGTCACCACCGAGACCGTGCGCCGCGACCTCTCCGTCCTCGAGCGTGCCGGCCTCGTACGCCGCGTCCACGGCGGCGCCGTACCCGCCAGCGCGCTGGCGAGCGTCGAGTCGGAGCTCGACGAGCGCGCGGGCACGCACACGGCCGCGAAGGAGCGCATCGCCAGGGCGGCCGTCGCCCAGCTGCCGCCCGACGGTTCGACGGTCATCATCGATGCGGGGAGCACCACGGCACGCCTGGCTACCGTCATCCCCACCGATCTCCGTCTGAGCGTGCACACCCACGCCGTACCCGTGGCAGCCCGGTTGGTCTCGCTGCCGCGCGTCGACCTGCACCTGCTCCCCGGGCGCGTGCGTCGCACCACCCAGGCGGCGGTGGGCGCCGACACGGTCGCAGCCCTCGGTCTCCTGCGAGCCGACGTGGTCTTCCTCGGCACCAACGGGCTGGAGGCCGAGCACGGGCTCTCGACCCCCGACTCCGACGAGGCCGGCACCAAGCGCGCCATCGTCGCGGCGGCCCGACGTGTGGTCGTGCTGACCGACTCCAGCAAGATCGGCGCCGCCGCCCCCGTGCGCTTCGCGCGGCTGGACGAGGTCGACTGCCTGGTCACCGACGACGGCATCGAGGACGGGGTGCGACGTCACCTCGAGGAGCTCGGCATCGAGGTGGTCGTGGCATGACTCAGGACTCGCCTGGTTGCATCGTCACGCTGACCCCCAACCCCAGCATCGATCGGACGCTGGTGCTCGGAGATGAGCTCCGGCGCGGCGCCGTGCACCGCATCTCCTCGAGCGGCGCGCAGGCCGGGGGCAAGGGCGTGAACATCTCCCGGGCCTGCCTCGCGGCGGGCGTGGCGACCTGGGCCGTCCTCCCTGCTGATACGGACGACCCCTTCGCGCACGAGCTCACCGTCTCCGGCATCCCCAGCAGGTTGGTGCCCGGTGGCGGCCCGGTGCGCGTGAACCTCACGATCACCGAGCCGGACGGCACCACCACCAAGCTCAACCACGCCGGCTCCGTGGCGGGCGAGCAGGTCCTGGCGGCCCTGGCGGCCACCCTGCACGACCTGGCCGATGCCGCCGACTGGATCGTGCTCGCCGGCTCCCTGCCACCGGGCGCGCCCGAGGCCTGGTACGCCGCGCTCGTCGACGATCTGCGCTCACGCACGCGTGTCGCGGTCGACACCAGCGATGCCCCCCTGCTCGCCGTCGTGGAGCACCTCGACAGCGCTCCCCCGCACGTGATGAAGCCCAACGGGCACGAGCTGGCCTCCCTGACCGGTCATGACGGCGACGCCCTGGAGGCCGACCCCGCAGCCGCCGCCGCGGCGGCACGGTCGCTGGTCGACCGGGGGGTCGGGGCAGTACTGGCCACGCTGGGCAGCCACGGCGCGGTCCTGGTCACCCCAGACGGCGCCTGGCACGCCACACCGGCTCCGACCGAGGTCGTCAGCACGGTCGGTGCCGGCGACTCCAGCCTCTTCGGCTACCTCCTGGGAGACCTCCGCGCCCTCGCTCCGGCTCGACGACTCGCGCTGGCGGTCGCCTACGGCAGCGCTGCCGCCGGGCTGCCCGGCACCACCATCCCCGAGCCCGCTCAGGTGCGACCCGACCTCGTCCACGTGCGAGACCTGCGGCTCGGCGACGTCACTGCGGGCGTGTCGGGGTGAGCGTGACCGCCTGCCTCCACCTCGCCCGACCGTCGCGTGCGCAGCACCATCGGCGGCCACGCACCTGACTCCCCCTCTGCTGCATCCCTGCGGGTCGCGACCACGCCACCCGACTCACCGAAGGAGAACCACATGCCCACCAAGTCCGTCGTCGTCGGCTCCGCCGTCGGCCTGCACGCCCGCCCCGCCTCGATCATCTCCGAGGCCGCCGGGGACCTCGACTCGGAGGTGCTGATCGGCCTCCCCGGCGAGGAGGGCGTCGACGCCGGGTCGTCCCTGCTGATCATGACGCTGGGGGCAGGCCACGGCGACACGGTGGAGGTCTCCGGCGAGAACCAGGCGGACGTCGAGGCCATCGCCGCACTCGTCGCCCAGGACCTCGACGCGGACTGACGGAGCAGCGGAGTCGCCCTGCCACGACTCGGGGGCCGTGAGACGCTCGGGCGGTGAGGTCACGGCGCGCGACCTGGAGCCGGCGGACCGGCCTGCTCCTGATCCTGGCCGGCGTCGTCCTGCTCGGCTACGTCGGCTGGCAGCTCTACGGCACCAACTACGTGTCCCAGCGGCGCCACGACTCCACGGTGGAGGCACTGCGCGAGGAGTGGTCACGCCCGGGGGGCACCGTCTCGGTGAACGCCGGGGACTCGCTGTCCGACGCCATCATGCGCGTCCCCGCGTTCGGCGACGCCTACGCCGTACCGCTGGTGGCGGGGGTGGAGGACGAGGCACTCGCCTCCGGGATGGGCGTGTTCCCCGGCTCGGCGGCGCCGGGCGAGGAGGGCAACCTCGCCCTGGCCGGGCACCGGATCACCCACGGCGAGCCGCTGCGCGACATGCCGGACCTCGTCGCGGGCGACCTGGTCGTGATCGAGACCCGCGACCGCGTCTTCACCTACGTCCTCGACACCGGTGGTGAGGAGCTGCGGGTCCCGTTCACCGCCGGATGGGTGCTGGGCAACCCTCCTGTGAACCCGAACGGCGGGACCGGACCGGCCCCGGGCGAGACTCGCCTGCTCACGCTCACGACCTGCGCGGAGCTGTTCCACACCGACGACCGACTGGTCGCCTTCGGACACCTGGTCGACTCACGCCGACGGTGAGTCCGGTGAGCCGGGCGAACCCGGTCGGTCCGGGGCCTCGCGCAGGGTCAGGTAGACCGCCCGCATGCCGACGGCCCGCTCGAGCTCCTCGGTGACCGAGGCGAAGAACTGGCTGCGGTAGGTGTCGTCGGTGACCGCCGACACCGTGAAGTACAGCCCCGAGAAGGCGGCGAGGAAGAGCGAGACCTTCAGCAGCTCGACCGAGGCGTTCGGCAGGAAGGGCAGGCTGTCGACCCCGGCCTGCGCCGTCCACGACTCCTGCACCCCCTCGGTCATCACGAGCGCGCCGAAGACCAGGAAGAACCCGAAGACGGCCACCGCCAGCAGGATCACCTGTCCGACCTGCACCACGAGCAGCACGAGGATGAGGTTCCAGCGGTCGTAGCCGCGCACGGTCGCCCGCAACGACGGGGTGGCCCCGGCGTCGATGAGGGCCCTCGCCGGGGCGGCCAGCGGCGTTCCCCTGGTGGCGCGCAGGATGAACGACGCGTCGACGGCGTCGTCGACCCGGTCGACCTCCTCGGGCAGGCGCACGATGAGGAACATCACCGCCAGGGCGAGCAGGAGCAGGACCGTGAGCCAGAGCAGCCCGGGAGCCAGCGCGGAGGTCATCTGCCAGACCTCGGCGTTGATGAACAGGAACGTCACGAACACCAGCAGCAGCGGCAGCGCCCTGCTCGCCATCGGCACGAGCAGCTTGAGGCTGCCGAAGGTCCGTCCGAGCGCCCACAGGACGATCCCGCGAGCGTGCAGAGCGGTGAACGCGTAGGAGAGCGCGCCGATCCCGACGGAGGAGGCGATGATGGCCGGGATGGAGGACTCCTGGTCCAGCAGCACCGCGCCGTACCCGGCGGCCGCGGCGACGACCAGGACGACCAGTGCCGTGGGCAGCATCCGGCGGGGAGCCAGCCCCTCGCGCACGGAGGCACGCACCGAGGGCACGAAGTACGTCAGTCCGTGGCTCAGGAACCAGCGCTCGGCCTGCTTGACCGGGTCGGGTGCCGGGTCCGGCCGCGGCGACCTGCGAGTCGGCAGGCTAGCCACCGACGAGTCCGCGGGTGCGCTCGACGTCGTCGGCCATCTGGGCCTTCAGCGCATCGAGGGCGTCGGCCCCGGCGAAGGCGACCATGCCGCGCAGCCGCTCGACGAACTCGACCTCGACCTCGACGCCGTACAGGTCGAGATCGGTGCGGTCCAGGACGTAGGACTCGACCCGCCTGCCCTGCACGCCCTCGAAGGTGGGGTTGGTGCCGACGCTGATCGCCGCCGGGAACGTCTCGCCGGTGTCGAGACGCCGCAGCCGGCCGGCGTACACCCCGTCGGCCGGGGCGGCCGTGAGGGAGTCGGTCGGCACGTTGGCCGTCGGATAGCCCAGCTCACGACCACGCTGGTCGCCGCGGACGACCACCCCCTGCACCGTGACCGGACGTCCCAGCGCCTCCGCGGCGCCGGCAACGTCACCGGCGGCCAGGCAGGTACGGATGTAGGTGGAGGACCAGACCTGGGGCCCGCCGTCCAGCTCGACGCCGTCGGCCTCGAAACCGGAGGCGGGGCCGGCCTCCCGGAGGAAGGCCACGTCGCCCGCGGCCTTGCTGCCGAAACGGAAGTTGGCGCCGACGACGACCGCCCGCGCGTGCAGCGCCTCGACCAGCACCCGGTCGACGAACTCCTGGGGCGACCACTGCGCCATGGCGAGGCTGAACGGGAGCGCCAGGACGTGGTCGACGCCGACCGCAGCCAGCAGCCCGGCCCGTTCCTCGACACCGGTGAGCATCGACGGGGCGTGCTCCGGACGCAGCACGGCCATCGGGTGCGGGTCGAAGGTGACGGCGACCAGAGGTACGGCGAGCCGGTCGGCAGCGGCGCGCGCACGGGCGATCACAGCCCGGTGACCGCGGTGGACGCCGTCGAAGTTGCCGATCGTCACCGCGCTTGCCTGCAGGCGTGGCGGCACGTCGTCGAAGCTGCGCCAGATCGTCACGCGCAGAGCCTAGACCGCGGCGGCGCGGGGTCCAGCAGCGGCGCTCATCCGACGAAGACCGCGACTGCGCGGGCGCGATCGCCCTGCGGCTCGTAGAGGGCGAGGAACTCCCCGGAGGGGTCGAACAGGGCGGTGAGACCGGACATCTCCACGTCCAGCTTGCGGCCCAGTCGGACGTCCGCGGCGTCCGCCTCGTCGAGGTCGAGGCACGCGAAGCTCGCGCGAGCCGCCTCGGCGATGGGCAGCACGGCGAAGTCCTCGGCGAGCACGTCCAGGCTTCGCGCGACGGCCAGGTCGAAGGCGCCGACCGCCGTACGACGCAGCGCCGTGAGGTGTCCACCCACCCCGAGCGCCTGCCCGGCGTCGCGGGCGATCGCGCGGATGTACGTGCCGCTCGAGCACCGCACCGAGACGTGCACCTCGGGCAGGGCGACCTCGTGGACGGTGAGGTCGTGGATGGTCACCGGACGTGCCTTGAGCTCGACCTGCTCGCCGTCGCGGACCCGGGCGTAGGCGCGCTTGCCGTCGACCTTGATCGCCGAGACCGCTGTCGGGACCTGATCGATGTCCCCCACGAACGCCTCCAGGACCGTGCGCACCCGCTCCTCGGTGAGCGCGGCCACCTCGTCGGCGGCGGTCTCGGCCACGACCTCCCCCTCGGCGTCATCGGTCGTCGTGACCTGACCGAGGCGGATCGTGGCCTCGTAGGCCTTCTCGGTCAGCATCAGGTGCCCGAGCAGGCGCGTGGCGCGGTCGACCCCGAGCACCAGGACCCCGGTGGCCATCGGGTCCAGCGTCCCGGCGTGGCCCACCTTGCGGGTCCCCGCGAGGCGACGCACCCGGGAGACGACGTCGTGCGACGTCATCCCGCCCGCCTTGTCGACCACCACGAGGCCGGGGGTGACGGTGCTGCTCACGCCGTCGAGTCGTCCTGGTCGACGTCGGACTCGCCGTCGAGCACGTCGTCGGGCTCGTCGTCGATGATCTCGCGCGGCTTCTTGTACGGATCGGCCTCGCCGGCGTACGTCGTGCCGCGCTGGGCCGCGACGGCGTCGTCGTGGGCCTTGGCCCGGGCGAGCACCTCGTCGAGAGCCCGTGCCTCCTCAGGCAGCGCGTCGTGGATGAAGGTCAACGTCGGCGCCGTGCGGGTTCCGAGCTGCTTGGCGACCTCGGAACGGAGGATGCCCTTGGCCGACTCGAGCGCGACCGCGGTGCCCTTCATCTCGTCCTCGCCACCGAGCACGGTGTAGAAGATGCTCGCCTGCTGCCCGTCACCGGTGAGCCGGACGTCGGTGATGGTGACGAACCCGAGGCGCGGGTCCTTGATACGCCGCTCCAGCATCTCGGCCACGATCACCTGGATGCGGTCGGCGAGCTTGCGGACACGGGGGTTTGCCATGGGGCGTGCTTTCTGGTGGGTGGTGCCGCACGGGAGTTTCACCGCTTCAGCGGCGAAACTCCCGCTTCTGTCACGAAGTTACGTGCCGTAAGCGGGAGTTTCACCACTTCAGCGGTGAAACTCCCACTCACGACGAAGGGCCTCAGCCCCGGGGGATCTCGCGCATCTCGAAGGCCTCGATCACGTCGCCCTCCTTGATGTCACCGAAGTTGCGCAGCACCAGACCGCACTCGAAGCCCTCGCGGACCTCGGAGGCGTCGTCCTTCTCCCGCTTGAGCGAGAGCAGGTCGAGGTTGTCCGCCACGACCGCACTGTCGCGCAGCACGCGGACCTTGGCGTTGCGCCGGATCGAGCCACTGGTGACCATGCACCCGGCGATGTTGCCGACCTTGGAGCTGCGGAAGATCGCACGGATCTCCGCCTGGCCCAGGGTCGACTCCTCGAACTCCGGCTTGAGCATTCCCTTGAGCGCTGCCTCGATCTCGTCGATGGCCTGGTAGATGACGGTGTAGTACCGGATCTCCACGCCTTCCTTGTCGGCCATCTCGGTCGCCCGGCCCTGGGGACGGACGTTGAAGCCGATGATGATCGCGTCGGAGGCGGCGGCCAGGTCGACGTTGGTCTCGGTGATCGCGCCGACACCGCGGTCGATGACGCGGATGCCCACGTCGTCTCCCACGCTGATCTGCGACAGGGCGTCCTCGAGGGCCTCGACCGAACCGGACACGTCGCCCTTGAGGATGAGGTTGAGCTCCTGGCTCTCCCCCTTCTCCATGGAGGCCATGAAGTCCTCGAGCGTACGACGCACCCGACGCTTGGCCTGCATGGCCGCCCGCTCGCGTGCTTCGCGCTTCTCGGCGATCTGGCGGGCCATCCGGTCGTCGTCGACGACCAGGAAGTTCTGACCCGCGCCGGGGACGGCGCTCAGACCGAGGACCATCGCGGGCCGACCGGGGTCGGCCTCGAGGATCTCGTCGCCGTGCTCGTCGAGCATCGCTCGCACGCGGCCGTAGGCCGGACCGGCGACGATCGAGTCCCCGACACGCAGCGTGCCGCGCTGGACCAGGATCGTGGCGACCGGACCGCGTCCACGGTCGAGGTGCGCCTCGACCACGAGGCCCTGAGCGTCCTGCGTCGGGTTGGCGCGCAGGTCGAGCGAGGCATCGGCGGTCAGGACGAGCGCCTCGAGCAGCTTGTCGAGGTTGAGCCCGGCCTTGGCCGAGACCTCGACGAACATCGCGTCGCCGCCGTACTCCTCGGGCACCAGGCCGTACTCCGTGAGCTGACCCTTGACCTTCGTCGGGTCGGCCTCGGGCTTGTCCATCTTGTTGATGGCCACGACGATCGGGACGCCGGCGGCCTTGGCGTGGTTGAGCGCCTCCACCGTCTGCGGCATCACGCCGTCGTCGGCCGCGACGACCAGCACCGCGATGTCGGTCGCCTGGGCACCACGGGCACGCATGGCCGTGAAGGCCTCGTGACCGGGGGTGTCGATGAAGGTGATCCGGCGCTCGTCCCCGTCGACGTCGGTGGCGACCTGGTAGGCACCGATGTGCTGGGTGATGCCACCGGCCTCCTTGTCGACGACGTTGGCGTTGCGCAACGCGTCGAGGAGCTTGGTCTTTCCGTGGTCGACGTGACCCATGACGGTGACGACCGGGGGTCGCACCACCAGGTCGGACTCGTCGCCCTCGTCGGCACCGAACTCGATGTCGAAGCCCTCGAGGAGCTCGCGGTCCTCGTCCTCGGGGGAGACGACCTCGACCTTGTAGTTGAGCTCCTCACCGAGCAGCTCCAGCGTCGCGTCGTTGACGGACTCGGTGGCGGTGACCATCTCGCCGAGGTGGAAGAGCATCTGCACGAGCGAGGCCGGCTCGACGCCGATCTTGTCGGCGAAGTCGGTCAGCGAGGCGCCACGCGCCAGGCGGACCGTCTCGCCGTCGCCCTTGCGGACGCGCATCCCGCCGATCGTCGGGGCCTCCATGGCCTCGAACTCCTGGCGACGCGCCCGCTTCGACTTGCGGCCACGACGCGAGGGACCGCCGGGACGCCCGAAGGCTCCCTGGGTCTGACCGCGCTGACCGGGACGGTTGGGGCGGCCTCCGCTGGGGAACCCACCGGGACGACCGGGAGCACCCCCGCCGGGACGGCCGCCGGGGCCACCACGACCGGGTGCGCCGCCGGGGCCACCACGACCGGGTGCGCCGCCGGGGCCACCACGGCCACCGGGACCACCGGGGCCGCGGCCACCGGGTCCCCCGCCGAAGGCGGCCGGGGACTTGGGCATCATCGCCGGGTTGGGCCGGGGCATGCCCGGTCGGCCGGGCGCGCCGCCGTCGCGACCAGCGGGCGGACGCGGCGGGCGGTTGTCGCCCTCGGTGCTGCCGCCGGCCGCCGGGGGCGGGGCGGAGGGCCGTCGACCCATGCCCTGGTTGGACGAGAACGGGTTGTTGCCGGGACGCGGAGCGCCGGGGCGACCCACGGGCCGAGGTGCTGGCGACGGTGCCTTCGGCTTCGCCGAGGCGGCCGGCGACGACGCTGCCGGCGGCTCCTCGGCCGGCGGGGCCTCCGGCTCGGCCGGGGCGGGAGCCGCAGCGGCCGCCGGAGCCTGCTCGGGGGCCGGCGCGGCAGCGGGCGTCGGCTCCGCCGGCGCCTTCTCGGCCACGGGCTCGGGAGCCGCGGGGGCCTCCGGCTCCGGGGCAGCCGGCTTCGGGCCGGGCTTGGGACCCGGCTTGGCGGCGGTCTTCTTGGCAGCCGGCTTCGGGGCCGGGGCCTCCGCCGCCGGCGCAGCGGGAGCCGCGTTCTTCAACGACTCTCCGACCTCCTTGCGGAAACGCATCTCCGCAGGGAGCTCGACGGTGGAGCTCGCCGACTTGACGAACTCCCCCATCTCCTTGAACTTCTCGAGAACGAACTTGCTCTCGACTCCGAACTCCTTGGCGAGTTCGTGGACTCGGGTCTTGGCCACAATTCTCCTTCTGGCTCGACCCGCGTCCGTGTGGGCGTGATCGAGCCTCAGTGGTGGTGCAAACTCATCGGGAAATACTCATCGAGTGCTCATGAGCTACTGCTCCAGTTCCCTGGTGGGTGATGGATGGTGGATGGTGCTGGTCACGCTTCTGAGGCCGTGCTGGTGAGACTGGCGAGGTAGTCCCCCACCGGTGCGGCGGAGATCCCCGTCGAGACGCGTAGCGCCCGACCGAAGGCCTTCCGTCGTACGGCGAGGTCGTAGCACGCGACCGAGGGGTGCAGGTGCGCCCCGCGACCGGGTGCGGTGGCTGTCGGATCGGGTACGACGGCCGCTCGACCGCTCGTGTCCGAGCCGGCGGTCACCCGCAACAACTCGCGTTTGGCGGCCCGCTTCCGACACCCCACACACGTACGGACCGGGTCCGCTCGCTGAGGAGACGTCTTCTGGTGAACCACCGTCGGCCAGTCTAGCCAACCCGGGGCGGATCACCGAACCGGGCTCCTCCGGTCGGCCCCGCGCACCGCTGCTTCGTGGCTCACCGGGTTTCGATGCGCGCCTTGCGACCTCGTGCCTCGATCGGAGCGCTCGCCCTACCTTCGCTCGCGATGAAGGCCCGTTCGTGCCTCACGGACCCGCTGCGGGCTCCTCGTCGCCGTGGATGTCGATGCGCCAGCCCGTCAGGCGGGCGGCGAGGCGGGCGTTCTGCCCCTCCTTGCCGATGGCCAACGACAGCTGGAAGCTCGGCACGACCACCCGGGCCGACTTGGCCGCCAGGTCGATGATCTCGACGCTCGAGACCCGCGCCGGGGACAGCGCGCTGGCAACGAGCCTGGCGGGGTCGGTGGACCAGTCCACGATGTCGATCTTCTCGCCGTTCAGCTCCGACATCACGTTGCGCACGCGCTGACCCATCGGTCCGATGCAGGCGCCCTTCGCGTTGACCCCGGAGACGGCCGGGGCCACCGCGATCTTGGAGCGGTGACCGGCCTCGCGGGCGATCCCGGCGATCTCGACCTGGCCGTTGGCGATCTCGGGGACCTCGAGGGAGAAGAGCTTGCGCACCAGGTTGGGGTGAGAACGGGTCAGGGTGACCTGCGGTCCGCGCATGCCCTTGCGCACCGAGAGCACCAGGCACTTGATGCGCGTGCCATGCGCGTAGCTCTCGCCGGGAACGCGCTCGCTGACGGGCAGGATCGCCTCGAGGCGCCCGAGGTCGACCAGGACGTCGTCGGGGTTGCGGCCCTGCTGGATGACCCCGGAGATGAGGTCGCCCTCCTTGCCGGAGAACTCCCCGAACTTCGCCTCGTCCTCGGCGTCGCGCAGGCGCTGCATCATGATCTGCTTGGCCGTGGTCGCCGCGATCCGGCCGAAGCCGGCGGGCGTGTCGTCGTACTCACCGACGACCTCTCCCTCGCCGTCGACCTCGGCGGCCATCACGGTGACGTGACCGCTCTTGCGGTTGAGCTCGACGCGCGCGTTGTCCTGGGCTCCCGGCGACTTCTGGTAGGCCGTGAGCAGGGCCTGCTCGATTGCCTCCACGAGCACGTCGAAGGAGATCTCCTTCTCGCGCTCCAGCATGCGCAGGATGTTGAGATCGATGTCCATCAGTGCTTCTCCGTCTCTTCGCCGTCGATACCGTCGACGGGGTCGGTGCCACCATCGAGGTCCCCGCCCATGTCGTCGCCCATGTCGTCGCCCGTCTCCTCGCCGTGCTCCTCGGCCTCGTCGAGGTCCGAGGAGGTGTCGGCCTTGCGGTTGAACTCGACCTGCACGAGGGCACGGTCGATGTCGTCGTAGGCGAGGAGCTTCTCGATGCCCGAGACCTCCACCACGACCGTCTCCTCGCCGCTGTCGCCGATCCGGCCGGTCATCGACGAGCCGTCGCGGAGGGTCACCTTGACCAGACGGTCGGTGTTGCGCCGCCAGTGCCGGGGCAGGGTCAGCGGACGGTCCACCCCCCGCGAGGTCACCTCCAGCGTGTAGGCCTGCTCACCCATGACGTCGCTGCCGTCGAGCACCTGGTTGACCTCGCGCGTGGCCGCGGCGACGTCATCCATCGAGACCCCGCCGTCCTGGTCCACCGCGATCCGCAGCACGCGACGCTTCCCGGCAGGAGTCAGCTCGACCGCCTCGAGATCCAGGCCCAGTGCGGCCAGTGGCGCACTCACCTCGTGCTGGATGCGACTTGTCAAGCCGTCTACGGCGGACATCCGGGACCTCCTGTGCTGTTGTGGTGGAGCGAAGGACCACCCTACCGGTGTCGCGGGGCGCTCCTCGCCATCCTCGCTGCGACCTGCCCCACGCGGCCGACTCCTGCGCCTCGGGACCTCGACCGGGCGCGCTGCCCCGTAGTCTCTGCGGCGTGTCGCGACCCCGTCCCTCCACACGCACCAGCAGACGCGCAGCGCTGGGCCTCGGGCTGGTCGCCCTCGCCGGCGCCGGCTGCTCGCCCGAGGCGAGCACCTCCGAGCCACCCAGCGGTACGCCGAGTGGTCGGCGCACACCGGGACCCCGCGCCGGCCAGGACGAGCCCGATGCCTCGCCGACGGCAGATCCCGACACCGAGCTGGTCGCGCTGGTCCTGACCGAGATCTCCCGCGCGCACGCCCAGGTCAGGGCCGACCGGCGCGCCCACCGGCCGCTGGCCGGGCAGCTGCGCGGCCTCGAGCGGCTGCATGCCCGTCATGCCGCCGAGCTGGGCGGCCTGGTCGAGGTACCGGCCCTGACGATCAGGGCCGAGCCGCGGCAGGACCGCGTCCTGCCGCGACTGCGGCGCCTGGAGAACCGCCTCCAGCAACAGCTGGTGCGCGACTGCGTCGACGCCGACAGCGGAGCCCTCGCGCTGCTGCTGGCCTCGATGGCCGCCGGCATCGCCCAGGAGCGAGTGCTCCTGTGACCTACCTCGACGCCCTGCAGGACACCCTGGCCGCCGAGCAGGCCGCCGTCTTCGTGATCGGCTACCTGGGCGCGCAGACCTCGCAGTCGGCCGAGCCGGAGCTGTCCGCGTTGCTGCGCGAGGCCTACGCGGTCCACCGCACCCGCCGCGACGACCTGGTGTCCCGCGTCCGCGAGGTCGACGGGGAGCCCGTGGCTGCGGCGGCGGCGTACGACCTCGACGACGTGCAGGGCGATCCGGCGCGGATCCGGCGACAGGCGCTCCAGGTCGAGCGCAGCTGCGCGGCGACGTACGGGTTCCTCGTGGCCAGCAGCCCGACGGCCGAGCGTCGCTTCGCCGTGGACACCCTCATCGAGATCGCCCTGCGCGAGATCGCCCTGGGCGGCCGACCTCGGCCCCTGCCCGGCCGCTGACGGCCGGAGCTCGGCAGGCCGTGGCGCCCTGGGCGAAAACCAGGCCGGTCCGCATACTCGTCCTCCGGGGAACTCCCGAGATGCTCCCCGGAAGGGACGAGTACACGGACCGCTGTGGCCAAGGGACAGGCCGGGCGAGGGATCCGGGTGGGCCCGGAGGGGATTCCCTCTGTGCATGATTCTGCAACAGCCCTGGCCCGAAAGGCGCTACCCGGGACCCATCACAAAGATGCATTGCAAATACCTGCAGCCCCTGCGCGGGTGGGGCGGTCCTCCCCCGGGCCGCGGCCGTCAGGCGCGATAGGCGCTGAACATCTCCGACATCCGGGTGCTCTGACCGGCGGAGAACCGGTCGTAGCAGGCGTCGAAGCTGTAGTCCATGTAGTTGTGGATGGGGTCGAGGCCGGGCAGCGAGCAGGAGTCGCGCCCCTCGGGGCAGTCGCTGGTCGGGCTGCTCTGGGCGGGCGTGTCGGCGACCTCGTCGTTGGTGCTCGTGCAGCCGCCCTGGAACGTGTGGTAGAGCCCGAGCCAGTGTCCGGCCTCGTGCGTGGCGGTCTCGCCGAGGTTGTAGTTGGCGATGTCGCCGCCGGGCAGGGAGTCGACGTGCACGCGGATGCCGTCGATCGCACCGTTGCGGGCGTAGTCCCACGGGAAGGTCGCGACGCCGAGGTAGTCGAAGTCGACCAGCCAGATGTTGAGGGCGTCGGCGCCTCCCTGACGGGTGGCCTTGCGGTACTTGCTGCTGGCCCCGTCCCCGTGCCAGGTGTTGTTGTAGAACCGGTCGGTGCCGGCGAGGGTGAAGGTGAACGCCGTGTCCACCGCCGAGGACGACTCCTGCCCGCCGTAGGTGGCGTTGAGGACGGCGATCTGCTGGGCGACCTGGGTGTCGGTGACGTCACCGTCGCCGTTGCTGGCGGCCATGACGTGGACGTAGACGGGGATGGTGCCTCCCACCTGGACGGCGCCGCCGCCCCCACCTCCGCCTCCACCTCCGCCACCGGGCTTGCCCTTCCCGTTCCCACCCTTGGCGGCCAGGATCCGCTCGGTGCGTGCCTCGATCCGCCGCTGCTGCTCCGCCGAGACGCTGCGGTGGTCGTGCTCCTGCCCGCCGCGCGCCGAGGCCGCGACACCTGCGTCGGGGGTGAAGCACTCCTGCTCCACCCCGGCGATCGGGCCGGCTCCACCGGCGGGGGTCATGGACGAGGCCGGAGACGCGGGGACGAGCGCGGTCATCAGCACCCCGGCCGCGGTGGCGGCCAGGGTGCCCGAGAGTGTGAGACGCATCGACGTGATGCCCTTCCAGGAGAGGACGAGCCGCAGGATTGTCGGCCCGATCCCGGAACTATTGCGGCATCGAGTCAGCAATGCCGAACGTCGTGGCGGGCCAGGTTTGTGCGCTTGCACGAACGTGCAACCGCACAGCGGACCCTCACGACCAGGCGTCGACGATCGCGAGCACGTCGGACAGGGTGTGCGTCACGGCGTCGGGTCTCCCCTCGGTGTGGCCGACCTGCTCGGGAGGGATGGCGCTGTGGGGGACGTGGATCGCGCGCAGCCCGGCGTTCTGGGCTCCCCACACGTCGTCGAAGAGTCGGTCCCCCACGTAGACGCATCGCGCGGGGTCGCCGGCTTCCACGGCGTCCATCGCCGCGCCGAAGGCCCGCGGCGACGGCTTGGTCCAGGCGATCTCGCTGGAGTAGACGTCGCCGTCGATGAGGTGGTCCACCCCGTCGCGTCGGAAGTAGCCCTCGTGCACCGCCCTCGGCCAGATGGTGTTGGACAGGACGCCGACCTTGATGCCCCGCTCTCGCAGAGCCTGCCACAGCGGCGCGACCTCGGGATCGGTCGACGTGTGCGGCTCCCAGAAGGCGTAGTAGGCCTGCAGGAGGTCGGGGTCGTGACGCAGCCCCGCCTCGGTGAACAGGTCGGCCACCGTGGCGCTCTGCTGGTGGTCGCGACTGCGACCCCAGATCGTCGCCCCTGCCCGGTGCAGTCGCTCCCGGGAGACCTCGATGTCGTGGTCGGCGTCGACGACGGCCTGCGCCAGCGCGAGCGACTCGGCGTGGAAGTCGATGTCGTGCCAGCGGGTCAGCGTGCCGCCCCAGTCGAAGATGACCGCGTCGATTCCGACCCTCGCCGCGCTCACGACCGGACCAGGGCCACCAGGTGGTCGACGACCGAGTCGAGCGCCACGTCCTCGCGCTCTCCCGAGCGGCGATCTTTGACCTCGACCGTGCCGGACTCGCCCAGGCTCTTGCCGACCACGACGATGGTGGGCACCCCGATCAGCTCGGCGTCCTTGAACTTCACCCCGGGGCTGATCTTGCCGCGACGGTCGTCGTAGAGCACCTGGACACCGGCGGACTCCAGCTCGCGGGCGATCTCCTCGGCGGTGGAGTACAGCGAGTCGTCCTTGCCGGCGGCGACGAGGTGGACGTCGGCCGGCGCGACCTCGCGCGGCCAGCAGAGCCCGACGTCGTCGAGGGTGCCCTCGGCGATCGCCGCCACCGCGCGGGAGGGACCGATGCCGTAGGAGCCCATGGTGACGGTGACGAGCTTGCCGTTCTGGTCCAGCACCTTCAGGTCGAGCGCCTCGGCGAACTTGCGGCCGAGCTGGAAGATGTGGCCCATCTCCAGCCCCCGCTCGGCCTGGAGCGTGCCGCCGTCCAGGCGCGGGCAGGGGTCGCCGGCCCGCACCTCGGCGGCCTCGATGGTGCCGTCGGGGGTGAAGTCGCGCCCGGCCACCAGGTCGATGACGTGCGAGCCGTCCACGTTCGCCCCGGTGACCCACCGGGTGCCGGTGACCACCCGCGGGTCGACGAGGTAACGGATGCCGGTCTTGCTCTGCTCGCCCAGCACGGCGGGACCGATGTAGCCCTTCACCAGGTCGGGGTACGCGGCGAAGTCGGCCTCACCGAAGGGTCGGAACTCGGCGGGGTAGACGTGCGCCTCGAGCCGCTTCTCGTCGACCTCGCGGTCCCCGGGCAGGCCGATGGCCAGCGGCTCGCTGGTGCCGTCGGGGTGCTCGAGCACGAGCAGGACGTTCTTGAGCGTGTCGGCGCCGCTCCATGCTCGGTCCTCGCGCGGGAACGCGGCGTCGAGGTGGGCGACCAGCGAGTCGATCGTGGGCGTGTCGGGCGTCGTCTCCGCGTGGGCCGCGGGCACGTCGTCGTACGCAACGGCGTCGGGCGTCGGGAACTCCACCGCCTCGACGTTGGCCGCGTAGTCGCAGTGCGTGCACTGCACGAAGGTGTCCTCCCCCACCGCCGCGCGCGCCAGGAACTCCTCCGAGCGGGAGCCACCCATCGCGCCGGAGTGGGCGGAGACGATGACGTAGGAGAACCCGAGCTTGTCGAAGATCCGGATGTAGGCGTCGCGGTGCTTCTGGTAGCTCTCGTCGAGGCCGGCGTCGTCGACGTCGAAGGAGTAGGAGTCCTTCATGATGAACTCGCGACCACGCAGCAGCCCGGCCCGGGGTCGCGCCTCGTCGCGGTACTTCGTCTGGATCTGGTAGATCGAGAGCGGGAGGTCCTTGTAGGAGGAGTAGAGGTCCTTGACGACGAGGGTGAACATCTCCTCGTGGGTGGGCCCGAGCAGGTAGTCGGCGCCCTTGCGGTCCTGGAGCCGGAAGATGCCGTCGCCGTACTCGGTCCACCGGTTGGTCGCCTCGTAGGGCTCGCGGGGAAGCAGCGCGGGGAACGACAGCTCCTGGGCGCCGATCGCGTCCATCTCCTCGCGGATGATGGCCTCGATCCTGCGCAGCACCCGCAGACCCAGCGGCAGCCAGGTGTAGATGCCCGGAGCGGCGCGTCGGATGTAGCCCGCGCGCACGAGCAACCGGTGGCTCGGCACCTCGGCGTCCGCGGGGTCGTCACGCAGGGTCCGCACGAACAGGCTCGACATCCTCATGATCATGGGGCGAGGCTACTTGTGACCCCGGGAGCGCAACCAATGAGTTCCTGGTTGCGTCACCATGATGTACGCCGGACCACCTGTCAGGCTGGGCCGGACCTCGACCCTCGGGAGACCTCACGTGAAGAAGACCATCGGCGCTGCGTGTGCCGCCGCACTGATCGCCGCCCTCGCCCCACTGCCGCACGCCAGCGCCGCAGGTGACACCGTCTCGGTGAACCCGAGGAAGCTCGATCGCGGCGACGACGTCCGCGTGCCGCACATCGAGGGCAAGGAGGTCGTCGACGGGGACGTCAGCGTGAAGGTGCGCGGCAAGCAGCGCTTCCTGCTCGGCACCTCGGGCGAGGCCTACGTCGTGCAGGTGCTGCGCAAGGAGCGCTTCCAGGTGGTGCGGGTCCGACCGGGGGCCGAGGAGGTCCGGCTGGTCCAGAGCAGCCCCGAGCAGGTGCTGCTCTCCGACGACGGATCCACGATCGCGGTGCTCGACAAGATCGCGCGACGCACCTCCATCGACGTCCGCTCGGCCGTGGACGGCGAGCTTCTCGCCACCGGCCGCGGGTTCCGCGGCTACCCGAGCCTGCTGGACCTGGACGGCGACCACCTGGTCGTCGCCAGCTTCGAGGAGGGCGCGACCGACTACGACTGGACCACGGGCTCTCGCACGACCATCACCAAGCGGCCGGTCTACCGCGCGGACATCAGCAGCGACCGGATGGCGCTCTTCACCGACGACCCGTACGACGGTGGGTGCACGGTCGTGGCGCCGCTGACCAGGCCGAAGAAGAAGATCTGGCGCTCCTGCGAGGAGGCTGTCCTGCGCTTCTCGCCGGACGGCAAGAGGATGGTCAACACCTACATCCTCGCCGACGGCCTCGGCCCCAACCGGGTCTCCGAGCGCAAGGTCCGGGGGCGTCTATTGGCGTCGTACAAGGTGGGCGGCTTCTTCGGGGCGATCTCGTGGGAGAGCGAGACCGACCTGCTCATCGACGCCAACGCGAGGAAGAAGGCCGCGACCGTGCGCTGCTCGGCCGGCGACTGCGAGCGCGCCTCGGACCTGCGAGCGACCCCCGTGTACCGACCCACCGTCTCGGCCGAGGAGCCACTGTTCAGCCGCCCTGCCGGGTAGCGTTCGGGAGCGAGGTCGTCACCGTCAGCGATCCGCAGCAACCCGGAGGATCACCATGCCCGCCAAGCGCATCACCCCGTGCCCCGAAGGCTCACAGAAGTGTGTCTCGACGCTGGACACCCAGAAGTACTGCGCCATGGAGCCGGTGCCGTTCACCGGCACCCCCGACCAGGCCAGGGCGGCGGTGCTGCAGGTGATCGCCGAGTTCCCGCGCACCGCGGTCGTCGAGGACGACGGCGGCTACGTCAAGGCGATCTTCAAGACGAAGGTCATCCGCTTCAAGGACACCGTGGAGTTCGAGGTCGATGCCGAGGACAACCTGGTGCACTTCCGCTCCGAGTCGGTGCCGTACGCCGGCTCCGACCTCGGTGCCAACCGCAAGCGGATGACCGTCGTCCGCGCCAACCTGGTCGCCGCGCTCGCCGGCTGAGCCCCAGGGCTGCGCGGTGGATCAGCCCCGGGCGGCCTTGAGGGCCGACCGGATCATCGGCCACTGCAACGGCAGGCGCGCGAAGGCGATCACCTTGAAGCCCGTGTTCTTGGTCGCCAGGGAGTCGGTCGCCATCTTCACGTTGGCCGGGTAGACCCCCAGCAGCAGCGCCAGGCTCCCCCAACCCGCCACCCGCCGGGTCCTCGGAGCCAGCAGGCCGGCGCTGAGCGCGATCTCCGCGACGCCACTGCCCAGGATGACCTCGCGGTGCGCCGGCACCCACGCGGGCATGATCATCTCGTAGGCCTCGGGCTTCACGAGGTGGACCACCCCGCTCACCGCGAAGATGCCGGCCAGGACCTTGGTGCTGCGCTCGATGCTCACGTCGCGGATCTTACGCACGAGCCCGGCGTCCGGTCCCCGACGAGTCAGAACATGATCGTCGAGAAGCGCTGGGTCTCCTTGAAGCCGACCCGGCGGTAGGCCCGGCGTGCCGGCTGGTTCCACTCGTTGACGTAGAGCGAGACCGTCGGGGCGATCTCCTTGCGCACCAGCCGCACCACCGATGCCATCCCGCGCACGGCCAGCCCCTCCCCTCGCCGTTCGGGAGGCACCCAGACGCCTTGGATCTGGGCGACCTCGGCGGTCGCGCAGGCGACCTCGGCCTTGAAGATCAGCTTGCCGCCCTCGAAACGGGCGAAGGACCATCCTCGCGTCATCAGCTGGGTGACGCGGGCACGGTAGAGGTCCGACGTGCCGCCGGCCTCCGGCGAGACCCCGACCTCCTCGGAGTACATCGCCACGCAGGCGGGATAGACCAGGGACAGGTCGTTGCGATCCGTGCGGCGCACCAGCGGGTCGCCGGCGATCTGCGGCTCCTCGGCGATCACCAGGTGCGGCTGCATCCAACGCGTGTCGCGGGGACGACCCCAGGTGCCGGCGACGGCGTTCCAGAAGGCCCTCACGGGCTCGTGCGGCCCCACGATCGTGGTGCACGTGCGGCTCCGGGTCAGCGCCCGCTCCGCGAAGGCCCGCGCGTCGTCGACGTCACAACCGATCGGGACCAGGTTGGCGCCGACGTGGCAGGCCGCGATGAGCCTGCCGTTGTCGAACCTGCCCCACATCTCCCCGCCGAGCCAGCGAGGCTCGAGGCTCGTCGTGCGGGCCCGGTAGAGCGCGAACACGTTCGCGACGGGGTCACGGTTGGCCAGGGTGAGGAAGTCCTCGAGGTCGGGCGTGCCCAACACCCTGATTCCGTGACGGCTGGCTGGCACGTCGCGCAGCCTAGTCGTCACTGCTCTTCGGGCTGCGACCTGCTACGACACACTCACGTCGGCGGTGCTGCCCTCGACCGCCTCCATGCCCTCGGCGATCCGCATCGCCTCCTCGATCAGGGTCTCCACGATCTGCGACTCGGGGACGGTCTTGATGACCTCGCCCTTGACGAAGATCTGACCCTTGCCGTTGCCGGAGGCCACGCCGAGGTCGGCCTCGCGGGCCTCCCCTGGTCCGTTGACCACGCAGCCCATCACGGCGACCCTCAGGGGCACCTCGAGCCCGTCGAGGCCGGCGGTGACCTCCTCGGCGAGCTTGTAGACGTCGACCTGCGCGCGACCACAGCTGGGGCAGGAGACGATCTCGAGCTTGCGCGGGCGCAGGTTGAGGCTCTGCAGGATCTGGATCCCGACCTTGACCTCCTCCACCGGAGGAGCCGAGAGGCTGACCCGGATGGTGTCGCCGATCCCCTTGCTCAGCAGGGCCCCGAACGCGGTGGCCGACTTGATCGTGCCCTGGAAGGCCGGTCCGGCCTCGGTGACGCCGAGGTGGAGCGGCCAGTCACCGGCCTCGGCGAGCAGCTCGTAGGCCCGCACCATCACGACCGGGTCGTTGTGCTTGACCGAGATCTTGAAGTCGTGGAAGTCGTGCTCCTCGAAGAGGCTCGCCTCCCACACCGCCGACTCGACGAGCGCCTCGGGCGTCGCCTTGCCGTACTTCTCCAGCAGGCGGGGGTCCAGCGACCCGGCGTTGACGCCGATCCGGATCGACGTCCCGCGGTCCTTGGCGGCCGCCGCGATCTGCTTGACCTGGTCGTCGAACTTGCGGATGTTGCCGGGGTTCACGCGTACGGCGGCACACCCGGCGTCGATGGCCGCGTAGACATACTTCGGCTGGAAGTGGATGTCGGCGATGACCGGGATCTGCGAGTGCTGGGCGATCTCCGGCAGCGCGTCCGCGTCGTCCTGGCTGGGGCACGCCACGCGCACGATGTCGCAGCCCGTCGCGGTGAGCTCGGCGATCTGCTGGAGCGTGGAGTTGACGTCCGAGGTCAGGGTCGTGGTCATCGACTGGACCGAGACCGGCGAGTCGCTGCCCACCCCGACGTCGCCGACCTTGATCTGGCGGGTCTGACGGCGCGGGGCGAGCACCGGCGGGGGCGCTTCGGGCATGCCGAGACTGATCGGGGTGCTCATGTCGTCAGGCTACTGCGCGACCCTTCGTCGGGGGTGATCGTGGTGCCCGGTGCGGTGCCGGGTGGTCTGTTGTGCCGGGTGGGTGTCGCGCCCGCTCCTCGTGGGTGCGGGTGCTCTTCGTGGTCGGTGAGGTGTTCTTCGTGGTCGGTGGGGCGCCCGCGCGCTTAGTCGACCGGGTCTCGCCGTCAAGGATCGCCTGCGGCGCCCGCTTCGCGGTGCCTTCGGCATCCGTTGACTG
>NZZG01000180.1 GCA_002698575.1 Pimelobacter sp. | reverse complement strand
GCCCACGAGCTGCGCCGGCTGGGGGAGAAGCTGTGCGAGGTCCTCGACCCCGAGACCGCCGAGGCTCGTGAGGCCCAGCGGTTGGCCGAGCAGGAGGAGCGGGCGAGGAAGAACGCCGAGGTGAGGTTCCGTCACGGTGGTGACGGCACCATCCGCGGATCCTTCGTGCTGCCTCAGTTGCAGGCCGAGATGTTCCGCAAGGCCCTCCAAGCTCTCGGCGCACCGAAGCACGTGCGCGCGACCGAGGGGGCGGGTGCCTACGACTACGAGAGGCCGACCCCGCACAAGCTGGGTCTGGCGTTCGTCGAGTACATCGAGCGCTACCCGACCGACCACCTACCCCGGCAGGGCGGTTTGGCCGCCACGGTGGTGATCACCGCCGAGGCCGAGACCTTCACCGACGGGACTCAGAGGGCCGGCCACACCGACACCGGTACCGGGGTCTCGCCGGGCCAGCTGATCCGGCTGGCGTGCGAGGCGAAGGTCTTCCCCGCGGTCCTCGACGCGGGCGGTCACGTCCTCGACCTCGGCAGGTCACACCGGTTCCACACCGGACCCCAACGGTTGGCGCTGCTGATCGAGCAGCAGCACTGCCAGCACCCGATGTGCGACGTCGCTGGGGCGTTCTGCCACGTCCACCACACCACCCCCTGGTCCACCGGCGGCGAGACGAACACCCGAGACGCCGTCCTGCTGTGCCCCTTCCACCACCACCAAGCCCACGCCACCGGCCAGACCTACCCGATCAGGACGTAGACCGACGTCGACGCGCCCTCGATCCACAGCCGCGACGCTCATCGAGACGTCGAGCCTGCCGACGTCGGGCGACTACAGAACGCCGCGGAAGAGCAGGAGCTCCAGGAGCACCGCCGCGGCGCCGATCGTGAGCGCGACCGCCGTGCGAAGGTGATGCACCGAGGAGGGGATGTCGGGTGCACTGAGTGCGGCGATGGCAAGGGCGGACGAAGCGATCGTCATCGCCACCGTCGAGAACAAGTAGCCGAAACTGCCCAACCCTCCTCCGGACGGCTGCGCGCATGGCAACAACTGCACCTACGGGCTGAGAGCCACGAGTCGACCCGGATCCTGGTTCATCACTCAGCCACGCAAGCGCACCGACAGGCAGGTGACGCAGCCCTCGAGCTTCTCGTACTCCGTGAGGTCGACGGCGACGACGCGGAGTCCGCGAGCGGCGAACAGGTCCGCCGTACGAGGAGCACTCGTGGACATCAGCACGGTCGAGTCGTCGAGCACCACGACGTGCGAGCCGGGCTCCTCGGGGACCTCGAGGAAGCCCGGGGAGTCCTGCCAGACCGAGGCGTCGTCGACGAGCGGTGGGTACCCGATCACGGTCCCGTCGGGCAGCGCGGTGACGGCCGACTTGAGGTGCAGCACCCGGGTGAGCGGCACGGCGACCACGCGTGCGCCCACCCCGCTCAGCAGGGCGGCGAGCTGGTCGACGCCGTCCTGGTTGGTGCGGCCACCGAGTCCCACCCACACGGTCCCGTCGTGCTTGAGCACGTCGCCCCCGTCGAGGGTGCCGGGGGCCTCGATCCGCTCGATCCGATAGTCCAGCTCGCGCAGGGTCTCCTCGACCGCGGAGGTCTCGGGCTTGCGCTCGTCGGCGCCGGGTCGCGAGATGACGGCGAGGTCGCCTTGGACGACGACGGCGTCCTCGACGAAGACGGCGTCGGGACAGTCGTCGGCCGGAGGGACCTCGATGGTCTCCCAGCCCTCGTCATGCAGCGCTGCGACGTAGCCGTCCCACTGGCGTCGAGCAAGGTCGAGGTCGATGCTGGACCGCTCGATGTGGGTGACGAGGCCCTCCGCCAACCGCGGGCCGGGGCGCCGTACGAGTGCTCGCTTGTTCACCCGGAGAAGGCTACCGACGAGTCCGTGTTCGCCCACGACGAACAACGGAACAGGCCGCGACATCCCCACCGTTGAGCGGGTATGAGCCAATCGCTTCCCGTCCTGTTCGTCACCGACCTCGTCGTCCTGCCCGGCATGGTGGTGCCGGTGGAGCTGGACGAGGCCGCCCGCGCCGCCATCGACGCCGCCCGGGCGTCCTCCGACTCCCAGCTCCTGGTCGCCCCCCGTCTCGACGACCGCTATGCCTCCTACGGTGTGGTCGCCACGATCGAGCAGGTCGGCCGACTGAGCGGGGGAGCGCCCGCCGCCGTCCTCAAGGCCGTACGGCGTGCCCGCATCGGCAGCGGGGTCAGCGGCCCGGGCGCCGCGCTCTGGGTCGACGTCGACCCGGTCGCCGACCCTGAGGGCGAGCCGAGCGCGCACGTGACCGAGCTGGCCGAGGAGTACAAGCGCCTGGTCGTGGCCGTCCTCCAGCGTCGTGAGGCCTGGCAGGTCATCGACACCGTCCACCGGCTCACCGACCCGAGCGCGATCGCCGACACGGCCGGCTACGCGCCGTACCTCTCCGACGAGCGCAAGCGTGAGCTGTTGGAGACCCCCGACGTCGAGCAGCGCCTCGAGAAGGTCACCGCCTGGACCCGTGACCACCTCGCCGAGGCCGACCTGACCGACAAGATCGCCGACGACGTCCGCGAGGGGATGGAGAAGACCCAGCGCGAGTACCTCCTGCGCCAGCAGCTCGCCGCCATCCGCGAAGAACTTGGTGAGGGCGAGGCCGGACGACCGGGTGGCGTCGACGACTACCGCGCCCGCGTCGAGACCGCCGACCTGCCCGACGCTGTGCGCGAGGCAGCGCTCCAGGAGGTCGACAAGCTCGAGCGCTCCAGCGACCAGAGTCCTGAGACCTCGTGGGTCCGCACCTGGCTCGACACGGTCCTGGACCTGCCGTGGAGCACCCGCACCACCGACTCCACCGACCTTCCCGCGGCCCGGGCGGTCCTGGACGCCGACCACCACGGCCTGGACGAGGTCAAGGAGCGGATCGTCGAGTACCTCGCCGTGCGTGCCCGGCGGGCGGAGCGCGGCCTCGAGGTCGTCGGCGGGCGTGGATCGGGTGCGGTGATCCTCCTCGCGGGACCTCCCGGCGTCGGCAAGACGTCCCTGGGCGAGTCCGTGGCTCGCACCCTGGGGCGCGAGTTCGTGCGCGTCGCGCTCGGTGGCGTCCGGGACGAGGCCGAGATCCGCGGCCACCGCCGGACGTACGTCGGGGCGCTGCCCGGTCGCATCGTGCGGGCGGTCAAGGAGGCCGGCTCGATGAACCCCGTCGTCCTGCTCGACGAGGTCGACAAGCTCGGCAGCGGCGCCTACTCCGGCGACCCGGCCGCGGCCCTGCTCGAGGTGCTCGACCCCGCCCAGAACCACACCTTCCGCGACCACTACCTCGAGCTGGACCTCGACCTGTCGGACGTGCTCTTCATCGCCACCGCCAACGTGGTCGAGCAGATCCCGAGCGCCCTGCTCGACCGGATGGAGCTGGTCACCCTCGACGGCTACACCGAGGACGACAAGGTCGCGATCGCCCGCGACTTCCTGCTGCCCCGCCAGCTCGAGCGTGCTGCTCTCGGGGCCGACGAGGTGACCCTCAGCGACGCCGCGCTGCGCGAGCTGGCCGCCGACTACACCCGCGAGGCCGGCGTGCGACAGCTGGAGCGACTGCTCGCCAAGACCCTGCGCAAGGCCGCGACCCGCCTGGCCACCGAGGCCGAGCTGACCCGGATCGACGTCGACCAGCCGGACCTGAAGGGCCTCATCGGACGCCCGCGCTTCACCCCGGAGGCGGCGGAGCGCACGACGGTCCCGGGCGTCGCGACCGGACTCGCCGTCACCGGGCTCGGCGGCGACGTCCTCTTCATCGAGGCAACCGCCCACGACGGCCCGGCGGGGCTGACCATCACCGGTCAGCTCGGCGAGGTGATGAAGGAGTCCGCGCAGATCGCACTGACCTTCGTGCGCGCCCACGCCGAGGCGCTGGGGGTCGACCCCGCGACGCTCGACCGCGCCATCCACCTCCACGTGCCCGCCGGTGCGGTGCCCAAGGACGGTCCGTCGGCGGGGATCACGATGGTCACGGCGCTGACGTCGTTGGCGACCGGCCGCCCGGTCCGCTCCGACGTCGGGATGACCGGTGAGGTCACGCTCAACGGCCGGGTGCTGCCGATCGGCGGTCTCAAGCAGAAGCTGCTCGCCGCCCAGCGCGCCGGACTGAGCGAGGTGTTCGTCCCGCTGCGCAACGAGCCCGACCTCGACGACGTCCCCGCCGACGTGCTCGAAGCCGTGAGGGTGCACCCGGTCGCCGACGTCCTCGACGTCGTCGCGGGGGCGCTCGAGCCGGCCCGATCCGGCGGCGCCTCATCGGCCGCCTGACAGAATCGGGTCCCATGAGTGACCCGAAGCTCCCGGCCGGCGTCCGTGTGATCGACCGGCTGATGAAGGCCAACAAGGGACTGTCGATCGAGCACATGGACGCCGCGCGACTCGCGCAGGTCCAGACCGCCCGGATCCCCGACGCCGGCCCGGCGGCCTGGGTCGCCGGACTGTTCCTCGGTCACGCGCGCCCCGGCGTCGACATCACCGGCAGCGCGATCGAGACGGCGTACGGCGAGCTGCCGGTGCGTCTGTACACGCCGGCCGGGCGCGGGCCGGGCAGCGGTCCGATGCCCGTGGTCCTCAACTTCCACGGCGGCGGGTTCGCCCTGGGCAATGCCCGGCAGGGCGACTGGATCTGTTCGACGGTGGCCGCCGACCTCGAGGCGCTCGTGGTGTCCGTCGACTACCGGTTGGCCCCGACGCACCGTTTCCCGGCGGCGATCGAGGACTGCTACGCGGCGCTGCTGTGGACGGCCGCGCACGCTGCCGAGCTGGGCGGGGACCCGGCCCGGATCGGGGTGATGGGGGACAGTGCCGGGGGCAATCTCGCAGCGGTCGTCACGCTGATGGCTCGGGAGGAGGGCGGCCCGCAGATCGCTCACCAGGCCCTGATCTACCCGGCCACCGACCTGACCGACGCGCTGCGCGAGAGCGCGTCGTACCTCGCCAACACCCGCGGGATCATCCTCAGCAACGCGGACATGGACGTCTTCCTGCGTCACTACGTCGACGAGTCCGCCGACCGCACCGACTGGCGGATGTCGCCGCGCCACGCCGCCGACCTCTCCGGCCTGCCGCCCGCGGTGGTCGTGGTGGCCGGGCTCGATCCTCTGCACGACGCGGGGGTCGAGTACGCCGAGGCGTTGGCCGCCGCAGGTGGGCACGCGCGCGTGGAGGACTTCCACCTGATGCCGCACGGCTTCCTCAGCGTGCCGTACTTCTGCCGCAGCGCCCGCCCGGCGATGGCGGCGATCGTGGCGTCCCAGGCCGCCGCACTCCGGGGTGAGCAGCGCGTCGGCGCCGGCCTGCCAGGCTGAGCGCATGAAGCAGGCACCGGTCGTCGTCGTGGGTGCCGGGATCGCCGGCGTCGCCTGTGCGCGTGAGCTGGTCGCGGCCGGCGTGCCGGTGCGGCTGGTCGACCGGGGACGCCGCCTCGGCGGCCGGATGGGCTCCAAGCGACTCGGTGGCCGAGCCACCGACCTGGGTGCCTCCTACCTGACCGCGTCCGACGACGACTTCGCCGCCGTGATCGACGACTGGCACCGGCGGGGCCTGGCCCGCCCCTGGACCGACAAATTCACGGTGCTCGACGCGGGGGAGCCGGCGCGCGAGACCGCGGGGCCTCTGCGCTGGGGCGCTCCGGGAGCACTGCGATCGCTCGTGGAGGACCTCGCCGTCGGTCTCCAGGTGGAGCAGGCCGCGGTGGTGAGCGTCGACGCCGGCCCCGACGACGCCCTCCGGGTCGACGGCGCACCGGCTCGAGCGGTGGTGCTGGCGATGCCTGACGACCAGGCGCGACGGCTGCTGGGGCCGGGTCTGCAGCACGAGGCGGCCGGCCTGGACCGGCCCTCGGAGCCGATCATCGCGCTCGTGGCGACCTGGGCGGAGCGCACGTGGGACGAGGTGACGCCGAGCGGTGTCTTCCACGGGGCCTTCGTCAACGGTGACCGGGCGGTCAGCTGGATCGCCGACGACGGACGCCGTCGGGGGGACGGGGCTCCCGTGCTGGTGGCGCACTCCACCCCCGGACTCGCCGCCGACCATCTCGACGATCCCTCTGGCGCCGTGCCCCACCTGTTGGCCGGTCTGGGGCGCATCCTGGGGCTGCCCGCGCCGCTGGAGACCCACGTGCACCGGTGGTCGCTGGCCCGGCCCACCGGGACACGTGCCGCCGCCTTCCGGCTGAGCGACAGCGGGCTCGGGATCTGCGGCGACGGCTGGGGCGAGGCTCCCAAGGTCGAGACCGCGTGGCGCTCGGGCAGGGACCTGGGTCGGGCCCTGGCGGCTCGGTGGTCGTGACGAAGGAGCGGACCGCTCGCCCGGGTCACCCGCACGGGTGATAATACTAGACATCCTGTTCAGGTTTCCGGTACGTTCTTCAACATCAGGATGAGGTGAACGAGGCGCCGCCGTGGCCCCCGTCGTGTCCTCACCCGATCCCAGAGGAGCGAGTGATCATGATCGAGAGCACTGGTAGGGCAGCACCCCTCAAGATCACGCTGGTCGATGACTCCGACCTGGCGACCGCGGGCCTCAAGGCCCTGCTGGAGCCGTTCGCGACGCGCGTGGTCATGGTGGAGCACCGCGAGGCCATCGCCCGGCCCGACGCGCTCGACGTGGTGCTCTACGAGCCGTTGGGGCTCTGCGGCACCGCGGAGTCGCTGCTGCGCGACCTCCAGCGGCACAGTCAGGCGCAGACCGCGGTTTACAGCTGGGCGGAGGCCTCGCAGCTGCCGCTCCCCACGGCGCGTCCCTACCTGAGTAAGAACGACACCGCGTCACGGCTCGTCGTCGACCTCGAGGACCTGGTGGCGGGACGACTCGTGACCGAGACGATCGACCAGGACCTGCACGAGCTCGAGGAAGCCTCGGCCGACGCCGTCGACGAGGCGCGGGCCCTCCCGGAGGCTGCACTGAAGGTGCTGACCGCCCGGGAGTGCGACATCGTCGCCCTGATCGTGGCCGGCATGAGCAACCGCGAGATCGGCGACGAGCTTTCGCTGAGCATCAACTCGGTGAAGACCTACATCCGGACCGCCTACCGCAAGATGGGCGTGCAGAGGCGCACGCAGGCGATGCTCTGGGCGTTGGAGCACGGCCTGGGGGACCGCCCCGAGGCGCTGGTGGGCTGATCTCGGGCGTCATCCACAAATTCCTCCACAGCCTGTGGAGGTTCTGTAGTGTGCTCGCCACACCGACCGTGCGTCCTCGGTCTGACGAGCAGTCTCCGCCGACGAGAGGTAGACGCCTGTGGCGACCGACACCCGCGTGGCACATCTGAGCATCGGCGACCTGGCCGAGGCCACCGGCGTCTCCGCCGCCACCCTGCGGATCTGGGAGACCCGGCACGGCTTTCCCGAGCCGACCCGGCTACCCAGCGGGCACCGTCGCTTCGGGCCGGCCGACGTGGCCGCCGTACGTCGGGTGGTCGGTCTGCGCGGNGCCGGGATCCGNCTGGACGTCGCCATCGCNCAGGCTNTCGACGAGCAGTCNTCGGCNCCNNTCGGCAACGACTCGGTCTTCGCCCGGTTGCGCGCCACNCACCCAGCCCTGCAGCCCACGCAGCTGGCNAAGAGCACNCTGCTCGGCATGTCNTGGGCGATCGAGGACGAGTTCTGCGCCCAGGCCAGACGGGGCCACGTCTTCGGTGCCTTCCAGCAGGTCTCCCGCTTCGAGTCGGCCCGTGCCCGATGGGCCGAGATCGCGCGGGTCTCCGACTCGACGTTCGTCTTCGCCGACTTCGACGCGGTCGCCGACGAGCCCCCGGTGTGCATCCCGCTCGCCCCGGACGCCCCGATGATCCGGGAGTGGGCGGTCGTGTGTGACACCCCGTCCCTGGGGATGGCCCTGACGGCCTGGGAGCTCCCCGGCCAGGTCGACGTGCCCGACATGGAGCGCGTCTTCGAGACGCTCTGGACCGTCGACCCCGAGCCGGTGCGCGAGGCCGCTCGGGTGTGCGCCGCAGTGGCGTCGGCGGCCGGCTCGAGGCGCGCCGCCCATGTCGTCGACGAGCTCGCCGCGCCCGTCGTGACCGGCCGCACCGACATCGGCGCCCTCACCTCGCTCTTCAACCGCTCGGTGTCCTACGTCGACGCCAAGATGCGGCGCTGAGGGGCCAGGACGTGGACACCGACGTCGTGGTCGTCGGCGCGGGGCTCGCCGGACTGCGCTGTGCCGCCGAGCTCGTCGCGGCCGGCCTCGGCGTGGTGGTCCTCGAGGCCGGGTCCGAGGTCGGCGGGCGGATCCGCACCGATCGGGTCGACGGGTTCCAGGTCGACCACGGTTTCCAGCTCCTCAACCCCGCCTACCCCGCCGTGCGGCGCTGGGTCGACACGGCGGCACTCGGGCTCGGCTCCTTCGACGCCGGCGTGGCCGCCCTCACCACGGACCGGCTGCTCCGCCTCGGTCACCCGCTGCGTGCTCCCGGCCTGCTCGGCAGCACCGTGCGCGGGGCGGCCTGCGAGCTGCGCGGACTGCCCGGTCTGCTGCGGTGGCTGCGTCCCCTGGCCCGAGACCCTCGCGGACGTCGGCTCGACGCCCTGCGACGTGAGGCCGACACCACCCTGGCCGACTCCCTCGACGCGGCGCGCCTGAGCGGGACCTTGCGCCGCGTCCTGGAGAGGTTCTTCGCGGGAGTGCTGCTCGACGACACGGGGGCCTCCTCGGCCACCTTCGCCCGGTTGCTCACGGTCAGCTTCCTCGCCGGTGACCCGGGCCTGCCTGCCGCCGGCATGCAGGCACTGCCTCACCAGCTGGCCGCACCGCTCGGCGACCGGGTCAGGCTGGGGACCCCGGTGGGGCGGATCGAGGCGCGCCAGGGCGGGTTCGACGTGCGGACCGACGACGGTCCGATCACCGCCCGCCGAGTGGTGGTCGCGACCGGCCAGGCGGCCGCCGGCAGCCTCACCGGCCTGCCGGTACGCCCGATGCGCGGCGTGGTCACCCATTGGTACGCCGCTGCGCGCACCCCCACCGCCTCGCGCCTGCTGCACGTGGATGCTCGTCCTCGGCCGACGGGCCCCCTGGTCAACACCGCCGTCGTCTCGCACGCGGCAGCGACCTATGCCCCGGCCGGCAAGCACCTGGTGCAGGCCTCGGCGCTGATCGCCGACGGGAGGCCCGTGCCGAGCGAGCCGGCGATGCGACGGCACGCCGCCGAGCTGCTTGGCGACGACGCCTTCGCCGACTGGGAGAGCCTCGCGCGCCACGAGATCCGGCACGCGCTCCCTGTGCAGGCTCCGCCGCTCGACGTGGCTCGTCCCGTCGTCCTGCCGTCCGGCCTCGTGGTGTGCGGCGACCATCGCGACACCGCGTCGATCCAGGGAGCCCTTGTCAGCGGCCACCGCGCGGCCCGGGGCGTGCTCGACGAGCTCGCGACCGGGTAGGGGCTCGTCGGCAGGCCGTCACGCAGTCAGGCTGCCAGTCAGGCAGGCCGTCAGACAGACAGCCGGGCCGTCAGGCCAGCAGGTCGGGGGCCAACGTGGTGACGCCGAGCGCCAGGCCGGCCAGGTTCGCCGCCAGGAACAACCAGATCCAGACCAGGGCCGGCACCCGCGTGAGCCGGGCGAGCTGGTCGGGATCGGTGGTCCGGCGCCGCGTCCGGCCGGTGCCGAGCAGCTCGACGAGGGGTCGCGGCGCGGAGAGCAGCAGCAGCCACGCGATCAGGTAGGCGACGACCGACTGGAGCTCGGGGTCGCCGTACCAGGTGAGCAGGCCGACGCCGACCCCGCCGAGCACCACCGTGGCCAGTCCGTAGACGTTGCGGATCCAGACGAGCAGGGCCGCCATCAGCAGCAGGAGCAGCCACAGCATCGTCACGCCCCGGCCGGCGGCGAGCAGCAGAGCGGCGCCGACCCCGACGGCGGCCGGGGCGAGGTAGCCGGCGGCCATCATCGCGACCACGCCGGGACCGCTCGGCCGGCCCCGGGACACGGTGAGGCCCGAGGTGTCGGAGTGCAGCCGGATGCCGCTCAGGCGCCGACCCACCAGCACGGCCACGACGGCGTGACCGGCCTCGTGCACGACCGTGACACCCAGGCGGACGCGCGGCCAGGTCGGAGGTGCCAGGACCAGTGCGAGGGCGACGAGCCCGGTCAGCAGCACGAAGCCCGCGTCGGGCACGGGCCGGACGGCGGTCGCCCGGTCCCAGATCTCGCTCCAGGTGCCTGCTGCCGCCGTCAACCCCACCGTCAACCCCGCCGTCATGCGCCCATGGTGACGGGTTGGCCGCAACCGGCCCTCGAGGCACGGTTCAATGGCGGCATGGACCCTGCCACGATGACCGACCCGTTCTCCGCCTACATCGGCCTGGAGTACGTCGAGCTCACCGGGTCGCGCGTCGTCGCGACCTGGGCCGCCAAGCCGGAGCTGCACCAGCCCTACGGGATCGTGCACGGCGGTGTGCACTGCAGCGTCGTGGAGTCGTTGGGCAGCGTGGGCTCCGCGCTGTGGCTCGGCGACCGGGGTCAGTGCGTGGGCGTCAACAACAACACCGACTTCTACCGGGCGGTGCGTGAGGGCACGCTGACCTCGACCGCCACCCCCCTGCACCAGGGGCGCTCCCAACAGGTCTGGGTCGTCGAGACCGTGAACGACGCCGACGGCACGGTGATCGCCCGTGGTCAGCTGCGCGTCCAGAACCTCTACCCCCAGTCCTGAGCGCTCGCCCGACCCCTGGCTGTGACGCCCGGCCAGGTGACGGCGGTGGGGTTGGTGGTGGGGCTGGTGGTCGGGACCGGTGCCCGGATCGCCGGCGATCCCACGTCCCGCCCGATCCCGCGCTACGCTGTGAGCAGCACCGGCCCCGCACGCAGCTGCGTCCGGTGACTCCGCCCCGATCTGCAGGCTGATCGGCGCGCGACTCCCGTCCACCGACCCACCGGGGCCCTGCCCCGCAGGTCGGCGCGACGGCGCCATACCGCCCCGGCGCACGCGCCGCGGCGTCCCAGAGGAGGAAGAGCCTTTGGCTCGACGAGGACAGCGTCAGTCCGGCAACACCCGCACGGCCCCGAAGAACGGCGGCAACGGTTCAGGCAACGGCAACCGCCGGGGCCAGCGCAACCGTCGCGAGCTGGACAACGAGGGGATCATCCCGGTGCTGGCCCGCGCGGTGCGTGAGGTCGAGCAGGGGGTCCAGCGTGGCTCGGTGAAGCCCGCGGCGCGCACGAAGTTCCAGGTCGTCGCCCAGCTGGCGCGCGAGGAGCGGATCCGGGTCAAGGCCGACCAGTCCATCTCGGAGGGCCAGCGCGGCGAGCAGCTCAAGCGGCTCGACGGCATCGGCACGATCCTGGCGAAGACCGCGACCCGCGACACGACGCTGCTCTCGCTCCTGGCCGAGGACGCCGACGTCTCCTACTCGGCCCTCGAGCTGAAGGCGGAGATGCTCAAGGCCGCCGGCATCGAGGCACCGGAACCGGTGGAGGAGGTCGTCGACGAGGACGCCCCGCCGGTGGTGGAGCGTCAGGTCGTGCCGCAGTCGGTCATCTCGCGGCAGCTCGCCAACCCCTTCCTGGTCCCCGACTTCTCGGCCGCGCAGCCCCAGGTCTCCGGGCGTCGCCTGGCGACGTGGGAGCTCATCGGCCCCCTGCTCCAGTCCTTCGAGTACGGCGGCTCCTCGTCCTGCATGCCGCTGCCGGAGGCCGCGACGCTCAACGCGGCGGGCGGACGGCACCTGATGCCGCACCAGGCCCAGGTGGTCGCGGCCGCGAAGGAGGGGCACCGCACGTTCCTGCTGGCCGACGAGCCCGGTCTGGGCAAGACCGCCCAGGCGCTGCTGGCCGCGGAGGCCGCGGAGGCCTACCCCCTGCTCGTCGTGGTCCCCAACGTGGTCAAGGCCAACTGGGCCCGCGAGGCCGGGCTGTGGACCCCCGAGCACCCCGTGACGGTGATCCACGGCAACGGCGGCAACGTCGACGGGTTCGCCGACATCGTGGTCGTCAACTACGAGGTCCTCGACCGGCACGTCGGCTGGCTGGGCGACTTCGGCTTCCGCGGGATGGTCGTCGACGAGGCCCACTTCATCAAGAACAAGACCTCGCAGCGCTCCCAGCACGTGCTCCAGCTGGCGGACAAGATCCGTAAGCGCAGCGCCCGTCCGCTGATGATGGCCCTGACCGGGACCCCGCTGATCAACGACATCGACGACTTCCGTGCCATCTGGCAGTTCCTCGGCTGGATCGGCGAGAACGCCCCCAAGGGCGAGCTGATGGCTGCGCTCGAGGAGCGAGGTCTCACGCCCATCGACCCGGGCTTCTACCCCAGCGCGCGCAACATCGTGATCGAGCGCGGGATCGTACGGCGCCGCAAGGTCGACGTGGCCGCCGACATCCCGGCGCGTCGGGTCGCCGACCTCCCGGTCGAGCTCGACGACGAGGCCGGCCGCTCGATCCGTGAGGCCGAGCGGGTCCTGGCCCGTCGCCTGGTCAAGCGGTACGAGAGTGCCCTCGAGGCCCGGACCTCGGGTGTCACCGTGGAGGGGATCGACCACGAGCTGGTCCGCCGCGTGGCCACCTGGGAGCGCGAGGACACCACGACCACCAAGACCGGCGAGAACGTCTTCACGATGATGCGCCGGATCGGTCAGGCCAAGGCCGGCCTCGCCGCCGACTACGCGGCCCAGCTGGCGCGCAGCGTCGGCAAGGTCGTCTTCTTCGCCAAGCACATCGACGTCATGGACGTCGCCGAGGAGACCTTCGAGCGGCGCGGCCTGCGCTACTCCTCGATCCGGGGGGACCAGACGCCGAAGGCGCGCGAGGCGGCGATCGACGCGTTCCTCAACGACCCCGACGTGCAGGTGATCGTCTGCTCGCTCACCGCCGCCGGGGTGGGCCTCAACCTCCAGGTCGCCTCCAACATGGTGCTGGCCGAGCTGTCCTGGACGGACGCGGAGCAGACCCAGGCGATCGACCGGATCCACCGCATCGGTCAGGCCGAGCCGGTCACGGCTTGGCGGATCATCGCCTCGCAGACGATCGACACCAAGGTCGCCGAGCTGATCGACTCCAAGGCCGGACTGGCCGCGGTAGCCCTCGATGGCTCGGACGCGGAGGTGTCCTCCTCGGTCGACGTCCAGCTCGAGGCACTGGTGGCGCTGCTGACCGAGCAGCTCGAGCAGCAGGTGGCCTACGCCTGACCGCCGATCGGGCGGTCGTCGGCGCAGGCGGGCCTCACGGGGTGGTGGCCATCGCGTCGAGGACCTGCTGTCCCAGTGACTGGTCGCCCTCGACGGTCACGGCCCCCGGTGCCGGAGTGCGGCGACCGCCCGCGAGCAGGATGAACGACTCGCGGTCGCAGCTCAGGGTGAGCGTCGGATGGTCCGGTACGGCGTCGAGGCGCTCGCCGCGGCCGGCGTCGTTGACCGCGAACGCGATCGGCGCCGACCCCTCGACGGCGAGCACCGCCGTGGTGCCGGCAGGCGCGGCCGCCTTCTTGGCGACCACGAAGCCGAAGCTCTCGGTGAGGTAGTCGGCGGTGTGCTGGGCGGCGGCGGAGTCCAGCCCACCCGGCAGCCCGATCGCGCGCCGTACGTCCTGCTCGTGCATCCACACGTCGAGCGGCCGGTTGCGGAGCAGGACCTCCCAGGTCCACGGCACCCCGCCGAAGATCGTCTCCGGCGTGGCCGAGCCGTCGGTGGGTGGGTCCGCCCGCAGCATCGCCAGCCGGGCCGCGGTGACGTCGCGGATCTCGGCGGTGATCTGCGGCAGCGGGGTCTCCCGGCGGTTGACGACGCCGATCTCGGTGTAGAGGCCCATGAACCCGGTGACGTGCGGAGGCTCGCCCACGTCGGCGGTCTCCTCGGGGTTGCCGGCGAGGATGCTCTCCAGGTGCGCGGTGTGCGCCGCGACCGCGCGGACGTCCCAGCCGGCGAGGTCGGTCGGGGTCGTCGCCTGCTCGGCCGGGACCTGGTCCAGCACCGCGCAGAAGTCGTCGATCGCGCCGGCCCACACGTCGATGTAGCCCGCGAGGCGTTCCTGGTCGGTCTGGTGGTGGTCGGGCTGGGCGCTCTCCGCGTGGCTCATGCCGAAGACCGTAGCGAGGTCAGCCCTCGAGGGCGAGACCGAGCGCGATGGCGAGCATGGTGACGCCGATCAGCACGTCCAGCACCTGCCAGGCCCGTGGCGTGGACAGCCGCCGGTGTGCCAGGCGGGCGCCGAAGCCGAGGCCGGCGAACCACGCGATGCTCGCCGTCCCGGCACCCGCCGCGAACCACCACGGGCGTTCGTCGGTGTTGGCGATGGAGCCGAGCAGCAGCACGGTGTCGAGGTACACGTGGGGGTTGAGCCAGGTCAGGGCCAGCGCCTTGATCACCGTGGCACGCAGGGTGGCGGTGTCGCCCCGCGCGGCCTCGAGGGCCATCGGGTGCCGGGCGCGCAGCAGCGAGCTGACGCCGTACCAGGTCAGGAAGGCGACGCCGGCCCACCGCACCACGTCGATCACCCAGCCGGCGTTGTCGACGACCGCACCGATGCCCGAGACGCCGGCGACGATGAGCAGGAGGTCCGAGAGCGCGCACACCGCGACCACCGGCCCGACGTGGCGGCGCGCGAGGCCCTGACGCAGCACGAACGCGTTCTGCGCGCCGATGGCGACGATCAGGGCGAGTCCCGTCAGGAGACCCGTGGCGGCGGAGGTGAGCACGTGTCCACGCTAGGAGGATCCGGCTGTGAAGGCCAGCGAATGATTCTCATCAACCTTTAGAGTTGCTTCATGCTGCCGCACCCGGACCAGCTCGCCGCCCTCGCGGCGATCGTCGACCACGGCACCTTCGAGGCCGCAGCACGCCACCTGCACGTCACGACGAGCGCGGTGAGTCAACGGATCCGGGCGCTGGAGTCGGCGACCGGCCAGGTGCTGGTACGTCGTACGACTCCGTGCGCGGCGACCGAGGCCGGGACCGCGTTCGTGCGCCTCGCCCGCCAGACCGCCCTGCTGTACGACGATCTCCGCGCCGATGTCGGAGACCTCGGGGAGGATCACCGGGTCGAGCTCCGGGTGGCGGTCAACGCCGACTCGCTGGCGACGTGGTTCCGCGGGGTGCTCGACGACGTCGCCCGGTGGGAGGGTGTCTCGCTGCGCCTGCAGGTGGAGGACCAGGCCTACTCCGCCGACCTCCTGCGCCGCGGAGACGTCCTGGGCGCGGTGACCTCGGACCCCGTCGCGGTGCAGGGGTGTCGCTCGGAGTCGCTCGGTGCGCTGCGCTACCGACCAGCGGCGGCGCCGTCGTTCGCCGCGCGGTGGAGCCTGGGACGCGGTCGGTTCGACTGGGCCCGGATGCCGGCCGTGGTCTTCAACGACAAGGACGCCTTGCAGCACGACTTCCTCGCCGGGCGCGGTCTTGCGGCGCCCCCGGTGGTGCACCGGGTGCCGACCTCGGCCGACTTCCACGAGGCCATCAGGCGCGGGCTCGGCTGGGGCCTCCTGCCCGCTCCGCAGCTCGATCCGGACCTGGCGGCCGGACGGCTGGTCGCCCTGGGGGCACGCAACCGGGTCGACGTCGCCTTGCACTGGCAGCGGTGGCGCCTGGAGTCCCCGACCCTGACGCGTCTCAGCGACGCCGTCCGCTCGGCTGCTCGAGCCCTCCACCGCTGATCCCCGGGAGCCCCGAGGCGACACCGCCCGCCGTCCCGGGGCGGGACGGCGGGCGGTCGACGAGCCGCCGCAGCGGCTCCAGCGGCTCAGGGGTGGGTCTGGCTCAGAAGCGGGTGGCCTCGAACGGGATCTTGGTCGCGACGAAGAACTTGTCCTTCGGGACGACCAGCAGGTACTTGATGCCCTTGCTCGAGCCCGGGACCGAGAAGCGGGCCTTGCCCTTCTTGTTCGTCCTGACCTTCTTGAAGGTCGTGAACTTCTTGCCCTTCTTCTTCTGGATGATCAGCTTCTTCTTGCCGAACTTCGGCTTGACCTTGACGTCGGACGTCGGCTGACGCTTGCCCGAGACGCTCGAGAAGTCGACGCTGCGCAGCACCTTGATGCTGATCGCCTTCGAGACCGACGGCAGGTAGGTGGTGTCGTCCGAGGTCCCGCCGGTGTAGGCGATCCGGAGCTTGACGTTGCTGCGGTAGGAGTCGTAGTCGGGGAAGGAGGCGAACCCGACCCCGCTGGCGACCTCGATGGTCTTCCACGTGGACGAGCCCGGCTTCTGCACCTGCAGGCGGGCCTCGCCGACGTCGATGAAGGACTCGTCGGCGGCGTCGACGCCGCCGCTGACGGAGAAGTAGCGGCCGAACTCGCCGCGCTTGGTGATCGAGTCGCTGAAGGAGGACGTCGTCGCCACCTCTGCTGCGGCATGGGCGGGCGCCGAGGTCGACGTGACGACGGCGACGGGTGCCAGGGAGAGGGCGACGGCGGCGATGGTGCCGCGCAGGAGGGATCGCATGAAGGGTCTTCCGTTCGGGAGGTGGGAGGTCGGGCTCCGCAGAGCCTCACCAGCAACCGGTCCTGTGAAACCTCCGGGCGAGGTCCGTTGACCAGGTTTGTGCGGGCCTCGGCGCGGGCAGGGTGCGCGAGGCCCACCGACCGTTTGACCTGGAGTCGTCCCATGCGCATGCCCTCCCTCGGCGAGGACTTCGGCCGCTACCGCCTCGAGAGCGAGCTGGGGCGGGGCGGCATGGGCATCGTGTACGCCGCGCGCGACACGTCCCTGGATCGGCTCGTGGCCCTCAAGATCATCACGCCCCAGTGGGCCGAGGACGCGGAGTACCGTGCCCGCTTCGAGCGGGAGGCGCTCTCGCTCTCGCGGGTCGAGAGCCCCCACGTCGTGGCCGTCCACGACTACGGCGAGCTCGACGGCTGCCTCTACCTGGTCACCCAGATCGTCCCGGACGGCGACCTGCTCCAGCTTCTCCGGCGGGAGGGCGCCCTGGCGCCGGCCGTCGCGCTGGACGTCGTCGGGCAGGTCCTCGACGGCCTGGGCGACGCGCACGGTGTCGGTGTGGTGCACCGCGACGTCAAGCCGAGCAACGTGCTGCTGCGCCGTCGGGACGGCCGTCTCCAGGCCGTGCTGTGCGACTTCGGGATCGCCACCAGCGCCGGAGGTGACGTCACCCGTACCGGGGCCCTGGTGGGGTCCTTCCCCTACATGGCGCCCGAGCGTCACCAGGGCGAGCAGGCGGACGGGGCGGCGGACGTCTACTCCGTCGGCTGTGTGCTGTGGCAGACGCTGACCGGCACCGCGCCGTACGTCGGCAGCGACGTCGAGGTCGCGATGGCGCATCTGCAGGCTCCGTTGCCGCAGCTGCCCGCCGCCGACGACTTCTCCCGCGCCATCAACCTCATCCTCACCCGCGCCCTCGCGAAGGACCCCGCCGAGCGGTACCCCTCGGCGCGGGCGATGACGTCCGACCTCGTCTCGGCGGCCTCCCTCGCCCCGGGTGCCCTGGAGCTGCCCGACGTCACCGCGATCCGCCACGTCATCGTGCCCGGCGTGGTCGCCGGCGCGTCCGGGGGCGGAGGCGCCGGTGGCGGGACCGGCACGCCTCCGGCGCTCGCCGAGGAGTCCGGCCGCTCCCCGCGTCGACCGCTCGTGGCCGTGCTGGCCGCCGCGATCGCCGTCCTGCTCGCCGTCGTGGGCACCTACGCCGTGGTGGCCGCCACCGCAGGGGAGCGCAGCGTGGAGCTCTCCGGCGTGGCCGGCGCCGCCTCCCCGGCCTCGAGCGCTCCGGTGCCGAGCGAGACGGGGGAGTCGACGGCGTCCGACGAGGCGAGCGACGAGCCGTCGGGCGCCTCGACCCGGAAGGGCGGGAGCGCCACGAAGGGGCGCCGGGGCCGGCAGGGCAGCGGCAGCACGGGCGGCTCGGGCAACGACTCCGACGCCGGTGTCGTGACGGACCCCGGGGCGCTCACCGACCCCGGCACGGGCGACCCGGGCGCGAGCGAGGGCGACGGGTCGGGCACCGGGGGCGGCACGCAGGGCGACAAGGGGGGCGGCAAGGGGGGCGGCAAGCAGGGTGGCGAGCAGGGCGGCAAGGGGGGCGGGAACCCGGGACCGCGCGGCGACGACGACACGCAGCCGAACGAGCCGCCGCAGCAGACCCCCGCTCCGACCGCGACACCCCCACCGCCTCCGACGTTCAGGTGCTGGAACGGCGACGAGACCTACGGCTACGACGAGTGTCCGGCGCTGAGCGGCAGGGCCGGCCTGGAGTGGGTCTACCCCAGCAACTACAGCTGCGTCAGCGACCCGACCGTCGGTGGGCCACGGCTGGTGATCCTCACCTGCCAGCGCAAGACCCGGCACGGTCGCGGCGAGATCCGCTACACGCTGTGGAAGTCGGTCGCGGCGGCGACGGACTACTTCTCGGGGCAGAACGGGTCCGCGTCGGAGCCGTGGAAGGGTGACTGGGGCTACACGTGGTTCCGCGAGACCCCGCAAAACGAGCTGAAGTACCAACGCACCAACGTCTACGCCCGGGAGCCGGTCTCCGTGGTCGTGCGCGGCGTCAACCTCAAGGCCCACCAGCAGATCGTCGGCACCGTGAAGTACCGGCAGCCGGCGAACCTGCGCGGCGCCCCGCTCTGAGGGACCTCGAGACGTACGACGGCCCGCCNCCCCTGGGGGCGGCGGGCCGTCGTCGTGGGGACAGCGATCAGAAGGAGGCCTCGTCGAGGTCCATCAGCGACAGGTCGGTCGCCTCGGCGATGGCGCGCTCGGCGCTGACCTTCGGCAGGTTGTACTGGGCGAAGAACTGCGCGGCCGCGACCTTGCCCTCGTAGAAGGCCTGGTCCTTGCCCAGGGACGCAGCGTCGCCGCTCGTCAGCTTCTCCAGCGCGACCTCGGCCTGGCGCAGCAGCAGCCAGGCGCACACGACGTCGCCGAGCGCCATCAGCAGACGGCTGGTGTTGAGGCCGACCTTGTAGATGTTGCGGATCTCGTCCTGGGCCGACATCAGGTCGTTGATCATGTGACCGACCATCGCGTTGGCGTCGTCCAGCGCCGTGGCGAGGAGCTGGCGCTCGTTCTTGAGCCGACCGTTGCCGGCCTCGGAGTCGATGAACGACTGGATCTCGGCCGCGATCAGGCCGAGCGCCTTGCCCTGGTCCTTGACGATCTTGCGGAAGAAGAAGTCCTGGCCCTGGATCGCGGTCGTGCCCTCGTAGAGGGTGTCGATCTTGGCGTCGCGTACGTACTGCTCGATCGGGTACTCCTGCAGGAAGCCGGAGCCGCCGAAGGTCTGCAGCGACTCGGTGCCGAGCAGCACCCAGGAGCGCTCCGAGCCGTAGCCCTTGACGATCGGCAGGAGCAGGTCGTTGACGGCGTTGAAGGCCTGGAGCTCCTCGGCGTCCTGGGCGTCGCCGGCGTGCTCGGCGAGCTGGATCTTGTCCTGCCAGGTGGCGGTGTAGAGCACCAGCGCGCGCATCGCCTCGGAGAACGACTTCTGCACCATCAGCGACCGACGGACGTCGGGGTGGTGGGTGATCGTGACGCGGGGAGCGGTCTTGTCACCGGACTGGGTGAGGTCGGCGCCCTGCTCGCGCTGCTTGGCGTAGTCGAGGGCGTTGAGGTAGCCGGTCGACAAGGTGGCGATGGCCTTGGAGCCGACCATCATCCGGGCGTTCTCGATCACCTGGAACATCTGGGCGATGCCGTCGTGCACCTCGCCCAGCAGCCAGCCCTTGGCGGGCTCGCCGCCACCGATGGAGGCGTCGCCGAAGGTGACCTCGCACGTGTTGGAGACCTTGATCCCCATCTTGTGCTCGACACCGGTGACGTAGGCGCCGTTGCGCTCGCCGGTCAGCTCGCCGCTCTCGTGGTCGAAGTGGATCTTCGGGACCAGGAAGAGGCTCAGGCCCTTGGTGCCGGGACCGCCGACGCCCTCGACGCCGACCGGGCGGGCCAGCACGAGNTGCATGATGTTCTCGCTCATGTCGTGCTCGGCCGAGGTGATGAAGCGCTTGACGCCCTCGATGTTCCACGAGCCGTCGTCGTTNGGGGTCGCCTTGGTGCGACCGGCGCCCACGTCGGAGCCGGCGTCCGGCTCGGTGAGCACCATCGTGGCGCCCCACTGGCGCTCGACCATGATCTGGGCGATGCGCTTGTCCCGGTCGTTGCCGTTGCGGTGCACGACCCCGGCGAAGGCCGGACCCGCGGCGTACATCCAGATGGGGGCGTTGGCGCCGAGCACCATCTCGCCCAGGGCCCAGACCAGGCTGGAGGGGGCGGGCGTGCCGCCGAGCTCCTCGCTGATCTGCAGGCGCCAGTACTCGGAGTCCATCCAGGCCTGGTAGCTCTTGGTGAAGGACTCGCCGATGGGCGCGGTGTGGGTGGCGGGGTCGAAGACGGGCGGGTTGCGGTCGCTGTCCTCGTAGGAGGCGGCCAGGTCCTCGCGGGAGAGGCGCTCGACCTCGCCGAGGATGGCGCGCGCCGTCTCGCTGTCGATCTCGCCGAACGGGCCGGTGCCCAGGACCTCGTCACGACCGAGCACCTCGAAGAGGTTGAACTCGATGTCCCGCAGGTTGGTCTTGTAGTGGCTCACTGCTCAACCGCTCTCTCGTCGTCGGCGGTGTAGGGACCGCCGTCATTACCGATCAGTAACTTAATGATAGGAGCGGTCTTGGGTCCGCGCAAGAACTCGCCACTGTGATGTCTCACCTCCCACGTGCGCCGGTGGCCGGGGGGAATGGGAGTACGTCGAGTGACCAGGTGGAGATATCTGACAGAATGGGGCCATGCGTGTCTCCGCCAAGTCCGACTACGCGCTGCGGGCGCTGATCGAGATGGCGGGTCGCGCGGACGGCAAGGCGGTCAGCGCCGAGGAGCTGGGTCGCCTGCAGGAGATCCCGCACGGCTTCCTCCAGGCGATCCTGGCCGACCTCCGTCGCTCCGGCGTGGTGATGAGCCAGCGCGGCCAGTCCGGCGGTTGGCGGATGGGGCGTCCGGCGATCGAGGTCTCGGTCGCCGACGTGATCCGGGCCGTCGACGGCCCGCTCGTCTCCGTCTACGGCCTGCGCCCCGAGGCGGTGAGCTACAACGACTCCGCGGACGTCCTGCAGCACGTGTGGATCGCCGCGCGGCGCTCGCTGCGCGAGGTCTTCGAGCAGGTCTCGATCCAGCAGCTCGCCGACGGCGAGCTGCCGTCGGCGATCACGTCGTTGACCGCCGACGAGGACGCCTGGCAGTCGCACTGACCCGGTCCTGACCCGGTCCTGACCCGGTCCTGACCCNGCCCTGTCCCCGGTCCGGCTCAGCCCTCGTCGCGCCGGGTCAGGCGACCGAGGACAGCTTGCGCTTGAGCTTCTTCCGCTTCTTCTCCAGGGTGCCGACCTTGAGCTCGAGGGACTCGTTGCGTCGGGTCAGGCGCTCGATCTCGGCGAGGGCGTCGTTCAGCGCGTGCTCGGCGACGCTCACCACGACCTCCGGCTCGTCGACCGCGTCCTCGGGCGGCACCAGCAGGGCGCGGTCCCCGACGACGTCGTACTCGGTGCTGGCGAGCAGCTCGACCCACGACTCCCCGAGCGCGCGGAGCACCGCCACCCGGGAGGCGAGCGCGAGGTGGGGTGGCCGGGGCTTGGTCGGGACCGGGACGTCGTCGAGGCGCAGCGACGAGGTGCCGAAGCCGACCACCCGCCCGAAGGCCTTCCACGTCGCTCGCGCGTCGGCGGCGACCACGACGTGCAGCCGCTCCGGCTTCTTCACCGCCTGGCCCCAGGAGGCGAGCACCGAGCCCAGGTCGTGGCGCGGCTCCCCGGGCACCGTCCATGCGTCCGGGGCGTGCGCGGTGATCACGACGTGCACCTCGAAGCCGCCCAGGGCGTCGACCAGCAGCGCGATCTGCTCGGGACGCGCACCGGCGAGCAGGGGCTGGCTGAAGACGAGGGTGTCGCGGCCCTTGAGCCCGCGCCGCACGATCCCGGTCCAGGCGCCCTCCACCTCGGCGCGCTGGTAGCCCCAGTCCTGGTGGGCGCGCAGGATCTCGATCGCGGCACGGAACATCTCCTCGCCCGACGTCGCCGGCCGGCGCACGCCCAGCTCGGCGAGGGCGCGGGTGTGGAGCTCGAGGGCGGCGTCGATGATGTCGCCGGAGCCGTCGTCGAGGCCGACGTGCACGAACGCCTTGCGCTTCTTGGCCATGGCGCCCACGGTGACGCGAGGTCGTGAGCGGGGAGTGATCGGGGGGTGAACACGGTGTGTCGCCACGCCGCCCGCGGCGTGTCGGCACGGATCGACGCGTGTCGCGAACCTAGAACCTGTTCTAGTATTGGGCCATGATCACGTCCGACGCCATCACCTGGAACGCGCCCAACGACGACCACCCCGCCCGGGCGGCCTCCCAGCGCTCCTACTCCGCGGTCGCCAAGGGCGACCTCGCGGAGTGGCTGACGGTCTATGCCGAGGACGCTGTGCTCGAGGACCCCGTGGGTCCGTCGATGTTCGATCCCGAGGGCAGGGGCCACCACGGCCACGCGGGCATCTCGGCCTTCTGGGAGAAGGCGATCGCTCCGATCGCGACCTTCGAGTTCGAGATCAACGAGTCGTTCGCCAACCCGGGGAGCAACACCTGCGCCAACATCGGCCGGATCAGGACGTCCTTCCCCGACGGAAGCTTCACGGTCACCGACCTGATCATGGTCTACGTGATCCACGACGACGGCACCGTCGCCTCGATGAAGGCGTTCTGGGAGCCGGAGCGCACGATGGCGTCGTTCACGGCCGCGCCGGCCTGACGCTCGGGGTCGCCGTCGTTCCACTTTCTCCCCCCAAGGTGTGACATGAGGTGGGTGGCCTGCGTCGAGAAGGGTGACGCCGCCATCTTCACCATCACCTCCACGGGAGTGAGACATGTCCGAGCAGGAGTTCGAGGAGTTCGCCCGAGCGCGCACCCCTCAGCTCTACCGGTCCGCCTGGTTGCTGTGCGGGAACCACCACGAGGCCGAGGACCTCGTCCAGGAGACCCTGGCCAAGGTCTTCACCAAGTGGCGCTCCCCGTTCGGTCGCCGGATCGACAACCCAGCGGCGTACGCCCAGACGGCGCTCACGCGCACGTTCATCAGCGCCCGCCGACGTCGCAGCAGCGGGGAGATCCCGCGCGACGACCTGCCCGACCCGCCTGAGACCACCGGTGGCGGCTCGATGAGCGCCACGGACCTGAGCGAGGTCCGCCTCGCGATCGTCGAGGCTCTCGCCGGGCTCAAGCCGGCCGATCGGGCCGTGCTGGTGCTGCGCTACCTCGAGGACCTCTCGGTCGAGGAGACGGCGCAGCGCATGGGTACGTCGTCCGGTGCCGTGCGCAGCCGGGCGCTGCGGGCCCTCGAGCGGGTCCGCCCGCTGCTCGACGACTCGCTCGTCGTCCACCCTTCGAAAGGCACCACTCATGACTGATCTTCCAGGCGGCTCCCGCTCCGGCGGCTCCGGCGGCTCCGACGGCTCCGCCGGGCGCCGGGCCTCCGAGCTCTTCCACGGCGCCACCACCGACTTCGCCCCGGACGTCGACCGGATTGTGCAGGGCGGCGTCGCCCGAGGTCGCACGCTCCGCCGACGCCGGCGCGTTGGGACCTCGCTGGCCGCGGTCGCCGTCGTCGGCATCCTCGGCGTCGCGGCCAGCGCAGGCTCCGAGCTGATCGGCGACGCCGAACCTGCCCCGATCGGGCTCGCCGAGACCGACACGGCTGCCGATGACGCCACGGATGCGCCCCCCACCGAGTCCCCGACGGCACCCCCGTCGACGAGCACGCCCCGGGGCGCCCTGCCCCCCGGGGCGTACACCACCCTGCCGATCGACACGCTCGTCGTGGTCTCCGCCGCGGACGTCCCCGGCGTCATCGGGGAGCTGGTGCCCGGCGGCACCGTCGGCGAGCCGCTCGAGGACCCGCCGTACGGCGTGGCCGACCTGCGGCAGAAGAAGGTCGTGCACTTCCTGTACGACGGCACGCTGACGACCTTCAGCATCGAGCGCGCCGACACCCTGGCCACCTGCGCCGAGCAGGTGGACCCGGCCAACCAGGCGGACGGGGAGCCGGGCGGCGAGTGCGTCGAGCAGGACGGCGTGACCCTGCTGACCTGGGGGCCCGACACGGTCGACGGGGTGAGCGCCCAAGGCGTGTCCGCGTTCGTGCACGGCTACGTGGTCTCGGCGCTCTCCTCCAACGCCGCCGCCGGCAAGGACGTCACCCCGGTGCTGGCCGAGCCGGCGCTGTCGATGCAGGAGCTGACCACGATCGTGACCAGTGAGGAGTGGTTCGGTGAGTAGCCGGCCGCGAGCCCGGGTCAGCGCCGCGGGTTCGCCGGCCCGGGCACGCCGTCCACGGCCTTGGTCAGCCAGGTGACCAGCGGCTTGAGGGTGCGCCAGTCGGTGCGGACCATCTCGAGCACCTCGGGGGTGTGGATGACCTTCTCGAAGCCGTAGGGCTTGCCGGCGATGATCTGCTTGTGGCGCAGCAGCTCGATCCGAGGGTGGTCGGCGTCGTAGCCGCGGGGCGACGTCTTGAGCCGGGCCCCGCCGATCTCGAAGCCGTCCTTCTCCAACCGGGTGAGGGTGCGGCGCAGCGCAGGGCCGGACTTCGCGTCGTCGATGGCGTCGCGGATCGCGGCGAGCCGCTCGCCGGCCGCCTCGTAGAAGCCGGCCCCGACCCGCACGCCGCGCGGTGACAGCTCGACGTACCAGCCCATCGACGGTCCGGCTGCCACGAACGCGCCCTGGTGGGTCTTGTACGGCGTCTTGTCCTTGGCGAACCGCACGTCACGGTAGGGCCGGAAGATCTTGGCCGCGCCGAACTCCGGCTCGAGCGCACCGCACAGCGCCTGCATCGGTGCCCTCACCGCCTCGGCGTAGACGTCCTTGTGCGCCTCCCAGAACGACTTGGTGTTGTCGACCTCGAGGTCGTCGTAGAAGTCGAGCCCCGCGACGGGGAATCCGTTGAACTGCACGTCACGAGCCTACGAGAGGTTCTGCACATAGCGGCACGGGCATTTCCACCCCTGGGTAGCGGTGGCAGACTGCTCTTGAGCTCCCCACTTCTCGGAAGGTCTTCCCCACATGACTGCCTTCGTGCTCTTCTTGGCGACCCCGGTCGTCATCGGACTCGTCGTGATCCTCTGCCTCAACCGCGTCTACGCGCGAGACGAGCAGCCGGACCGGGGCTACCTCGGCAACGACGGGAGCTTCGGCAGCGGCTATGCCGAGACGGCGCCCCGTGGAGCCTCCGAGCGTCGGCGGTCGGCCGGATCGGGGACGTGGAGCGGATGACGAGATTCGAACTCGCGACATCGACCTTGGGAAGGTCGCGCTCTACCAGCTGAGCTACATCCGCACGGACTTCCCGGGATCCCGGTCAGCCACGGAGCATGCTACCCGTTGAGGACCGCCCTGGGAGGATCGACCCCATGAAGAGATTGCTGGTCGGCCTCGTCGTGCTGGCGCTGCTGGCGCTCGGTCTCGATCGCGGCGGGGTGTACGTCGCGGAACGGGTCGCCGGGTCGTCGCTGCAGGACTCGCAGGGGCTGAGCGAGCGCCCCGACGTGGACATCGCCGGGTTCCCCTTCCTCGACCAGCTCGCCTCCGGGCGCTACGACCGGATCGAGGTCGCCGTGCGCGAGCTCCCCCTGGGCACCGGAACCGGCCTGAGCCTGGCGCGCCTGGACCTCGTGCTGAGCGAGGTGGAGACGACGCGGGACTTCTCCCGGATCGACGTGGGCCGGGCTCGCGCGGACGCCGTGATCTCCTTCGCCGACCTGGGTGACCTGCTCGGCCTCGACCTCTCCTCGGCCGGTGACGGGCAGCTGCGGGTGAGCAGGACCTTCACGGTGCTCGGCACCGACGTCGAGCCGTCGATCACCGTGGCCCCCACGATCGTCGACGGCGCCCTGAGCCTCAGCGAGTTCTCCGTCAACGGCGCCGCCGACGCGGCCGGGGTCGTGACCGAGGCGCTCGACGATCTGTTGGGGGTGGCGGTGCCCCTGCAGGGCATCCCGTTCGACGTGGAGCTCGACGACGTCGGGGTCGAGCGCGACGGCCTGCACCTGTCGCTGAGTGGCTCCGACCTCAGGTACGTGTCGCCGTGACGGGCCCTGCGGCATCCAGTCGCGTGTAGGTCGCGTAGCGCGGGCTCAACCCGTCGCCCGACGAGCGGCCGGTCAGCCGGCGGTGCACCCAGGGAGCGGCCGAGGTGCGCAGCCACTCCGCGTTCGTGCGCAGGGACTCGACTCGGGTCGGCGTCGTCGGCTCACGCAGCGGGAGTGGCCGCAGGTCGTGCTCGACACCGAGGGTGTCGAGCATCTCGATCGCCATCCGTTGGTGGCCGGCCGGGCCCATGTGCATCCGGTCCTCGTCCCACAGCCGCCAGTCGCGGTACTCCCGCAGCCGCCAGTAGTCGACGATCGTCGCGCCGTGCCGGTCCGCGCTCTCGCGGACCAGCTCGTTGTAGAGCGCGAACCGACCACGCAGCAGCCTGTACGTCGCGCTGCCGCCGGGGTCGAACGCCGTCCACACGAGCAGGCGGGCTCGGTTGGCGGCCAGGCGCGCGAGCGCCGCGTCGTACTGCTCGACGAGGGCGTCGAGGTCGACGCGGGGCCGCATGATGTCGTTGGCGCCGACGTAGATGGTCACCAGGTCGGGGTCGAGCGCGATCGCGGGCTCGAGCTGCTCGGCGAGCACGCCGCGCATCTTGCGGCCCCGGATCGCGAAGTTGGCGTACCCGAACTCCTCGTCGTGGACCGAGGCCTGTGCGCCGAGGACCTCGGCGACCCGGTCCGCCCAGCCGCGCACGCCGTTGGGGCGCGCGGGGTCGGGGTCCCCGAGGCCCTCGGTGAAGGAGTCGCCGAGGGCGACGAAGCGTCGGTAGGGATGCGGGGGAGTGCTGGCTTCGCGCACGGACATGGCCCTCATCCTCCTGGACGGACGGCGGGCACCACCCGTCAGGTGCCGGATAGGGTGCGAGCGTGCTACTGAGCGACCGCGACATCCTCGCCGAGATCGACGCCCAGCGGATCGCCCTCGACCCGTGGGACCCGGGCATGCTGCAGCCGTCGTCGATCGACGTACGCCTGGACCGGTTCTTCCGGGTCTTCGAGAATCACCGCTACCCCCACATCGACCCGGCCGCCGACCAGTCCGACCTCACCCGCCAGGTGGAGCCGGAGGGCGACGAGCCGTTCATCCTGCACCCCGGCGAGTTCGTGCTGGGCTCGACGTACGAGGTCGTGTCGTTGCCCGACGACGTCGCCGCGCGCGTCGAGGGCAAGTCGTCCCTGGGTCGCCTGGGGCTGCTGACCCACGCCACCGCCGGCTTCGTCGACCCCGGCTTCTCCGGCCACGTGACCCTCGAGCTGGCCAACGTCGCCACGCTCCCGATCAAGCTGTACCCCGGCATGAAGATCGGTCAGTTCTGCTTCTTCCGGTTGTCCTCGCCCTCCGAGCATCCGTACGGCTCGGCGAAGTACGGCTCGCGCTACCAGGGACAGCGCGGCCCGACCCCCTCGCGGTCGTTCCAGAACTTCCACCGCACGGCGATCTGAGCCCGCCGGCCGGCCGGGCATGTTACTGACCGCTGTGACTACTGCCTGACGGCTACAACGGTCGGGTAGTAGTCACGACGGTCAGTAACATCATCTGGTCCGGTGAAGTAAGGTAAGCCTCACTAAGGCAAACCTTACTCACTGATCGGACCACCATGAGCACTGCAACGACCCTTCCCATGCTGATCGAGGAGGTCGAGGTCGCGAGGGTCGAGCGACTCTCGCCGAGCTTCGTCCGGGTCGAGCTCGGCTCGCCGGCCCTGGCCGACCTCGGCGTGGCGCCCAACTCCTACGACCAGCGGATCAAGCTGATCTTCCCCAGCGCGGGCCATGCCCTGCCGTCGTTCGCCGGTGCCGGCGAGGGCTGGTACGGCGACTGGCTGGCGCGTCCCGAGGAGGAGCGCGGTCACATGCGCACCTACACGATCCGCGGGGTGAGTGGCGAGGGGGTCGACACGCGACTGGTCGTCGACATCGTGGTCCACGAGGGCGCCACCGGTCCGGCCGGCATCTGGGGAGAGCGCGCCGCAGTCGGGGACCGTATCGTCTGCACGGCGCCCCGGCGGGGCCACGAGTACGGCGGCATCGAGTTCGCACCGGGCGAGACGGACTCGCTCCTGCTCGTCGGGGACGAGACCGCGGTGCCGGCCGTGGCCGCGATCCTCGAGCAGCTGGACCGCGGCGCACGGGGAGCCGTCTTCCTCGAGGTGCCGTTCGCGGCCGACGTGCTGACGGTCGAGCACCCGGAAGGCGTCAGCGTGCGCTGGCTTCCCCGGGAGGGAGGTCCGCGTGGGGAGGCGCTGCACGCCGCCGTGCTGGAGCACCTGGGCGCCGAGGCGGCGAGCGTCGAGGTCGACGAGTCCGAGATCGACCCGGACCTGTGGGAGACGCCCCTCTACTCATCCTCGGGCGAGGCGGAGGTCGAGACCGGCCGCTCGGTCGGTCACGACTGGCACGGCCTCTACGCCTGGATCGCGGGGGAGGCGAAGGTCGTCACGGGGCTGCGGCGCGTGCTGGTCAAGGACCTCGGGCTCGACCGGCACCAGGTGGCGTTCATGGGCTACTGGCGTGACGAGGCTCGCAGGAGCCAGTAGTGGTGCGACGACACTAGGCACTGCGCCTGCCGCGGCGGGAGCGCGACGCGCGCCTGGCCGACCGGGCCGAGCGCGCGGTGCGGGCGTCGGCGGCTCGGCTGACGCGCTCGCTGATGATCTGACGGGCTTCGCTGGGCAGCAGGGTGCTGTCGTCGTACATGGTGGGGACTCCTCAGTAGGTGGTGGCTGGTGCCTCGCGGCCGGTCGGCCGGCTCAGAGCTGGCGGAGCTCGACGTCGCCGCTCACGGTCTTGGCCCGGACCTCGACGTAGTCGGCGCCCGGCTCGGGCTGGCCCGCGCCCTCGAGGTCGGACTGCACCCGGCCGGACACGGTCGTGATGTCGGTCCAGACCGGGATGCCTGCGGGGATGCCGACGCGCAGGTCGCCCGAGGCGCCCTTGAGCTGGACGCGGCCGGCGGTGACCCGGTCGATGACCAGGTCGCCGCTCCCGGTGCTGAGGCTGACGTTGGTGTGGGCGTGAGCGACCCGCAGGTCGCCGGAGCCGGTCTTGACGGAGGCGTTGCCGTGGCACTCGCCGATCTCGACCTCGCCCGAGCCGGTGGAGACGGACAGCTCGGCGCCCGCGTGGCGCACGGTGACGTCGCCCGAGCCGCTCTTGACCCGCAGCGGCTCCTCGGCGTGCTGGATGCCGATCTCGCCCGAGCCGCTCTCGATCAAGGCGGGGCCGGCGAGGTGCTCGATCGTCAGGTCTCCCGACCCGGTGCGGACCGAGGCCGGTCCGAGAGTGCCGTGGCAGGTCAGGTCGGCGCTGCCGAGCTTGCAGGTGAGCTCGCTGCGGGTCGGCACGGTGATGGTGATGTCGAGGCGACGGTCGCCACCGAAGAAGCCGCCACGCTGCTGGGGGGCGATGACGAGGAGCTCCTCGCCGTCGAGCTCCACGCGGACGTCGTCGGCATCGGCGCCGACGATGTCGACGGTCGCCTCGGTGGTGTCACGCGCGGTGACCTCGACGGTGCCCTTGCCGTTCTCGACATGGAGCCGGACGGGTCCGACGGGCTCGAACTGGCTGTTGCTGACGGTGCTGCCGCTCATCTGGGTCTCCTGGCTTCGGGTGTGCTCGTCCGCGGGACCGGCCTGGTGGCCGGACCCGTGCTGGTCGCTGGGTGCGTGAGTGGTGCGGTGGTGCGTGCCTGGGCGCCGGGTGCTCAGACCCAGCCGTTCATCCGCTTCGACGAGGTTCGGCCCCGGCCGCTGCCGGGTGGGCCGCCGGAACCGAACGGGAAGTTGTCGCCCAGCAGCTGGGGCAGGCTCGACAGGTCGATGTCGACGTTGATGCCGCCGGGTCGGGTGGCAGCGCGGATCACGCTCACCAGCCACGTGTTGAGGGACTGGCCGGCATCCGCCGCGGCGTCCTCGGCCTTGGCCTTCACCGACTCGGGCAGGCGGAGCGTGATCCGAGCCGTGCCCCCGCTCTCGGTCTCCTCCTCGGGACCCGGGGGGAGTGGCGGGGTGGGAGGTGCCGGCGGCACGGGCGGGCCGGCGGTCGGGGCGTCGACGACGAAGGCGAGGTCGCGTCCGTCGAGGCGGACGTCGACGCCACCGGCCGGCATCTCGGCGGTGATCTCCGAACAGGCCTGGCTGATCGCCTCCATCAGCGCCAGGCGAGCAGCCGGGTCCAGAGCGAAGCCCAGTCGCTCGGCAGCGCTGCGCAGCTCTTCGCCCGCACCCTCGGCGGCCGTGAGCAGGTCGCGGCGCAGGTGGTCGACGTACGGCGTGATGTCCATGCGCACCACTCTGACATCACTGTGACGTCAGGTCAAGAGAACATGACATCATAATGACGTCAGGTGGCGTCATGGTGCGCCCAATGGCCGTCCGATCAGACGGTCTGCGGCTGCAGCAGCTGCTGGAAGGCGTCGTAGTTCTGCTGCTGGATCGCATCGACGTCGACGAACTGGGCCGCCACGTCGATCAGCTTCTGGGCGACGTCGTCCAGGGCCCGTGCGGTGCCGCCGGCCAGCAGGACGAACTCGTCGCGCAGGTCGTCGAACTGCCCGTCCCCGCCGTACGGCGCCATGCCGACCGACCCCGAGCGGGACCAGGCGTCGAACCCACCCGAGCGCGACACCCCGTTGCGTGCCCCTCGGATCTCCCCGGCGATGACCGGGATGACGGCGGTGCCCAGGAAGACCAGGGTCTCGGGCTTGACGTCGATGTCGCCCGCGGCCAGGACCGCGTCGTCGTCCAGCGAGACCAGGGCCGGAAGCGTGGCGAGGTCGAAGTCACCGGCGTGGGACCGCACCTCCGCCAGGCCGTTGTCGAGACTCCGCTGCACGACCTCCTCCTCGGCGTAGAGCGCCTGGTCGAACTCGGCGAGGAAGGCCGTGAGCTTGCCGAACACCTCGCCGGGGCTGCTGCCTCCGAAGGTGTCCGCCGCCGGTGGCGGCGCCTGCTCCGCAGGCGCCACCGTCTGCAGGATCCCGAGCACGGTGCGCGAGGCGCCGATCACCGCCGCCGAGGTGCCGGCGGTGAAGAACAGGCTTGCCCCGGCCAGGACCGCGCCCAGGATCTGCAGGCCCCGGCTGGAGCCGCCGGAGTCCTTGGCCTCCAGGACCGACATCACGTCGTCGGCGATGCCGGCCACGTCGATCTGCGCCTTCTCCCAGAGGTTCTTCTCCCCCGAGAGGCAGGAGCCGAGCAGGCCCACCATGGCGAGCTGGCCTCGGACCACGCCGGGCAGCCGGTTGGAGTAGTTGATCGCGAACAGGTCCATCGCAGCACCGTTCATCGCCACGATCTCGCCGACCAGCGAGGTGAGCGCGGCGTCGAGGTGGCCGTTGCCGGTCTCGATCTCGTCGTCGGTGCGCGCGCCCGTGCCGGTGGCGACCGTGGCGACGTTGAGCGCTCCGGCAGCCTCCTGCAGGGCGGTGATCTGCGGGGTGAAGTCACCCGGCTCCGGCATCCCGAGGAACGGACGGAAGGCGTCGTTCATCCGCTCGTACCAGCTGCGCCACAGCCCGCGGAAGTCGATCTGGGAGGTGAGCGCGAACTCGTTGGCGTGGAACGTCTCGTCGTTGTTGCGGTCGTAGACGTACATGCCGGTCGCGTCGAGCTCATAGGTGGTGGTCGGGGAGACGTTGAAGCCCGAGACCCAACCGTTGGCGGTCTTGTGCCAGTCGAGCAGCTCCATGTCCCACTCGATGGCGGCATCGGCCATCCGGGCAACGGTGCCGAGGAGCTCGTCGTAGGTGGACATAGGGCCTTCTCTCGTCGGTGGCTGCAGACCTCATTGCCTCGTTCGCGGCGCAGCAAACCTGCCGAGGTCTGGTCCTTCGGGGTTGGTCCGGGTGGTTGTGGTGGTGGTGGGGCCGCGCGCGTAGCCGACCTGCTCCCGCCGTCAAGGATCGCCTGCGGCGCCCGCTGCGCGGCACCTTCGGTGTCCTTGACTGCGGGACCC
>NZZG01000179.1 GCA_002698575.1 Pimelobacter sp. | reverse complement strand
GTGCGCCCGAACATCATCGGCGTGCCGAGGTCGTCGGTCGCCGGGTGCGCGAAGTGGGCCTCGACGACCGTCGCGATCCGAGCACCGGCCCGCTCGGCACGCCAGAGGTACTCGACGTCGTCACCCCAGATGAAGAACTCCGCTCGCGGGGTCCCGATCCGCTCGACCAGGTCGCGGGTGACCAGCACCCCGTTGAACGGGATCACGACGCCGGGGATCAGACCCGGACTCGCGACATCGCCGGCGGCGGCCTCGACCTCGCTCATCGCGTGCACCACCCGGGTCCCGCCCGGCAGGCGGATGGGGAAGCAGAGTCGTCCGGGGTCGTCCTCGGCCAGCACGGCTGGGCCCCAGAAGTCGAGGCCCTCGTGCTCGAGGAGCCTGGTGAGGCAGTCCGGAGCCGGCACCCCGTCGTCGTCCATCATCCAGGCCAGGTCGGCACCGCGCTCCATGGCCCAGGCGAGTCCCACGTCGAACCCGCCGGCGCCGCCGCTGTTGGTGGCCAGCGTCTGCGAGACGAGGTCGGTCTGCGTCGCCAGCCAGGCACCGGTCCCGTCGGTCGAGGCGTTGTCGACGACGAGGATCTCGGTCAACCCGGTGGCCGGGTCGACCTCGCGCAGGCGCTCCACCAGCCGTTGCAGGAGGCTCAGACGGTTGTAGGTCACCACCACCGCCGCCACGTGCACGGACCACACCCTACGGTGGTCCCGTGGACACCGACGCGATCACCACCCTGTTGCAGGACGTGGCGGCCGAGGTCATCACCCCGCGATTCCGGTCCCTCGACGAGGGCGAGGTGCACGAGAAGAACCCCGGCGACCTCGTGACCGTCGCCGACCACGAGGCCGAGGTCCTGATCACCGCAGCGCTGCACGCTGCCTACCCCGGGGCGGTCGTGCTCGGCGAGGAGGCCACGGCCGCCGATCCCGGCCTGCTCGACCGCTTCGCCGCGGCCGCGCACGGCTTCACCGTCGACCCCGTCGACGGCACCAAGAACTTCGTCCACGGCTCGCCCGACCACGCGGTGATGGCGGCGGAGCTGCGCGAGGGGGTCGTGGTCCGGTCGTGGATCTGGCAGCCACAGCACCAGCGGGCCTACGTCGCCGAGCGTGGCGCGGGAGCGTGGCGCAACGGCACTCGGCTCACGGCCGCCCCGGTGCCGGGCTCCCCCCGCGGTCGCACGTCACGCCGGGCGTGGGTCGGGCGACGTCTCGACGAGCACCCGGAGCTCACCCTGACCTGGGCCAGCTGCGGCATCGACTTCCCGCACCTGGTGGAGGGCGACGTCGACTACCTGCTCTACGCCGGCACGAAGCCCTGGGACCACGCCCCCGGAGCGCTGCTCGTCGCGGAGGCGGGCGGCGCCGTCGGCACCCTGCACGCGGGCGCCTACGACCCCCGGCACGAGAGCCGGGACGGCATGGTCGCCGCCGCCGACGCCACGACGTACGAGGCCGCCCGGTCGGGCTGGGACGGCGCCCTGCGGGGGACCTGATCTCCGCGATCAGCAGGTGGAGCCGAGGTCCTCGGCCTGGTTGGCGGCGTAGCCCTCCTTGAGCGAGCCGATGGAGCCGCCGGTCACCGGCTGCGTGGTCGCGGCGGACTGCTGCTTCCTGCCCTTCGGCTTCGGAGCCGGTGCCGCCGGGGCCTCGCCCTCGGCGCGGTCGATCGCCTCGGCCACCTTGCTCCGGACGAGGTCGATGTCGGGGTCGCCCGTGTTGATCATCGGCGGGACCAGCGAGAGCGTGGAGATCTTCTGACCCCGGGCCTTGAGCGCCAGCTCGGCGAGGGTGTCGAAGTCGCCGGCCGGGATGTTCGTCGAGATCATCGCCGCCGAGGCCTTGGCCAGGGACGCGAAGTTGGTGACGACCTTCTGCGGGCTGACCTGGGCGAGCATCGCGCTCATCACGCACTTCTGCCGCGCCATCCGGGAGTAGTCGTCGGAACCTTCCCGGGCCCGGGCGTACCAGAGGGTCTCGAACCCGTCGAGCTTGCGCGTGCCCGGGTCGATGTAGCCGGTCACGTCGCTGCCGAGGCCGCCGACCGGGATGGGTTGGCGCACCGTGAGCGTGACGCCCCCGACGGCGTTGACGAGGTCCTTGAAGCCCTGGAGGTTGACCATCGCCCAGTAGTTGATGCTGAGCCCGGTGATCCCCTCGATGCCCATGATCGTCGCGTCGACGCCCGGGTTGTCCGAGTCCGGGAAGAGGTCGGTGTGGTCCTGGGCCCAGGTGCTGACCCCGTTGAGGTAGCACCCGTCGCAGTCGAAGCCCTGCGGGAACTGCTCGGCCATCACGGACCCCTGCTTGAAGGGGAACTTGGCCATGTTGCGAGGCAGGGCTACCAGGACGGTCCGGCCGGTCTCGACGTCGATGGAGGCGATGTTCATCGAGTCCGGACGCAGGCCCCACCGGCCGTCGCCGGAGTCGCCGCCCATGAGCAGCACGTTGATCCGACCGTCGTGGGCGGAGCTCGACCCCCCGCTACCGGACAGCGCGAGCGTCAGGTCGCGCTGGACGCCGACCAGGTGCGCGCCGAAGAGCAGCGTGCCGGCGACCCCGAAGCACAGCAGCCCGTTGACCGCCACCGACGCGCGACGGTGGCGCAGCCCGTAGCTGAGCGGCGCCCCGATGCGCCAGGCGTCGACGAAGAGCGCTGCCCAGCCGATGGCCAGGGCGAAGAGCACGAGCTTGAGGAGCAGCAGGAGCGAGGTGTTGAAGGCCAGGGTGAGGGCGAGACCGCGGTCGGCCACGAGCGCGAGGAGCGTGGCCAGCCCGACGGCGAGCAGTCCGAGCCAGATCCGGAAGGCGACCGTGCCGACGCGACGGTTGCCGGCGACCAGCTGGGCCGAGCCCGGGGCGACCAGGGTCATCGTCATCAGCGAGAGGGCGCGGCGGAACCGCACCTGGGCGGCTCGCTCCGAAACGGGAGACATCGGTGGATCACTTTCTGCTGGGGGAAGGAAGCAGAACGTCGAGGAGCCGGTGGGCGGCCTCGCGGATCAGTATCACCAGTCACACCCGTCACAGGCGTCCCGACGCGCCGCAAGCACCCCGCCCGTGCGTGTGGGCGCGTCCTGACGGGACCCCGTGCGGCGGCGCACGGTAGCGTCTGGGCCATGGCAGGCGACCGACCCGGGAACGGCGGCCCCGGCGAGGGGGCGCCCTTCGGCTGGCTCTACGGCAAGGGTCGCGACGACGAGCAGCCGCACGACGGCGCCGAGCCCACCGAGCGGATCCCGGTGCAGCCGCGTCCCGACGACCACCGCCCGCCGGAGCCGACCGCCGTACGACCGGCCGTCACTCCGCCGCGGAGCCCCGCTCCCCCGTCCCGCCCGTCTCCCCCGCCTGCCCCCGCACCCACCCCGGCCCCCGGCCGCTCGGGTGGCGGATCCTGGTCCCGGCGGCTGCGCCGACCGCGCTTCTACATCCGCACCGTCCTGCTCCTGGTCCTGCTGTTCGTGGTCTACACCGTGGCCGTCCCGTTCGTGACGTGGAGCAGCTCCGACCAGGTCGCCTTCGAGCCCGACGGCAACCGGCCCGCCGAGCAGGACGGCACGACGTACCTCCTCGTCGGCAGCGACTCCCGGGCAGACCTGAGTGCCGAGGAGCGCAAGCGCCTGACCACGGGGAACCCCTCGAGCGAGCTGACCGACACGATCATGCTGCTGCACACCGGCGACGGACCCAACGTCCTGCTCTCGATCCCGCGAGACACCGTCACCGACCCCGGGCAGTACGGCGTCAGCAAGATCAACGCCGCCTACGCCCGCGGCGGTGTCCCGCTGCTGACCCAGATCATCGAGGACGAGACCGGCATCCGCATCGACAAGTACGTCGAGATCGGACTGGGCGGCGTCGCGGACGTGGTCGACGCTGTCGGCGGCATCGAGGTGAACGCCAAGGAGCGCCTCAACGACAAGTTCGCCGGGATCAACATCAAGAAGGGCCGCCAGACGCTCGACGGCGCCCAGGCGCTGGGCTACTCCCGCTCACGGAAGTTCTCCCAGTTCGGCGACCTGGAGCGGGTGCGGCGCCAGCGCGAGGTCGTCGCCGCCATCGGCGACAAGGTGCTCTCGCCGTGGACGGTCCTCAACCCCGTCCGCTGGTGGAGGCTCAACCAGGCCGTGCCCCGGTTCTTCGTCTTCGGCGAGGGCACGAGCAAGCTCGACGCCAGCCGGTGGGCGCTCAACATGAGCCGGGTACAGCTGACCTGCACGATGCCGGTCACCGACACCACGGCCAACTTCTGGGACCTCGACCGGGCAGGCCCGCTCTTCGAGGCCATCATCGACGACCGCACCGACGACATCACCAAGAAGCAGTGCACCGGCAACGGCATCGCCCGCTGACGCGTGCCCGACGAGCAGAGAGCAGACACCCGTGACCTACGAGACCCTCGAGTGGGACGTGGACGAGGACGGCATCGCCACGCTGACCCTCTCGCGTCCCGACGCCCTGAACGCCTTCGACCTGGTGATGGCCCGCGAGCTGTTGCAGGTCTTCACCACCGACGCCCGTGACGACGCCGTCCGTGCCGTCGTGGTCACCGGCTCCGGCCGCGCGTTCTGTGCGGGGATGGACCTGTCCGCCGAGGGCAACGTCTTCGGCCTCGACGAGAGCCTCGGCCCCACCCCGGAGTCGCTGCGCGAGCACTTCGAGGACCCGGCCTACGCCGACGGGGTGCGCGACACCGGCGGCAAGGTCACCCTCGCCATCCACGCCCTCCCGAAGCCCGTGATCGCCGCGATCAACGGGGCCGCCGTCGGGATCGGGGCGACGATGACGCTGGCCATGGACATCCGCCTGGCCTCCACCACGGCGCGGATCGGGTTCGTCTTCGGCCGGCTCGGCATCGTTCCCGAGGCCGCCTCGTCATGGTTCCTGCCCCGGGTCGTCGGGGTCCAGCAGGCGCTGGAGTGGGTCTACTCCGCCGACATCCTCACCGCGCAGGACGCCCTGGCGGGACGTCTGGTCCGTTCGGTGCACGAGCCCGAGGAGCTGCTGCCCGCTGCGCTGGAGCTGGCCCGCTCCTTCGTGGTGGACCGCTCTCCGGTCGCGCTGGGCCTGGCCAAGCAGCTGATCTACGGCAACGGCGCCGCCGACCACCCGCTCGAGGCGCACCTCTCGGACTCCCTGGCCATGTGGCACACGTCCGTGGGCGACGGCAAGGAGGGGGTGGCGGCGTTCAAGGAGAAGCGGACCCCCCGCTTCACCGGGAAGGCGAGCGACCTGCCGCGGATCTTCCCGGCCTAGGCCCCCGCCCGCGCGCTTCGGCGTCTCGCGTCACGCAGCGAGCTGGCGGCGCAGCTTGAGCAGGATGCTGCTCAGCAGCCGCGAGACCTGCTCCTGCGAGACGCCGACCTCGGCCCCGATCTGGGCCTGGGTGCGGTTCTCGAAGTAGCGCAGCTCGATGACCCGTCGGTCACGCTCGTTGAGCGTGGCCATCAACGGGGCGAGCGCCACGCGGGCCTCGGCGCTGGCGAAGGCCGGGTCGAGGTCGCCCATCTTGTCGGCCGGCGACTCGCTGGCCTCGTCCTCGCTGCGCGAGGCGTCGAGCGACATCGGGGTGAAGCAGCCACTGGCCGCCATCGCGTCCACCACCAGCGGCAGGGACACGTCGAGGTGTGCGGCGATCTCGGCCGGGCGTGGCCCGCGGCCCAGGCGCTGGGTCAGCTCGGACTCGGCGCTGACCACGCGGGCCTGGATCTCCTGGACCGAGCGAGGGGGACGGATCGTCCAGCCGGAGTCACGGAAGTAGCGGCGGATCTCGCCGCGCAACGTCGGCACGGCGTAGCTCAGGAAGTCGTCACCGACGGTCGGGTCGAAACCACGCACGGCCTTGACGAGGCCGAGGAAGGCCACCTGGTTGATGTCGTCGGCCGGGATCCCGCGGCCGTGGTAGCGACGGGCGACGTCCGCGGCGACCGACATGTTCAGTCGGATGACGTCGTCCTCGTAGCGAGCACGCGCATCTCCCCGGCTCGCGCGAGCGCGCGACAGCAGTCGCGCGGTCTCGACCCGGCGACGCGCATCGCTCAAGGTCTGGCTCGGTGCCATGTGTGGCTCCTCCGGAGGGGGGAAGGTTGACATCCGCCGAGTCGGGTGCCAGGACATAGTCAGTCTGACACGTTCTCGCTAGGGGCGCCACACATTCGTGTGACAGATGATGCCTCGCGGCCGGTCCCACTCCCGCGCACGGCGTCGCGAAACTCGTGTGAACCCCTCTGAACCCCTCTGAACCCCTCTGAACCCCTCTGAACCCCTCTGAACCCCTCTGAAATCGCCTCGAGCCGCCGGGTGGGGGGATCTCGGCGGCTCGTGACAAACGGTCCGTACCCGGGCGCCCGGGTCGTATGCGGAATTCTTCGGAATGTTTTTCTCACCCCTCTCCGGGCGGCTGCGCTGGCTACCGTGGGAGGCGTGAGCACCACGTGGCAGGACCCCGAAGCAGTACGGCAGATGCTCGACGACGCGCAGACCTGGGCGATCGTCGGTCTGTCCACCGACACCGGTCGCACGGCGTACTCCATCGCCGCGCTCCTGCAGGAGCGCGGCAAGCGGATCGTGCCCATCCACCCGTCGGCACCGACCGTCCTGGGCGAACAGGGCTACGCGACACTCGCCGACATCCCCTTCGACATCGACGTCGTCGACGTCTTCCGACGCTCGGAAGCCGCCGGTGAGTTCGCCGACCAGGCCGTGGCGATCGGCGCGAGGGGGGTGTGGTTCCAGCTGGGAGTCGTCGACGAGGACGCCTTCGAACGCACCACGGCCGCCGGCGTGCCGATGGTGATGGACACCTGCCCGGCCATCGAGTGGCGCAGGCGGGGATGAGCGCGCCGGGCCGCGTCGGTGGCGTGGGGGACCTCCCGGTCGCGCCGGGACCGGGTGTCCCCGGCGGGTTGCTGATCCCCTCCGGCGAGCTCGTCGAGCGGTTCTCCCGCTCCAGCGGGCCCGGCGGGCAGTCGGTCAACACCAGCGACAGCCGCGTCGAGCTGGAGTACGACGTCTCCACCAGCGCGGTGCTGACCGACTCCCAGCGCGCCCGCGCCGTCGGCACGCTCGGCTCCCCGATCGTGGTCGTGGCCTCCGAGCACCGCTCCCAGCACCGCAACCGGGTGGCGGCCCGCGAACGGCTGGCCCAGCGGCTTCGGACCGCCCTGGCTCCCCCGGCGCCACCGCGGCGGGCGACCAAGCCGACGCGGGGCTCCCAACGGCGACGCCTGGAGGCCAAGAAGCAGCGCGGACGGACGAAGTCCCTGCGCGGTCGCGTGCGCGAGGACTGAGGCCTCTCGTCCTCACGGCCAGGGATCCGGCACCGCAGGACGATGCCGGGGCCCCCGTCCCGCTCCTAGCGTCGTGGGCATGACCCTTCTCCTCCCCGACCCGGCGCGCGCCACCGGTCCAGCGCCGCACGTGGTCCCCGCGGCCGCCCCGCCGAACCCGCGGACCGGTCCGATCCTGCAGGTCGACCTGGGCGCCGTCGCCGCCAACACCCGCACCTTCGCCACGCGCACCACCGGCGCGGTGATGGCCGTGGTCAAGGCCGACGGTTTCGGCCACGGCGCACCGGCGGCCGCCGCCACGGCGCTGGCGCACGGCGCCTCCTGGCTCGGCGTGACGTCGATCGGCGAGGGCCTCGCTCTGCGCGACGCCGGTCTGCACGCACCCGTGCTCAGCTGGCTCAACCCGGTCGAGGCCGACTACGCGGCCGCCATCGGGCGCCGCCTCGACCTCGCGGTCGCGGACCTGGACCACCTGGAGGCCGTCAGCCGAGCCGGCATCGGTGCCCGCGTGCACCTGCACCTGGACACCGGCATGGCCCGCGACGGGTGCGCACCCGATGCCTGGGCGGCCCTGTGTCGGGCCGCCCGGCGGCTCGAGGTCCAGGGAGTGCTGCGCGTCGTGGGGATGATGGGTCACCTCGGGTGCGCCGACGCGCCGGACGACCCCGCCAACTCCCGTGGCCGCACCGTCTTCGGCTGGGGGCTCGGACAGGCCCGCGCCGCCGGCCTGCGCCCACCCCTGCGTCACCTGGCCGCGACCGCAGCGACGCTGACCGATCCCGCCTCGCACCACACGATGAGCCGGATCGGGGCGGGGCTGGTCGGCATCGACCCCAGCCGGTCGACGCCGCTCGCCGCTGCCCTCACCCTGACCGCACCCGTGGTCGCGACCCGGCGGGTGCCGACCGGCACGTCGGTCGGCTACGGACACACCTGGGTGGCCGAGCGGCCGACCCGGCTCGCGCTGCTGCCGCTGGGCTACGCCGACGGTCTCCCCCGCGCCGCCTCCGCGCGGGCCGAGGTCCTCCTGCGGGGTCGCCGGCGACGAGTGGTCGGGCGCATCTCGATGGACCAGGCCGTCATCGACCTGGGCGACGACGACGCAGCACCCGGCGAGGTCGCCGTCGTCTTCGGCCCCGGGGGCCAGGGCGAGCCGCTGGTCAGCGAGTGGGCCAGCTGGTCGGACACCATCGAGCACGAGATCGTCACCGGCATCGGCGCGCGGGTTGCACGCCGTACGACCCCGGCGGGAGGCAACCGATGAGCGCCGCACGGTCGGACGACCGGACGCGGGTCGCGGTGATCGGTGGCGGCTCGAGCTGCGAGCACGACGTCTCCCTCGCCTCCGCCGCCTCGGTCGCGGCGGCACTGAGCCCCACGTCCTACGACGTGGTGCGGCTGACCATCGACCCGCACGGCACGTGGCTGGACCCCGGTGGTCGGCCGGTCGGGCTGACCGGTGCGGCGTGCCTGCTGCGCAGCTGCGACGTCGCCCTGCCGATCGTGCACGGCCCGCGCGGCGAGGACGGCACCCTGGCCGCGTTGTGCGAGCTGGCCGGCCTGCCCTACGTCGGCTCCGGGGTGCGGGCCGGGGCGTTGGCGATGGACAAGTGGGCGACCAAGCTGGTCGCCCGTGCCGTCGGCGTCGCCACCGCCCCGGGCGTGCTGCTGACCCCCGCCACCGCTGCGGTCCACCGGTGGAGCCACCCCGTGGTGGTCAAGCCCGTCGCCGCGGGGTCCAGCCACGGTGTCTCGCTGGTCGAGCGCGCCGAGGACCTGCTCGACGCCTTCGACCGCGCCCTGGCCATCGACGACCGGGTGCTCGTGGAGGACGTCGTGGTCGGGCGCGAGGTCGACGTGGCGGTGCTCGGTCGTCCCGACGGGTCACGGGTCGTCGCCCCGATGCTCGAGATCGTGGTCGACGGGCTCTTCGACCACCACGACAAGTACGACGGCACTGCCGACTTCCGCATCCCGGCGCCCCTCGAAGAGGCCGAGCAGAAGGCCCTGCACGACGCCGCAGTGGCCGTGTACGACGCTCTCGGCTGCGCGGGCGTGGCACGCGTCGACTTCTTCCTCACCGACGACGGCCCCGTGCTCAACGAGGTCAACACGATGCCCGGCTTCACCGAGCAGTCGCAGGTGCCGAAGATGTTCGCCGCCGCCGGCCTGGCCTACTCCGACCTTCTCGACCTGCTCGTGCGCGACGTGCTGGGCACCGGTGCGTGATCCAATGCCGACCATGACCAGCACCCGACCGGGCGGCCCGGAGATCGTGGCCGGCGCTGTGGTGGCGACCCTGGGCGTCCTGCTGGCTCTCGACCCCGGCGGCCCCTTCGGCTACTACAGCCTCGACACCGTCCTGGCGGGCATCGTCGTGGCTCTCGCGACCGGTGGCATCGTCACCATCAGTCGCGTCCGCCCGGGCCTCGCGCTGGCGCTGGTCTGGGTGATGGCGGTGATGCATGTCCTCACCGGCACGTCCATCTCCTACGTCGAGGTCGCGTTCGCCGTGGTGGCGTTCACCACCGCTCGCTGGGGCAGCTCCCTGGTCGCCACCCTCGGCGGCCTGTCGATCCTGGGCGCCGGGGTGCTCGCGTTCCTCGCGACGCTGGCCTACCGCGCCTACCACCGCTTCGACCTCATCGGGCTCGGCCCCCCGAGCGCCTACGACACCCTCCTCGGCGTCCAGGACCGGCTGGGCGACGCCGCCTACCTCGCGGTCCCCCTGGCCGGGGCAGCCGTGCTGAGCATCCCCTGGCTCGTCGGACTGGCGCTGCGCTTCTCCGACCGCGCCACCGCCTCGCAGGCCGGGCAGGAAGCCGCCGAGGAGGTCGCCGCCCGGGCTCGGCGCGAGTCGGAGCAGGCCCGCGAGATCGCCCGTCTGCGCGACGACCAGGCGCGTCTGGCGCGCGACGTCCACGACGTCGTCGGTCACTCCCTGGCGGTGATCCTGGCGCAGGCCGAGTCGGCCCAGTACGCCGCGGACGGTGACACGGACAAGCTCAAGACCACCCTGGCCACGATCGCCACCTCGGCGCGCTCCTCCTTGCAGGACGTGCGCCACGTGCTGACCACGGCCTCCGGCGAGCAGCCGACGGACGTGGCGCCGCGCCCGCTCGACACCCTCGTCGAGGGCGTGCGGGCCAGCGGGCACGAGGTCGTCTCGCGCGAGCTCGGCACCCCACAGCCGATGCCTCCCGATCTCGAGGTCGTGGCCTTCCGGGTCCTGCAGGAGATGCTCACCAACGCCATCCGTCACGGCAGTCGCGACGAGCCGGTCTTCGTGGAGCGGCACTGGCCGGACGGGTCCTGGGCCGGAGAGCTTCGGATCGAGGTCCGCAACAGCCTGAGCAGCCGGGATGACGAGCGAGCGGCGACCGAGGAGACCCAGCCGCTGACCGCGCTCGGCACCTCCGCCCCGCCGTCGCCGCCCGAGGAGGGTCGGGGCCTCGACGGGATGCGTCGGCGCCTGGAGGCGTGCGGAGGCAGGCTCGACGTCCGCCGACGCGAGAGCGCGGGCGCCGAGGACCCGGCCACCTTCACCACCACGGCGTGGGTGCCGGTGCGTACCGTGTCGCCGTGAGCGACTCCCCCGGCTCCCCCTCGGCCGCACCGATCCGCGTGCTGCTGGTCGACGACCAGGATCTCTTCCGCGAAGGCGTCCGCGTCATCGTCGACGCCCAGGAGGGGATGGAGGTCGTCGGCACCGCCGGCGACGGTGTCCAGGCGGTGCGCCTGGTCGACGAGATCTCGCCCGACGTGGTGCTGATGGACATCCGGATGCCCGAGATGGACGGCGTCGAGGCCACGCGTCAGATCTGCTCCCCCGACCGAGTCGCGCGCCGTCACGACCAGGGCCGGCCGCCGGTGCGGGTGGTCGTGCTGACGACGTTCAACCTCGACGACCGGGCCGCCACCGCGATCCAGCACGGGGCCAGCGGGTTCCTGCTCAAGGACACGACCCCCCTCATGTTGCGCGACGCGATCCGCACGGTCCACGCCGGCAACGCGGTGCTGGCACCCCAGGACCTCACCAGCCTGCTCGCGGGGCACTTCCGCGCCCCGCTGCCGACCCCGGCGGCGTACGTCGGGCTGACCGACAAGGAGCGGGAGGTGTTCGCCGCCGTGGCGCGGGGGCTGTCCAACTCCGAGATCGCCTCCACGATCTTCGCCTCGGAGTCGACGGTGAAGACGCACGTGGGCTCGATCCTGCGCAAGCTCGACCTGCGCGACCGGGTGCAGATCGTGGTCTACGCCCACGAGCACGCCCTCATCTCCGGGCGAGGCGCGGGCGGGACCTCCTGATCAGGTCCGGCACGAGGCCGACGGCGGCCTCCAGGGGCCCGCGGCGCCGTAGCGCGGCGTACCCGCTGCCGATCCAGAGCACGACCAGCACGTGCAGCACGAAGGTGTCCGGCTCCTCGGCCGGCCAGACCTGCTCGGTGCGCATCACCACGTGCAGCGTGTAGAGCGTCAACGTCATCTTGCCCGCGCCGAAGACGATCGCGACCACCCGTTCGGCTGCCGGAGCCAGACCCGCCAGCCACCCGACCGCGAGCAGGCACGACCCCAGCACGAAGGCGGCACTGCCTGCGGTCTGCAGGAGGTCGAACGGCGTCGTGCTGTGCGGTGCCACCAGGAGCAGCCAGTCCCACCGGTCGGTGGGGGTCTGGCCGAACATCCCACCGGCGAGGTCGAGGAGCTCGGCCTCGGTGAAGCCCGCGGCGCGCGTGGCGATCCCGGACACGACCGCCGACCCGACGGCGACCGCCAGTCCCACGACGGCCAGCAGCCCCTGGACGGACGCGCGCGCCAGGTCGAGGCGGCCGATCCCCAGGCCGAGGAGCAGGTAGGCCAGCCAGCCGAACGCCGGGTAGTAGCCGGTGAGCAGCAGCTCGGAGACGAGCCGTCCGGGCTCGGCCAGCTGGTCCAGGTGCGGGCTGGCGAATCGGCGATCCGGCAGCTCGGGGCGGACCAGGTGCGAGAGCACCGGAGCGGTGACCGCCCAGCCGACCGCGAGCAGGAGCAACCCCCGGGCGTGCAGGCCGAGGAAGGGCAGGGCGAGCAGGAAGAGCACGCCGTAGGAGGTGAGGATGATCGCGATCCCGGTCTCGAGCTGGCCCAGGACGAGACCGACCAGTGCCACGGACCCCGCGCGCACGGCGATCGCGGCACTGGCGCGCGCTCGTGTGGCACCGCGCACGGGCGTACGGCGCCCGGTGACCAGCGCGAGCGAGACGCCGGCCAGGACGGCGAACAGCGCCGAGGCGCGCCCACCCGCGAGCCACTGCAAGGAGGTGAGGGTGCCGTCGACGTCGCGTGCCTCGACCACGTGGGTGGCGATCATGCCCAGCAGGGCCAGGCACCGGGCGACGTCGACCCCGACGAGGCGAGTGGACTCAGAAGCCGAGGCGGCGGGCACCGGAGTCGCCGCGCACGACGGCGCCCTTCTGCTGGGCGGCCGTCCTGAGCTCGGCCTGGAAGTCGACCATCCGGGCTCGCAGGTCACCATCGCCGGCCGCGAGGATGCGCACGGCGAGCAGCCCGGCGTTGCGCGCCCCGCCGACGGCCACCGTGGCCACCGGCACCCCGGCCGGCATCTGCACGATCGAGAGCAGCGAGTCCATGCCGTCGAGGTACTTCAGGGGCACCGGGACGCCGATGACGGGCAGGGGCGTGACCGCGGCCAGCATGCCGGGCAGGTGGGCCGCCCCGCCGGCGCCGGCGATGATCACCTCGAGGCCACGGTCGGCGGCCTCGCGGCCGTAGGCCAGCATCTCCTCGGGCATCCGGTGGGCCGAGACGACGTCGGCCTCGTGGGCGACGTCGAACTCGCCGAGGGCCTCGGCCGCCGCCTTCATCACCGGCCAGTCGGAGTCCGACCCCATCACGATGCCGACGCGTGGGGTGCTCGTCGTGCCTGCCGTCATGTCACTCACTCTCGTTGCCCAGGTCGCCCCGGAACCACGCGGCAGCATGCCGGGCGCGCTCGAGGCAGTCGTCGAGGTCGTCACCGTAGGCGTTGACGTGCCCGACCTTGCGCCCGGGGCGCAGGGACTTGCCGTACAGGTGCACGCGCAGCCGCGGGTCACGCGCCATCGCGTGCGGGTACCCGTCGTACAGGCGGCCGACCGGAGCACCCGGCTGGTCGGGGCCGCCGAGGATGTTGACCATCACGGTCCAGGGCGCACGCGCAGCCGGGGAGCCGAGCGGCAGGTCCAGCACGGCGCGCAGGTGGTTCTCGAACTGCGAGGTCACCGCGCCGTCCTGGGACCAGTGACCGGTGTTGTGGGGGCGCATCGCCAGCTCGTTGACCAGCACCCGTCCGTCCTCGGTCTCGAACAGCTCGACCGCCAGGACCCCGGTGACGTCGAGCTCGCCGGCGATGCGCAGGGCGATCTCCTGGGCCGTGACGGCCAGCGCCGGGTCGAGGTCGGGCGCCGGGGCGATCACCTCGTGACAGATGCCGTCGCGCTGGGTCGAGGCGACGACGGGGTAGGCAGCCGCCTGACCGCTGGGCGAGCGCGCGACGAGCGCGGACAGCTCGCGGCGGAAGTCGACGCGCTCCTCGGCGAGGATCCGGACGCCGCTGTTCGCCGCCGCGGCGAAGGCCGGCTCGCAGTCGGCCGCGTCGTCGACGAACCAGACCCCCTTGCCGTCGTACCCGCCGCGGGTGGTCTTGAGCACGCACGGCAGCCCGAAGGCCACGACGTCGTTGACGTCGGCCACAACCGCGTTGCGCGGGCACGGGAGGCCGAGCTCGGCCAACCGTTCGCGCATCACGGCCTTGTCCTGGGCGTGGGCGAGTGCAGCCGGTCCGGGCCGTACGGCGAGCCCGTCGGCAGCCAGGGCGCGCAGGTGCTCGGCCGGCACGTGCTCGTGGTCGAAGGTCACCACGGCCGCCCCGGCAGTGACCCGACGCAGGTCCGCGAGATCGGTGTGGTCGCCGATCTGCTGGTCGGGGATCACCTGCGCGGCCGAGACGCCCTCCCCCTCGGCGAGGAGCCGCAGCGGGATCCCCAGCGCCGCGGCGGGCTCGGCCATCATCCGGGCCAGCTGTCCTCCGCCGATCACCGCGATGACGGGAGCGAGTTCAGGCACGCGGCCAACCCTACTTGTCCGCCCCCGGGGCCGTGGCGGTACCTACGGGGGCGGACGAGGACGCCGATGGTCCCGTCGGCGCGACGACCTCGAAGCGCAGCCCCTGGCCGCGCACGGTCGTGATCAGCTGCGGCCGACGACTGTCGTCCCCCAGCTTGCGGCGCACCCACCCCAGGTGGACGTCGATCGTCTTGGACGAGGTCCAGAACGTGGTGTGCCAGACCTCGCGCATCAGCTCGCCCCGGGTGACCAGCTCACCGGCTCGCGCGACCAGGGCGTGCAGCAGGTCGAACTCCTTGCGCGACAGCGACAGCTCGACATCGCCGCGCCAGGCCCGGCGCTGTCGAGGGTCCACGCGGACGTCCTGTGCCTCGAGCATCGATCCACGGTAGGGAAATCGGGACGCCCCGTGGGGCCGGTTGGACAAAAGACTCACCCTTAGGGGCTAGTGCTCTAGACCACCGGGGGCTCCCGCGCCGGGTCAGTGCCGTCGTACGGCGACCGGTTCGATGACGCCGAACCCGCGCACCGGGCGGGCGGGCAGCCGGCGGGTCTCGAACTGGTCGGCGGGCAGCAGGGCCGCCGTGGCCGCGTCGATGATGATCCGGTTGCGGCGCGCCACCGCGGTGAGTCGAGCGGCCATGTTGACCGGAGGACCGAAGACGTCCCCGAGGCGCATCACCACGTCCCCGCTGGCCAGTCCGACGCGGACGTCGGGCATCCGGGAGTCGCGCCCGATCACGTTGATGATGCCCTCGGCCGTGTCGTAGGCGCGGATCGGGTCGTCGTTCACGAAGAGGACCGAGTCGCCGATGCTCTTGATCACCCGGCCGTGCTTGCTGGCCACCACGTCGGCGCAGCGGGACTCGAAGAGCTCGACCAGGTCGCCGATCCGACCCCGCGAGATCTGGTTGCTGAGCGCGGTGAAGCTCACGATGTCGGCAAAGCCGATGCTCAACCGGGTGGTGTCGAGGTCGGCCTCGCCGAGGGCGAAGATCCGGGAGACCGCCGCGTTGAGGTGGCGTCGCCAGACGTAGAGCATCACGTCCTCGAAGGAGTTGCCCAGCTGGTTGAACATCTCCAGCGCGGTCTCGGCTCGCGACGACCCGGGGTTCTCGTCGGTGAGCTCCTCCACCCGGTGCGCCAGGGCGCCGACCTCCCAGTCGGCCAGCCGAGCCATGGTCTGTCCCAGCGCCCGCGTGAGGTTGAGCGCGAGCTCGTAGTCGACCAGGCCGCTGTCGACGGCCCCCATCAACGACTGCATGGCCTCGGTGTCGGCACCGGTGTACAGGCGGCTGCCGTCGCCTTCGGGGAACCCCAGGGTCCGCCACAGCCGTTGGGCCTGCTCGAGCGTCACACCGGCCTGCTCGGCGACCTCCTGGGCGGTGAAGCGCGGTACGTCGCCGAGCAGCGACGCGGTGAGCTCGCTCTCGTCGTCGCTCACCGTCGGATCAGTGCCCCTCGTGTGCGCGGGTCTCTCCTCCGTGCAGTCCGTGGAGGAGCTCGTTGAGCTTGCGCTGGGTGGCCTCGACCTGCGGGATGTCGTAGACGAGCACCTGCCCGTGGGTGCTCGCGTCGCTGATCACGAGCGTCCCGCACCCGAGCACGCGGTCGATGAGGTCGAGCTCGTAGGCGACGTCGCTGATGCGTCCCAGCGGGATGTCGTGGCCGCGCCGGGTCAGGATCCCGTTGCGGGTGATGAGCCGTCGGTCGGTGATCGTGTAGGACGACGTCAGCCAGTCGAGGAAGGGCCACAGCACGCGCCACAGGGCGAGCAGGAGGACCAGGAGCCACGCGACCAGCCGCGCGGTGCCGTTGTCGACGAGGACCGAGAAGACGACGCCGGCGGCGAGCAGCACCACGAGGGTCAGGATCGGCAGGATCAGCGCCTTGGGGTGCGTACGGGTGCTGACGACGATCTTCTCGCCGGGGTTGAGCAGCTTCTGGGAGATCACCACCGGAGGATCATGTCACTCCGCGGCGCGGACGTGCACCACGTCGCCGGCGCTGACCGCACGCCGTACGCCGTCCGACTCGACGATCAGCTGACCGGCCGGGTCGATGCCCGTGGCCCTTCCGGCGAGGACCGAGCCGTCGGGGAGGTCGACCTGCACATCGCGTCCCACTGTCACGCAGGCGGCGGCGTAGGAGTCGGCCAGGCGCATCCCGTTGAGGTCGCCGCCGGCCTCCCAGGCATCGAAGGCCTCCCGGATCGCGTTGAGCGCCGCGACCAGGACGTCGGTGCGGTCGACGGGTCGTCCGAGCTCGATCTCGAGGGAGGTGGCGTGCGGCACCGGCAGCTCGTCGCTGCGGAGACCGACGTTGATGCCGACCCCGACGACGGCGGCGGGGCCGTCGGGCGTCTCGATGCGCTCCACCAGGATCCCGGCGACCTTCTTGTCGCCGATCAGGACGTCGTTGGGCCACTTCACCCCCGCTTCCAGCCCGACCGACGTCAACGCCTTGTCCACGGCGTAGCCGGAGAGCAGGGGCAGCCACGGCCAGGCCCGGGTGGGCGTGGTGGGACGCAGGAGCAGCGAGAACGTCACCCCCGTGCCCGGCGGCGTCTGCCAGGTGCGGTCCAGCCGTCCGCGCCCGGCGCTCTGGTGCTCGGCCACGACCACCAGGCCGTCGGGTCCTCCCTCCAGCGCTCGCTGGGCGACCGCGGCGTTGGTCGAGGGCAGCTCGTCGACGACCTCGATGGTGAGGTCGGGCAGGAGCTCCGGGTTGGCGCCGGCGAGCCGGGCCTTGTCGAGGGGTGGGCGCGCGCCCGAGTCCGAGGTCACGAGCACTAGCCTGTCCTACCGGACCGAGAAGACCAAGCATCACACCGAGCAGGAGAACCGTGAGCGCCCAGGCAACGACCCCAGGCGAGGGGACCGACGTACCCGCCGATCTCGACATCCACACGACGGCCGGCAAGCTGGCCGACCTCGACCGACGCCTCGACGAGGCCGTGCACGCGGGATCGGCGAAGGCTGTCGAGAAGCAGCATGCGAAGGGCCGCCAGACGGCCCGGGAGCGGATCGAGATGCTCTTCGACGAGGGTTCCTTCGTCGAGCTCGACGAGCTCGCGCGGCACCGCTCCACGGCGTTCGGCCTCGAGAAGAACCGGCCGTACGGCGACGGTGTCATCACCGGCTACGGCACGATCGACGGCCGCCAGACGTGCGTGTTCTCCCAGGACTTCTCCGTCTTCGGCGGCTCCCTCGGCGAGGTGTACGGCGAGAAGATCGTCAAGGTCATGGACCTGGCCATCAAGACCGGGTGCCCGATCATCGGCATCAACGAGGGCGCCGGCGCCCGCATCCAGGAGGGCGTCGTCTCGCTCGGCCTGTACGGCGAGATCTTCCGCCGCAACGTGCACGCCTCCGGCGTCATCCCGCAGATCTCGATGATCATGGGCAACTGCGCCGGCGGACACGTCTACTCCCCCGCCGTCACCGACTTCACGATCATGGTCGACCAGACCTCCGCGATGTTCATCACCGGCCCCGACGTCATCAAGACCGTCACCGGCGAGGACGTCTCGATGGAGGACCTCGGCGGCGCGCGCACGCACAACACCAAGTCCGGCAACGCCCACTACATGGCCTCCGACGAGGAGGACGCGATCGAGTACGTCAAGGCGCTGCTCTCCTTCCTGCCGCAGAACAACCTCGACGAGCCGATCGTCTACGACGACGAGGCGGACCTCGACTTCTCCGACCTGGACCGCTCGCTCGACACGATCATCCCGGACTCGCCGAACCAGCCGTACGACATGCACGACGTGATCCACGCCGTGGTCGACGACGAGGAGTTCGTCGAGGTGATGGAGCTCTTCGCTCCCAACCTGATCATCGGCTACGGCCGGGTCGAGGGACGTCCCGTGGGCGTCGTGGCCAACCAGCCGATGCAGTTCGCCGGCACCCTGGACATCGACGCCTCCGAGAAGGCCGCGCGGTTCGTGCGCACCTGCGACGCGTTCAACATCCCGGTCCTGACGTTCGTCGACGTCCCCGGCTTCCTGCCCGGCACCGACCAGGAGTGGAACGGCATCATCCGTCGCGGCGCCAAGCTGATCTACGCCTACTCCGAGGCGACCGTCCCGCTGGTCACGGTCATCACCCGCAAGGCCTACGGCGGCGCGTACGACGTGATGGGCTCCAAGCACCTCGGCGCCGACATCAACGTCGCCTGGCCGACCGCCCAGATCGCCGTCATGGGCGCGCAGGGCGCGGCCAACATCGTGCACCGCAAGACGCTCGCCCAGGTCGAGGCCGAGGGCGGGGACGTCGAGGCCCGTCGCGCCGAGCTGGTCGACGAGTACGAGACCACGCTGGCCAACCCGTACATCGCGGCCGAGCGCGGCTACATCGACGCCGTCATCGCTCCCCACGAGACCCGCGTCGAGGTCGTCCGTGCGCTGCGCCTGCTGCGCACCAAGCGCGCGACGCTCCCGCCCAAGAAGCACGGGAACATCCCGCTGTGAGCGAGGAGACGACGGACCCGGCGCGCGAGGCGGGCGACACGCCGTCCGCACCGCAGGTGCCGCTCCTGAAGATCGTCACGCCGAGCACCACGCCGGAGGAGGTCGCCGCGATCGTGGCGGTCTTCTCGGCGCTGGGCGGCGGTGACGCTCCCGCTCCGAAGCGGCGACCCGAGTGGAACGCCCCGCACCGGATGGCGCGACCTGCGGTCGCCGCCGGCCCGGGAGGTTGGCGCGCGAGCGCCCTGCCGCGTTGAGCGACCGGGTCATGAGCCGCGAGTGGTGGCACCGCTGGGCACCGGACGTCCTGCTCTGGGCCGGTGCCCCCCTCGTGATCCTCAGCGTCCTCGACTGGGCCCGACCCTGGGCGCGTCCCCTCGGGCTCACGATGGGAGTCGTCGGCGCGGTCTGGCTCACCACGCGCACCGTCCGGGTCATGCTCGCCCGGCGTCGTGCGCAGAGGGCAACCGACTCCGAGTCCTGGCCCGAGTAGATCCCTCGGGCGGGCACCCCTCACCACCCAAGGAGCCGGACCCGCGCCCCGACCCGCAGTCGCCTCCTACCGACCGCCTGCGACATCGACTACGTCGCAGCCGCCTGAGCACCTGCCGTCACACTGGTCCCGTGACCCACCTCGTCCTCGCCTCCGCCTCCCCCGCCCGCCTCGCGACCCTGCGCAGCGCCGGGATCGAGCCGACCGTGATCGTGTCCGGGGTCGACGAGTCCCAGCTCACCGGACTCTCACCTGTCGAGCTGGCGCGCGGCCTCGCCGAGCTCAAGAGCGCGGCAGTGGCCGCCCGCGCCGACCTGCCGGCCGGCGCCCTCGTCCTGGGCTGCGACTCGGTCCTCGAGCTGGACGGCCAGGCGCTCGGCAAGCCGGGTGACCCCCAGACCGCCACCCAGCGCTGGCAGGCAATGCGCGGACGCAGCGCGGTGCTGCAGAGCGGGCACAGCCTGCACGACACCGCGACGGGGCGCCACGTCTCGGCCACCGCCTCGACCACCGTGCACTTCGCCGACGTCACCGACGACGAGATCGCGGCCTACGTCGCCACCGGCGAGCCCCTGCATGTCGCGGGTGCCTTCACCGTCGACGGCTTGGGCGGCGCGTTCGTCACCGGGATCGAGGGCGACTTCCACAACGTCGTCGGGGTCAGCCTGCCGCTGCTGCGCACGATGGTGGCCGACCTCGGCCACCGTTGGGTCGACCTCTGGGCGCCACCCACCGGTTCCCGAGGCTCAGGCGGCTGAGGAGACCGGCTCCTTCGGACGCCGGAAGACGAAGCGCCGGAACAGGTAGAAGCGCGCGCCGAAGGCCAGCACCAGTCCGACCCCGTTGGCCGACAGGTTGTCCGAGAGCGCGTCGTCGAGGCCGAACAGGTGCCGGCTGATCGCCAGGCACCCGACGGGCAGCGCCATCGCGGCCAGGTTGATCACGACGTACGCCGTCCAGCCGCCGTCGGCCTGCTGCGGCGGGCGGTCCGGGAAGACCCAGCCCCGCGCGCCGTGATAGCTGATGATCATGCCGATCGAGTTGGCGATGACGTAGACAAGGATCGCCTGGTCGGGGAAGAGCGGGTCACCGATCAGCCAGCCGTGCAACGCGATGTTGAACAGCAGGAACGAGACCCACGTGGCGGCCTGGGCGACGGCGAAGAAGCGCCACACCTCGCCCAGGAGGCTTCGCCAGCGGTCGCTCACGAGGCCAACCCTAGGGGTGAGCCCCGGCCGGACGTGGGAGAAGCCCCCCTCCAACGGCGACCCGGTCGTCCTACTCCACCGGCAGCCCGAGGCCGCGAGCGATGAGCATCCGCTGCACCTCGGAGGTGCCCTCGCCCACCTCGAGCACCTTCGCGTCCCGGTAGAACCGGGCGACGGGGTACTCCTCCATGAAGCCGTAACCGCCGAAGACCTGCGTCGCGATCCGGGTCGCGGTGACCGCCGACTCGGTCGAGTAGACCTTGGCGATCGAGGCCGCCTGCTTGAAGTCCTGGTACGGCGCACCGGCGTCCTTGAGCGCAGCCGCCTTGTAGGTGAGCATCCGACTCGCCTCCAGCATCACCTGGAGGTCGGCGATCTGGAAGGCGACGCCCTGCTTGCGCCCTATCGGGCCGCCGAAGGTCTGCCGCTCACCCGCGTAGGCGACCGACATGTCCAGGCACGCCTGGATGCAGCCGACGCTCAGCGCCGAGATGGCCACCCGACCGTCGTCGAGCGTGGCCAGGAACTGCGCGTAGCCGCGCCCCCGCTCGCCGAGCAGGTGGTCGGCCGGGACGTGCACGTCGGTGAAGCTCAGCGGGTGGGTGTCCGAGGCGTGCCAGCCGAGCTTGTCGTAGGCCTTCTCCGCCACGAAGCCCGGGGTGCCGCTGGGCAGCATGATGGCGCTGATCTCCGGGCGGCCGTCCTCCCGCGTGCCGGTGCGGGCGGTGACCGTCACGAGGCTGGTGATGTCGGAGCCGGAGTTGGTGATGAACTGCTTGGACCCGTTGACCACCCACTCGTCGCCGACCAGCTCGGCCTTGGTCCGGGTCGCTCCGGCGTCCGAGCCCGCGCCCGGCTCGGTGAGCCCGAAGCCGGCCAGCTTCTCGCCGGACACGAGGGCAGGCAGCCAGGTCTCCTGCTGCTCCTTGGTGCCGAAGTTGACCAGCGGGTTGATGCCCAGGCCGACACCGGCCTGCAGCGTGATCCCCATCGACTGGTCGACCCGGCCGAGCTCCTCGATCGCCACGCAGAGACTGGTGAAGTCCCCCTCGTCGCCGGCTCCGCCGTACTCCTCGGGAGCGGTGAGGCCGAAGAGGCCCAGCTTGCCCATCTGCTGCACGACGTCGACCGGGAAGTGGTGCTCGCGGTCCCACTGCGCGGCGTACGGCGCGATCTCGGCCTCCGCGAACTCGCGGACGCTACGGCGGAACTCCTCGTGCTCACGGGACAGCTCGAACGTCATGACGTCATGCTAGGACGGTTAGCGGTCGTTAACCAGTCGTCCGTCAGGTCCGGAAGGCAGCGACCGCTTCCCAGCCCGGGTCCGGCTGGACCTCCACGGCGACCCGGCCATCGGGCCAGCCCCTGACCGCGGCCTCGACCACGGCTCCGACGGGACTGGTCGCCGAGACGTAGTAGTGCAGGGTGCGTCTGCCGGCCGACGTCTCGTGAGCGACGAGTCGTCCGGAGCCGCCGATCCGGTCGGTGACATGGCTCTCGAGCTCCCGCAGGGCCAGCAACGACGACTCGCCCGGCATCCCCTCGGCGGTCTGGTCGGCGAAGGGTGCGGTGACCGCCAGGTGGTGGTCGAGGTGCGGAGCGAGCGTCACGCGCAGCGGTACGACGGTCGCCACGACCACCGGCCCGTGCGGCCCCTCTCCGCGCAGCAGCGCCCACGTGGGATTGCCGTCGGCGTCCACGTTGGCGGCGGCGAGCTCCGCCACCCGTCGCCGCAGCTGGCCCAGCGGGATCGCAGCCGGGTCCCGGGTCGCGGAGATCTCCACCGCGCCGAGCCAGGTCTCCACGGCCTCCTCACCCACGGCCTCGTCCAGCGCCAGGAAGGCCACCTGCCTGGCCTCCCGCTCCGCCAGCATGCCCAGCAGCGGATGCTGCACGACGACGTCGAGGCTGTGGGCGCGGAGGTGGACGAGCACCCAGACCTCCTCGAGGTGGATCTCGAGATCGTCGGAGGCCGTGCCGAGCCGCAGCACCCCGTCCAGGTCACCGGGGCGACGGGTGTCGGCGTACTCCCAGAGCAACCCACCCGCGCCATCGGTCACGCGCACGTCGCGGCCCGCGAGCAGCCACCTGCGGGCCGCGGCCCGGAGGTCCGGGTTGCCCTCCGCGGTGACGACCAGCAGGTACGGCGCCTCCGCACCGGGCGCCAGCTCCCAGGCGAGACCCTCGGCCACCGACCCGACCCGTTCGGTCAGCAGCTCCACGACGGCGTCGGGCGTCTGCTCCCCGATCGCGGCGGCGCACGCAGCGGCACCCTCCGCGACCCACCAGCGCCAGAACGCCTCCACACCGGCTGCCGGGTCCTCGGCGGACGGGGAGCGTCGAGGGAAGAGCGGCACGGGCAGACTCCGTTCGGGACGTGCGCGGTCGGGAGATCAGTCGCAGTTGTCGCACAGACCGGTGGCGGGGATGGCCATGAAGCAGCGCGGGCAGACGTTGACCGGCTTGTCGGAAGCGGCCGCACGACGCGGTGCCGCCGGTTCGCGCGGTGCCCGAGGAGCGCGCGCCGCGCGCGCCTCGCGCGGCTCCCGAGGAGCCCGAGCAGCGCGGGAGCGAGTCATCTCGACGCTCGCGGGGACGCCACCGTCCTCGGGGGCCGAGCCCGCCCACTGGTAGCACTCGAGGCGAGCACGGGCGGCGTGTCGCTCGCGCTCGGCCGGATCGGTGATCGGCAGCTGCTCGGCGGCACGCCGTACGTCGTCGTAGCGCTCACCGACCCACCCACGCGCATCGACCACCAGCGCGGTCAGCGCCGGATAGTCGTCGCGGTGGTGCAGGGCCGCCAGCGGCAGCATCAGCTTGGGGAGCCACCTCGGATGGGGGCGCGCGGTCGCGATGCCGGTCTCGGTCATCAGCCGGTGCGCCAGCGCTCCCTCGGTGATCGTGGCGTGGTACGTCGCCGCGGTCTCCTCGAGGATCGTGTGCGTCGCCTTGGCCCACGTCTCGAGGGCGATCGCCTCGGAGGTCCCGGTGCCGTCGGGTTCGTACCAGAACCCCTTGCGCTCCTGCTGGTACTCGGACACGTCACGACCATAGACCCTGGGCGGGGACCCTCCGGCGAGGCCCGTGGCAGCGCCGCACGCAGCGTGGCGGGTACCCGGACCGAGGCTCTCCCCGCACTACAGTGATGCCTTGCGACGGCCGTCACACGACCGGCGCGCTCCCCCCACCGTCGAGGTGACATCCCCCCGCAGCACCGAGAGGCCACCGCATGCTTGAGTTCCTCACCCTCCTGTCGCGACGTTGGCGGGTGGTGACGGCGTTCGTGATCCTCGGCATCGCAGCGGCCGCGGTGCTGACCAACCAGGTACAACCGTCCTACCGGGCCCAGGCCCAGCTCTTCGTCGCCTTCGCCTCCTCGGACGACAACGCAGCATCGTTGTCGCAAGGCAGCCTCTTCACCGCCAACCGGGTCAAGTCGTACCCGGACCTGGTCAACAGTCCGCTCGTCCTCGAGCCCGTCATCGCCGAGCTCGGCCTCGACATGACCACCGAGCAGCTCGCCGGACGGGTCTCGGCCGAGGTCCCGCCCAACACGGTCCTGATCGAGGTCCGGGCCGACGACTCGTCCTCGACGAGGGCCGCCGAGATCGCCAACGCCGTGGCGTCGAACTTCATCTCGGTCGTGGAGGACCTCGACCGGATCCGATCGAGCGATCCGTCCCCCGTGCGGGTCTCCATCACCCGCCCCGCCACCGCCCCGGGGTCGCCACGCACCCCCATCCCGGCGCTGAACATCGCCGTGGGCCTGTTCGCCGGCCTCGGCCTGGGGCTCGCCGCGGCCGCCGTGCGCGAGGCCCTGGACACCACCATCAAGGACGAGAACGACATCGAGTCGGCGACGGGCCTGCCGACGCTCGCAGCGGTGCCGATCAACCCGGACGTGGGCCAGACCCCGGTCCTCACACCGGCAACGGCGGCACCGGTGTGGTCGGAGTCCTATCGAAAGCTGCGGACCAACATCAGCTACATCGACCCTGACAACCCACCGCGCACCCTGCTGGTCACCAGCGCCCTGGCCGGAGACGGCAAGTCCATCACCGCGGCCAACCTCGCGGCCTCGCTGGCGCAGAGCGGTCGACGCACCATCCTCGTCGAGGCGGACCTGCGTCGCCCGACCCTGAGCAAGCTGCTCGGACTCGTGCCCGACGTGGGAGTCACGACCGTGGTGGCGGGCCGCGCCGAGACGTCCGAGGTCACGCAGCGCTTCGGCGACTTCGACGTCATCACGAGCGGGTCCATCCCGCCCAACCCGAGCGAGCTGCTGGGTTCTCAGGCGTTCCGCCAGATCGTGCAGCAGCTCCGCGAGAGCTACGACAACGTCGTGATCGACACCCCGCCCCTCCTCGCCGTGACCGACGCCGCCGTGGCGGCCGTCGCGGCCGACGCCGTCATCCTGGTCACCCAGGCACGACGTACCAAGAAGCCCGAGCTCCTCAAGGCGCTCTACGGACTGCGTGCCGTCGACGCGAACGTGGCCGGAGTGGTCCTCAACCGTGTCTCCGGCGCCTCGGGCAGCTACTACCAGTACACGTCCACCCGGCCGATCAGGACCGACAGGAAGCGCGCTCGTCGCTCCTCCTCGCAGGACTGAGACCGACGTGGGCGACGTGCGATGACGCAGACCCTCCTGGGTGCCCTGACCCTCGTCGGGGTCGTGGCCTGTCTGCCCGACTGGCGGCGTCGGCTGCCCTGGCTGCTGTCGCTGAGCCTGGCGCTNCCCGCTTCGGGCGCCGTGCCGGTGGCTGCCCTGCCGCTGACCCCCTACCTCCTCGTCGCCCTCGTGATCGGTGTCCTGGTGAGCTACGAGTGGATGCGCGGCGCACTCCCCCTCACCGGGTGGCCCGGCTCCGCACTGCTGCTCGGCTTCATCGGCTGGGCCGCTCTCATCACCCTCGCGGGCCCGGCGCTCTTCAGCGGCACCACCGTGCTCAACACCTCGGGAGGTGGCGGACTCGTCGCCCCCAACCCACTGGGCTACTCGGGCTCGAACCTCGCCCAGGTTGCCTACTTCGTGATCTCCGCGCTGGTGATCATCTGGTTCGCGAACCGGGAGAGGCTCTCGCCCCACCTGCTGCTGCCGGGGCTCTACGCCTGCATGGGGATGAGCACCTGGCGACTGCTCAGCGAGAAGGCCGGTCTGCCCTTCCCGGGCGCGATCGTGGACAACTCGACNCGGGCCTACATCGACGAGCCGGGGAACTACCGCCTNCGCGGCGTCTTCACCGAGCCCTCGACGCTGGCCCACTACTCCATCGCCACGCTGGCCTTCTGCGCCGTCATGCTCTTCGCCCGGTCCCGCGGACGTCAGCTGCGGGGGCTGTACCTGCTGCTGGGGGCCCTGGCCGCGGTCAACATCGTGTTCTCCCGCTCGGGGACCGGGGTCATCGGTGGCGGACTGGTCCTGGTCGTGGTCGTCGTCCTCATCATCGGACGCGCCCTGCGCAGCGACCGCGGCATGACCGCCGTGGTGATCTCCGGGTGTGGTGCGATCGTCCTCGGACTCGTCTTCTCGTCGCCGATCCTGACCTACGGCAAGGACGTCTTCCTGACCAAGGTGGACAGCAACAGCTACGACCAGCGCAGCTTCGGGGACCGGTTCGCCCTCTCGATCTTCCTGGAGACGCGCGGAGTCGGAGTGGGGCTGGGCAGCAACCAGCCCTCGAGCCTGGTGCCGATGCTGCTGAGCTGCGTCGGGGTGATCGGAACGCTGCTCTTCGCCGCATTCGTCGCCACCGTCGTCCTTCGCTCGGTCATCACACCGCACGGCCTGGGCCCCGCCACCGTCGTGATCTCGCTGGTCGTGACGAAGTCGGTCGCCGGCTCCTTCCTCTCCGAGCCACTGCTGATGCTCGGGATCGCGCTGGCTGTCAACGCGATCACCCGTGCGCGCGAGGCACCCGTCACAGACCGCGACGTTGCCGCCACTGGAGGACCGGCACCTCCACGAAGCGGTAGCACAGCGCCCCCACCCCGACTCCCAGCGTGATGTTGAGCGCGAGCTGCAGGCCGGGCGGCGCGTCGGGAGCCAGCGCGCCGACCAGCTCGATCAGGGGGAAGTGCACCAGGTAGATGCTGTAGGACGCCAGTCCGACCAGCTGGACCCACCTGGCCCCGGCCAGGCGGTAGAACCCGCGCTGCACCGCGCTGCCCGTCGGCATCAGTCCATAGCCGATCACCAGCGCAGCGCACAGCCCCTGCGTCGTGGGTCGCAGGGCCACCTCGGACCAGTCGTTGCGGAAGACGACCGAGGAAGCCGCGAAGAGCAGGCCCGCGGCCAGGAGCACCGTGTCCCGGCTCAGCCACCCCAGGGCGGGCAGACGCCCTCGTGCGTGGGCGTCCAGCGCCAGCGCCAGGAGGACTCCCAGCGCAATGGCCTCGACCCGGGTGTCGGTCCCCCGGTAGACGTGGTTGAAGACGGCGGGGTCGAGGTTCCGCGCCGGCCCGTCCAGTCCCCCGACCAGGCTCCAGCGGGTCGCGAAGGAGCACACCATCACGGTCCCGGCCACCACTGCGGTCAGCGCCCGCCACCGTCGGGTCCGCACGAGCCCGATCCACAGGACGGCGAAGACGATGTAGAACTGCTCCTCGATCGCCAGGCTCCACACGACGTCGGAGCCGGGAAGGACCCGCTCCGCCGACTCGGGCTCGGCGACGGCGTACCAGTTGTAGGAGAAGCCCACCTGCGACAGGACCGCCGTCCAGCTGACCGGCCGGAAGGCGGCGTACACCAGGGTCGGGACGACCACGAGCAGCGCGAGCGGTGGGCCCAGCTTGAGCCCACGTCGGAGGTAGAACCGCCGCGGTCGGAAGCTGCCGCTCACCTCCAGCTCCCGGATCAGCACGGAGGTGATGATGAAGCCTGAGATGACGAAGAAGACCACGACTCCGCCGTCGCCGGGCACGACGGTGAGCCCGGCGTGCATCACGACCACCAGCATCACCGCCACCGCCCGCAGGGCGTCCACGTGCGCCAGCCGGTGCGCGGCATTCCGTGGAGGTCGGGAGGTCCTCCTCGACGCATCCTGCGTCGGTCCCGACTCAGTCACCGGTGCAGTCTGTCACCGCGCACCCCGTGTGTCAGGTGTCTGCGGGGCATCGGGGATCACTGTGCGGGCCATGCTCCGACCCCCTCCTGCGAAGCGGTAGCCTTCCGTGCGAATCAACCCGTCTGCCAGACAATCAGGAGTTGCCAGGTGCCCGAGGTCAAGCCGCTGGAGAAGGTCCTCATCGCCAATCGCGGTGAGATCGCGGTCCGCGTGATCCGCGCCTGCAAGGATGCCGGCATCGGCAGCGTCGCCGTCTATGCAGAGCCCGACCGCGATGCGCAGTTCGTGCGACTGGCCGACGAGGCGCACGCGCTCGGGGGCTCGACACCGGCCGACTCCTACCTCGACATCGCCAAGATCATCAAGGTCGCCCAGGACACCGGAGCCGACTCCGTGCACCCCGGCTACGGCTTCCTCGCCGAGAACGCCGACTTCGCCCAGGCCGTGATCGACGCCGGGCTGATCTGGATCGGGCCCCCGCCGGCAGCGATCGAGAACCTCGGCGACAAGGCCAAGGCGAAGCACATCGCGCAGCGGGCCAACGCTCCGCTCGCACCGGGCACCAAGGACCCCGTCAAGGACGCCGACGAGGTCGTGGCCTTCGCCAAGGAGAACGGCCTGCCGGTCGCGATCAAGGCCGTCTTCGGTGGTGGCGGGCGCGGTCTGAAGGTGGCCAGCACGCTGGAGGAGATCCCGGACGCCTACGAGTCGGCGGTCCGCGAGGCCGTCTCCGCGTTCGGACGCGGCGAGTGCCTGGTCGAGAAGTTCCTGGAGAAGCCGCGCCACGTCGAGACCCAGTGCCTGGCCGACCAGCACGGCAACGTCGTGGTCGTCTCGACCCGCGACTGCTCGTTGCAGCGTCGCCACCAGAAGCTCGTCGAGGAGGCGCCGGCGCCGTTCCTCAGCGAGGAGCAGCTGACCCGGCTCTATGAGTCCTCGAAGGCGATCCTGCGCGAGGCCGAGTACGTCGGCGCCGGCACGTGCGAGTTCCTGGTCGCCAAGGACGGCACGATCTCCTTCCTGGAGGTCAACACCCGCCTGCAGGTGGAGCACTGCGTCTCCGAGGAGGTCACCGGTATCGACCTGGTGCGCGAGATGTTCCGCATCGCCGCCGGCGAGGAGCTGGGCTACGACGACCCGGAGATCCGCGGCCACTCGATCGAGTTCCGGATCAACGCCGAGGACGGCGGCGCCAACTTCATGCCGGCCCCCGGCACCCTGTCGGCCTGGAGCCCGCCCAGCGGCCCCGGCGTCCGGCTGGACGGCGGCTACGAGAACGGCGAGACGATCCCGGGCTCGTTCGACTCCCTCATCGCCAAGCTGATCGTCACCGGACGAGACCGCACCCAGGCGATCGAGCGCTCCCGCCGGGCCCTCGACGAGTTCGTGGTGGACGGCATGCCCACGGTGATCCCGTTCCACCGCGCCGTGCTGAACGACCCGGCGTACGTCGGCGCCTCGAACCCGAGCGGCGTCGGGGGCTTCACGGTCTACACGACGTGGATCGAGACCGACTTCGACAACCAGATCGTGCCCTTCGCCGGCCCGGCCGCCGAGGGTGACGAGCCCGGCGAGCGGCAGACCGTCGTCGTCGAGGTCGGCGGCAAGCGGGTCGAGGTCGTCATCCCGGCGGGGCTCGGTGGGCTGTCCTCCGGTGGGGGATCCGCCGCCAAGAAGCCGAAGCGCGCCGCGGGCAAGAAGGCCGGCGCCGCCGCGTCCGGCGACTCCGTGACGAGCCCGATGCAGGGAACCATCGTGAAGGTGACCGTCGAGGAGGGCCAGGAGGTGGCCGAGGGCGACACCGTGGTCGTGATCGAGGCGATGAAGATGGAACAGCCGCTGAAGGCGCACAAGACCGGGATCGTGACGGGCCTGGTGGCCGAGATCGGCGCCACGGTCACCAGCGGTGCCGTGATCTGCGAGGTCAAGGACCAGTAGCGGCCCCTGCGGCTCGGGCGCGCCGGGCGCACGGCCGGGTCACTGCGTGCGCTGGGCGACCTCGGCGGCGTTGTCGAGGGACTCGCGCAGCACCGGGCCGAGCTCGTTGGCGTAGGCCACGGTCAGGTGGTTGCCCTCGGCGTAGACCGGCGTGGTGCCGACGAAACCCGGGCACCGGCCGTCCCGGCAGAACCAGGACTCGGTCTCGACGTAGCTCGTGCCGGCAGCCTCGGCCGCGGTGCGCTCGGCCTCCGAGATCGCGGCGAAGGGTCCTGAGATGATCCCCTCGCAGTCCTGCGGCTCGCCCACTGTCGTGACGCACGTCTGCAGGTCGGGAGCTCCCGGAGGCGGCTGGATCACGACGGTGTAGGTCGCGCTGGGCACCACCTGCTCGAGCGTGCGCTGGTAGCCGTCGCTCAGCTCGTCGAGAGCCTCCTGCCCCGTGGCGCCGGACTCCAGCAGGACGACCTCGTTGAACGACGTCGCAAGGATGAGCAGGTCGGGCTGGGTCTCGGCCACCTGCTCCCAGGTCCAGGATCGGTACTCACCGCACTCGGGGTAGGGGGACCCGTTGGTCCTGCTGGTCGCGGCGTCCCACACCGGGCACTCCTGGAGGGTGAGCTGCTGGATCCGGAAGTCCTTGCCCAGCGCCTCGCGGATCGTCGGCATGTAGGCGATCGCGAAGGAGTCGCCCAGCACCACGGCCGTGCGGGGCGCCTTGGCGGGTCCGAACTGGCACTCGGCGACCCGGGATGGCGCAACACTGAGGCACCCGTCGGACTCGATGTCGTCGTACCAGGTCTCGATGCCCAGCTCGTCGACCGAGGGGTCGAGCCCGGGGTAGGAGGTGAGGGAGAGTGACTGCTCGATGCGTTGCTGCAGGTAGTCCTCCTGGTCGTTCGACGGCTCGGATGTCTGCGGATCGGAGCCGTCCGCGGACTTCGACGAACCCTCTCTCTCGGGATCGGTCGCGGTGTCCTCCCCGCGCGAGGACCCAGGCGTCGGCTGGGCCGCGAGGATCTGCTGGCCGTCCTCGGAGCTCGGCGCACGCAGCGCCGCGGCCGAGAGCGGGACGGTCACGAGCAGGCCGACGGCGAGCCACCCGTTGGCCAGGCTCGCGCGCCTGGCCGGGGAGTACGTCATCGTGTCCCGGCGCCAGGCCGGCTCGAGCCACTGCGACGAGCGCACGGGCTGCTCGACCAGGTGGAAGGTGGTGACCGAGAGGATCGCGATGACCAGCAGCGAGATCACGTCGAAGGCCACCCCCCGCTGGGGCAGGTAGGCCGGGAGGAGGATCACCACCGGGAAGTGCCAGAGATACAGCGAGTAGGAGATGTCACCGATGTATCCCGCCACCGGGTTGGTCAGGGGCAGCAGGCGTGCGCGGTCAGAGCCGGTCCCCGACGCGATGACCGCGGCCGCTCCGGCGACGGGCAGGATCGCCCAGGGAGCCGGGAACGCAGAGGAGGGCTCGATGAGGAAGGCCCCAGCCACGATGGCCGACAGCCCTCCCCAGCCCAGGACCGGCCTCCATCTGTCGGACATCTGGCTGAGGCCCGGGACCGCCAGGGCCAGCGCCGCTCCGGCGAGCAGCTCCCACGCGCGGTCGAGCGTCGAGAAGTAGGCAGCCACGGGCGACGCCTGGGAGTGCAGGACCGAGTACCCCAGGGACGCGGCGAACAGGACCCCCACCAGGCTCGGGAGCGCCCAGGCAGCACCACGCCGCCGGGCGAGGAGCAACCCGAGCGCCAGCAGGGCCGGCCAGGCGAGGTAGAACTGCTCCTCGACCGAGAGGGACCAGTAGTGCTGCAGCGGCGAGACAGGCCCGGAGGCCAGGAAGTAGTCCGTGTCGATCGCCAGGAAGTGCCAGTTGGCAAGGAAGCCGAGTGCCCAGGCGCCGTCCACGAGGACGGCCTCGCCGCGAGCACGGTTGTAGAGCAGGTATGTCGCCACGACGGTGACCACGAGGACCAGCACCGCCACGGGCAGCAGCCGGCGGACCCGTCGCCGATAGAAGTCGGCGTAGTCCATCCGACCGTGGCGTTCGTGCCCCCTGACGAGCAGGGAGGTGATGAGAAATCCCGAGATGACGAAGAAGACGTCGACGCCGATGAACCCTCCCACCGGTCCGCCCAGCACGTGGTCGGCGATGACCAGCAGCACGGCGAGGGCGCGCAGGCCCTGCACGTCGGACCTGATTCCGCGCGACGACGCCGGCGACGTCGGCGGTGGTGGATGGGACTGGGGGGACACCTCCGGGAGCACCAGGACAGACTAGGACCACGGCACCGTCAATATCGCGAATCGCCGCGAGGTGAGAGCGGCGCGACGGTACCCTCCCCCGCATGCCTGCCTCCCTCCCCCCTGTCCCACCCCCCGGTCGGCGACGCTGGATCCTGGTGACGGGCATGCCACGGTCCGGGACGACCGGAGTGGGAGCCGCACTGAGCCACGCCTCCGGAGCAGCCAAGCTCTACGAACCCCTGAACCCCGAGTCCGGTCTGCGTTCGGTGCACGAGTACTTCGTCTTCCCCGAGAGCGCGGGCCAGCACCCCGGGTCCCAGCTGGACCGCCAGCTGCGTGAGGTCTTCGGCGTCAGTGTGCGGATGCGGCGAGGCATCTGGCCCGAGGACCCTGCCTGGAAGAAGGCCGTCAAGCAGGTCACCGGCAACACGACGCGAGTCTCCGCGGTCAAGATCCGTCTCGATCCTCGGGTGGACACCGTCATCTGGAAGGACCCCTTCGCGTCCTTCCTGGTGCCCTACCTGAGCTCCTACCGCGGGATCAGCTCGATCGTGACGGTCCGCCCGCCCGAGGCGGCTGCAGCCAGCTTCAAGCGCCTGGGGTGGACCTTCGACCTGGATCGGGTGCACGCGCAGCTCACCCGGCTGACCCCGGGCGCCGCCTACCTGGTGCAGGAGCCTGAGTGGGCCGGGTGGGTCAAGGACCCACCGATGATCGGGGCGCTGCTGTGGCGGATGGTCTACGGCTACCTCGACACCGTCCTCCCCCGCTCCGACGGCCCACCCGCGGCCGGGGCGGCTCCCGTGCTGTGGTCCAACTCGAGGCGACTGCTGGCCGAGCCCCTCGAGACCTACACGCGCTTCTTCAAGGCCTTGGACCTCGACCTGTCGCCCCGGGTCCGGGAGGCCATCCTCCGCGACTACCGCGACGAGGGCAGCACGGAGCCGTCCAGCAAGACCCACGACCGAGCGCGCAACGTCACCCAGGCCAACTCCTACTGGCGACGCGTCCTGGAGCCGACCGAGGAGAACACCGTGCGCCAGATCACCGCGGACGTGCGGAGCTCGATCGAACGACGCGTCGGCGAGCTCGCCTGAATCGGCCCGTCCGGTGTCGACGGGCGCTACGCTGCGGCACCAGCGCCCTACCCCGCACACGCACATCCGCGCTCTCCCCACGCCGGACTCACCCCCAGGAGCCCACGATGCCTCTGCAGACCGCCACGCCCAGCATGCGGGCGCGCAGCGCTGTCCCGGATGCCCTCGTCCCACTGGTCGTCAGGACGAGGATCCGCGCGAAGCAGCGCAAGACGTCCGCCGTCGCGCGGGCGCGCCGGGAGATGGAGTTCCTCCTCGGCGCAGCGCGTCCTGAGGACGTCGAGCGAGCGAGTCGGGCCTACCTCGAGCGTGACGTCTGGCGCTCGGAGCTGCGCTACCACCCCCGGCTCATCACCAGCATGCCCGTCGAGAACGTGGCAGCCCTGGAGCGTGCCCGGTCCCTGGGCCGAGGTGTCGTGCTCAGCTTCTTGCACCACGGTCACTACGAGGGCGCGACCGCCTCCGTCTGCAAGGTCGCCCCCCCGTTCTCGATCGTCGTCTCGCCGGACATGCTCGCGCCGGATGCGCCGTCCTTCCTGCGCCAGCACGTCATCACGGGCAGCGCGACCGGCGCCAACCCAATTGACGCCGGGGTCGGGGCCAAGGCCATGGTGGGCATGCTCCAGCGCGGCGACGTGCTCGGCATCGCCACGGACGTGCCGGGGACGACACGGCTTCCCTTCCTCGGACAGGAGCGACTCGGGTCCTCGGGTGCGGCGCGGCTGGCCCTGGGTGCCAACAGCCCCGTCGTGATGCTCTTCGCCCGCTGCGAGAGCGACGGAACCCTGTGGCTGGAGCTCAGCGACCCGGTCGAGCCGACTGACTTCTCCTCTCCCGACGCGCTCCTCGGGCACCTGATCACGGCTCAGGAGCCGGCCGTGCTCGCGTGGCCGGAGGGCTACCACCAACCCACCCTGCGGTGGGGGACGGTCGAGACCGCCCCCCCCGGCGGGGACGAGACCGCGAGCGGCTGAACCTAGGGCCCGGGGGCCGAGGCGACGTCGGCGCGCGGGGTGAGGCTCCGAGCGACGTAGAGCGACCCGGCGTAGGCGATCGAGCCCGCGGCGACGCACCAGGCGACGTCGGAGGCGGCGTCGAAGGGCAGCAGGAAGACGCCTACTCCAGCGGCGCTCAGCGTCGCCAGGACGCGCGCGATCCCGACCTGCAGCGAGCGCTGCTCGGCGCGCAGGGTCGCCGCCGGCAACAGGGTCGAGAACATGGCGGCGTGGTTGGTCGAGAAGCCCAGGATCGCCCACCACGTCAGGCCGAGGAACCCGGGAAAGGCCCATGGGTAGAGGGGGGTCCGGGTGAGGCTCAGCAGGGCCGCGCAGCCGAAGAAGGTCACCACGACCACGACAGCCCACTTCACCGCGAAGCCGGCGCTCAACGGTCCGGCGGCCGTGCGCTGGTAGACCATCCGACGCGCCGAGATGCCGAGGACCGTGATCGGGCCGAGGATCGTGAACGCCATCCGCGCCGCGGACGCGTCGCCCTCGGCGCCCTGGGCACGCACCAGTGCCAGCGCGACGACGAGCGGCACACCCGCCAGCGCCGCATCGCCCAGCAGCGGCAGGCACTCGCGCAGGTCGGCACGCAGGACCTGCAGTCCGGCACGGACCCCGCCTCGCTCGCGCCCGCTGAGCACCAGCCACGCCGGGGCGCCCACCACCCACCAGCCCAGCACGAGCCAGGCGGAGTCACCGACGAGGACCCAGACGCCGACCGTGACCACGACCTGCGCCGCGAGCACACCCAGGTCGTAGCGGAGGAAGCGCGACGCCTCGCCGAAGCAACGGACGAAACGTTGGAAGTCGTACGTGGTGTAGCAGAACACCGCGACCGAGCAGACCATCAGCGCCGGGTTGTCGAGGGCCAGGGCGACGCCCAGCTGCGCCACCATCACGGCCAGGGCGATCACCTGGGCCGAACGGACACCGTCCGCCTCGGTCCTCCGCCCGATGATCACCCGGTCGGTACCGATCGCCTGCCCCAGTCCGACCAGGAACATGTTGCTCGTGATCCAGACCGCGTAGTCGTCGAAGTCACCACGTGGCAGCACGACGGCGAACATCGCCATCTGCGCCACGGTGGTTGCTGAGTTGAGCGCTTGGACGAGCACGACACCGAGACCGCGACCGATGCGCGAGCCGGACCGCGTCGGAGTGGGGGGCGACGTCACGGGCCCGATGGTAACGTTCGGCGGCCTCACAGGGCCGCACATCGCCTGTCAGACCAGAGGAACGGAGGCTCATGGCCACCACCCGACCGCTCGGACGGCGGATCCTCGACCGCGTGGTGGGGCTCCTCGACGTCCTGGTCCCGCCACGGAGCTGCACCGCGATCCACTCCTCCCCCGACCTCGACGACTCGATCGTGGCCCTCCTGGCCTCGCGCCCCAATGACCTGGACGTGGTGGTGCTCGCCGAGGACCCGGCCGCCGCCGCAGCCCGGCTCGCTGCCCTGGGCCTGGAGGGGGTCCGGCTGGTGCCGCGCCGCTCGCCGCGCGGCACGTGGGCCTACCTCCGCTCCCAGCTGCTGGTCTCGACCCACGGCATGTTCGGCTGCCGCCCACGCGGAGGGAGCAAGCAGGTGGTGGGGCTGTGGCACGGTGAGTTCGGCAAGCTGATCGGCACCTTCACCGGGGAGGCACCCCGCTACTTCGACTGGGTGCCGGTCTCGAGCCCGCTCTCTCGCAGCCTGCGCAGCGCCGAGTTCGCCTTGGACCCACACCGGATCCAGGTCGTGGGCAGCCCCCGCCAACGGCTCCTGCTCGGGTGCGGTCGACAGCGGAGCCTCGCTCGTGGCGAGCAGTCGCGTCGTGTCGTGGTGTGGGCGCCCACCTACCGCACGTCGGTCTCGGGGATGATCCGTAGCGACGGCGACCCAGAGGCTCTGGAGCACACGTTGCCCCTCGACGACCCGGACCTGCTCGACCTGCTCGACCGTCACCGAGCCACGCTGTGGTATAGAGCCCACCCGGCAGCCTCCCAGAGGACCGGGCGCCTGGTCTCGCCGTTCGTGCGGAGCGCCGCGAACTCCGACCTCGAGAGCCTCGGGATCACCTTCTACGAGCTGCTCGCCGAGGCTGACTGCTTCATCACCGACTACTCCTCGCTCTGGGTCGACTTTGTGCTGTGCGATCGCCCCCTCGTGGCCTTCTGCCCCGACCTCGACCGCTATCGAGACGATCGTGGCCTGGCTCTGGAACCACACGAGACGTGGTTCCCGGGTCCGGTGACCACGAGTCGCGCAGGGCTCTTGAGCGAGCTGGCACACGCGCTCGAGCATCCCGCGTCCGGCGCCGAGAGCCGCTCGCACAGCCGCGCAGTGCTGCACACGTCGACTTGCGACCCGGTGACGGCCACCTGGCAGCACGTACGCGCGGTGATCAGTGGGCGAGGCTGACCGGCGGGACCGACCAGTCGCTCAGCGAGCACCCTCGCGACGCAGGACGACGAGGACCGTGCGCAGGAGCACACGCACATCGAGCCAAGGAGACCACTGCTGCACGTAGGTCACGTCGAGCTGGAGTGCCTCCTCGGGCTCGAGGTCGCTTCGACCGCTGACCTGCCACAAGCCGGTGATGCCGGGCCGCACGAGGAGCCGTCGCCAGGTGGCGACGTCGTAGGTCTCGCACTCGGCAGGGGTCTGGGGACGCGGCCCCACCAGACTCATGTCTCCGCGCAGCACGTTGTAGAGCTGCGGCAGCTCGTCGAGCGAGCACGCCCGGAGGAAGGCACCGACCCGGGTGATCCGGGGATCGAGGTCCAGCTTGACGTAGGCGCCGATCTCACGCTGCTGGGCACGCACGAGATCCTCGAGCTCCGCGTCTGCCCCGACCGTCATCGTCCGGAACTTGTAGATGGTGAAGTGGCGCCCGTACTGGCCCACCCTCACCTGCCGGAAGATCGCCGGTCCCGGGCTCGTCAGACGCACCGTGATCACGAGCAGGACCAGCACCGGCACCAGGAGGACCAGCGCCACGAGCGCCGCCGCCCGCTCAAGGACCACGAGCAAGGCACCGAGCAGCGGGCGTCGTACGACGAGGCTGCCGGCAGGTACCGCCATGCTCACGGCAGCAGACCCGAGGCGCCGCCGGGCACGATCGGGGGTGTCACCACGACGATGGGGGGAAGGCCGGCCACCGGCAGATCCACCGTCACGCCGATGCTGCCGGTGTCCTGGTCCGCCTCGACGTCGACGCCCAGGACCGGCGCGCGCTCGGGTTGTGCGTTGTTGGACGTGCCGGGGTCGGGCAGCGGCACGGTCGGGTCCGGGTCTGGGTCCGGTTGCGCCGGCGGCGAGACCGGCTCCGGCTGAGCGACGGGCCCGGGGTCCGCCGCGGGGACCGCTTCGGGGGGGACAGGGTCTGCGGCGGGGAGCGCGGTGGCGACCTCGTCGGTCGCTGCGCCTCCGCCAGGTCCCCGCCCGTTCCGTCCCCCGGGAGCCGCCGGGACATCGGTGCCCGCCACCAGGGCGATCTGCTCGTCCCCGGGCGCGTCGGAGGGCGTCGTGGCTCCTCCGGGCACAGCCGCGCCCGGCTCCCCCACCAGGTCCTGCTTCTGCGCCGGGGCAGCGGTGTCGGGGGTCGAGGTCGAGCCCAGATCCGGGGTGGAGACCACGAATGCGCTGATCACCGCGGCGGCGGCCACTCCACTGGCCAGCGCCCCGAGCGCCGGGCCGCCGGCCCGTCGTGCCAGCAGGGCGGGTCCTGCGACGCGCCGGGGAGCCAGGGCGAGTGATCGGGATCCGGGTCGGGTGCGGAGGTACTCGCGGGCATGGGCTCCCAGGACCCTGGCCGCCAGGACGTCGCGCAAGCTGTGCTCGACGCGGAAGACAGCCCGGATCAGGGGCAGGCAGTCATCACAGTGGCGCCCGTGCTCGCGAGCGCGACGCACCACCTTCGCCCCCAGCACGGCCTGGTCCGCTCCACGGAAGTCCTGGGAGAGCCCGTCGCACTCCGCCGTCACTCCGGTCCCGTGCCGAAGGGTCACTCCGCGGCGCAGGTCCACGACAGCAGAGGTGACGCTGCGTCGAGCATCCTCGGGGGCGGACCCCAGCAGGGTCGCCACGGTCGCGGCGTCGTCGTGCTCCACCAGGGCGTGCCACACGGCCGTCTGGCCGGCCGGGGGCTGCTGCACGAAGGCAGCCCACACGGCATCGTCGTCCTGACCCCCGACGGGTGTCGTTGCTCGGGTCGCCAGGCTGTCGACGAGCCAGCGCACACGAACGGGGGCGAGAACTGCCCTGCCGTCGCGGACATCGCCGAGGAGGCGGTCCCACGCGCCGGCGATCGAGTCCACTCCGAGATCGTCGGCCAGCACGCTCACCGCCGCTGCGTGCCGCCGCTCGAGCTCTGCTGCGCAGGCGTCGTCTCCATCGCGGACTCCTGCCAGCAGCGCCGCGTCGCTCGCGTGAACCGGGGTCCGGGCAGTCGAGGGGTGGATCTGGAGGCTGGGGTGGCCAGGCGAGATGCTCATTCTCATCCTTCGCGACCGGCGGTGTTGGGGGCACTCGTGGGGGAGTCTGTCTTGCGTTCATCCATGGGGGTGAGTGGTGTCACACTCATTTCGCCGGTTATTCACGGAAACGAGGCGGCCCGGGATTGGTTACTCCCGGGGGAATACATGGTCTAGACCATGCCGCCCCACCGCGGCTACGGGGTGTCGTTGGCCTCGGCCACGCCCCGGCCGAGCTGCGGAGGGCCCCCGCTGGGCACCACCTCTTCGCCCGTCAGCTGGGTCGTCACCAGTCGGGCCACCTCTCGCATTCCCAGGGGATAGGGGTGCCACGGGGTGCTGGCCTCGGGCTCACTCCGCGCCCCGGTGACCCACGGTTGCGGCGCGCAGACGTCATGGCCCTCGCCTGAGGCAGCCACGTCGACGAACCGCACCCCCTCCGTCTCAGCCGCCTGCAGCATCGCCCGGTCGACCCGGTCGACCAGGCCGGCCGCCCAGGCGACGTCACCGGCGGCCAGGGAGATCTCCGCACACGTGCCGGTCCGAGGAAATATCTGGGGATAGCCGACGACGACCACCTCGGCATTGGGAGCGGCGAGTCGGATCCGTCGGATGACGACCGCTAGCCGGACCGGAAGCTCCGCCAACGCTCGGTCGGCTCCCCCGCTGCCACCGAACTCGGTGCGGCACGGGTCACCGTCCGGGTCGCGGTCGGCCACGTCGGAGCAGACCCCCACCAGGGTCGCGAACAGGGCGTTGTCGTTGCCTCCCAGACTTACCGTGACGAGGTCCGTCCTGTCGGTGAGTGCTTCGATCTGCGGTGGCACGAGGGTTCCGTCCGGACGTCGCTGTCGCCCCAGCAACGCTCCCGTCGTCGCCCCTGTGCAGGTCACGTCACGGTAGGTCGCGACGTCGAGCCAGTCCGCCAGGTAGGCCGGCCAGTTGTAGCCGCTGCGCTGGCAGGCGACAGGGTCGGGTCGTTGCGGGTCCAGCCCCGGCCCTGCGCTGTAGGAGTCGCCGAGGGCGACGTAGTCGATCGGACGTCGGCGCAGAGTCTCCGGCAGCACTTCCCGCGGATCGTCGACCTGGGGCGGCAGCTTCGGCAGATCCTGGAGCTCGTTGCTGCCCGGCTCGTCGCCTCCCGCCCGGTCGTCCGGATCCGGGCTCAAGGAGCGCTCGAGCCCGACAGCGACCACCACCGCGACGGCGACCAGGACCAGGCTGAGGCCGAGGGCGAAGCCGAGGAGCCGCACCCGTTGCCGTGGGGACCTCGCTCGTGAGGACGCAACGGACGGTGGTGACGGCACCGGTGGATGCTCCTTGCCTCGGCCGGATCGGAGGAGGCCATCGTGACACGGCCCGGCCGGACCGGGTCACGACCACGCCGCGAGCGACACCGACTAGGGAACCGCTTCCCGCTTCCCTAGGATTCGTCCGTGCGGGAGTCGACTGATCGGGCCGACCGCACCGGGCTCGTCATCGCTGGTGTCATCACGGCGGTCGTCGGCTTCACGTCCTCCTTCGCGGTCGTCCTCACGGGACTGTCCTCGGTCGGCGCCTCGCCCGGCGAGGCCGCCTCCGGCCTGCTCGTCCTGTCCCTCACGATGGGCATCGGCACGATCGCCTTCTCGTGGCGCACTCGTCTGCCCGTGACGATGGCCTGGTCGACGCCCGGTGCCGCCCTGCTGGCCGGAGCCACCGTCCCCGACGGCGGGTACGCCGACGCGGTCGGTGCCTTCGCGGTCGCCGGACTGCTGCTGGCGCTCACCGGGGTCGTCCGTCCGCTGGGTGACTGGGTGGCGCGGATCCCGACGTCGCTCGCCAACGCGATGCTCGCCGGCGTGCTGCTCGGACTCTGCGTGCAGCCCTTCCTCGCCCTGACGGACTCGCCCGCAGCGATCGCTCCGGTCCTCCTCACCTGGCTGGTGCTCCTGCGCCTCGCCCGTCGCTGGGCGGTGCCGGGGGCCTTCGCCGCCGCGGTCGTGGTGGTCGTGGCCTCCGGCTCGCTCGCCGACGTCGACGGCGCCGACCTGGCGCCGGTGCTCACCTGGACGACCCCGCACCTCGACCCGCTGACCGTCGTCGCGATCGGCGTGCCGCTCTACCTCGTCACGATGACCAGCCAGAACATCCCGGGCACGGCCGTCCTCGCGTCCTTCGGCTACCGCGCACCGCTGCGACCCGCGCTCGTCTACACCGGCGGCGCCACCGCCGCCACCGCCGGCCTGGGGGGCTTCGCGATCAACCTGGCCGCGATCTCGGCGGCGCTGGCCGCCGGGCCCTCGGCGCACCCCGACCCGGCACGCCGGTGGGTCGCGGGAGTCTCGACCGGTGTCACCTACGTCGTCCTCGGCCCGCTGGCGGCGCTGGTCTCGACGGTCGCGGTCGCGGCCCCCGCCGGCGTCATCGCGGCGGTGGCGGGAGTGGCCCTGCTCGGGACCTTCGGTGCGGCCGCCGCCTCGGCGCTGGGCGACGAGCAGCGGCGGGAGTCCGCGGCGATCACCTTCGTGGTCGCGGCTTCGGGGCTGAGCATCGTCGGTGTCGGCGCCGCCTTCTGGGCGCTGGTCGCGGGCGGGCTCTACCTGGCCGTGCTCGAGGCCGGGCTGCTGCGGACTACGAGCCCACCGACGCGCTGATCCAGCTCAGGATCGACTCCTGGAACGACTCCTCCGAGAACTGCTCCGCGCGCGCCCGGCTGGCCGCCGGGTCGAGCGCCATCGCCGGCCCCACCTTGTCGGCCCATGCCGACGCGTCCAGCCCGTCGAGCAGGTAGCCGGTGACGCCGTCCACCACCGTCTCGCGCGTCCCGGCCTCGTCGAGCGCCAGCACCGGCGTACCGGCCGCCATCGCCTCCACGGGCACCAGGCCGAAGTCCTCCACGGCCGGGTAGACGAGCACCGCCGCGTCCGCCATCAGCTGTGCGACCTCGGCGTCGGTGGTGCCGGTGACGATCTCCACGGGCACCGTCGCCTTGGCCGCCTTGGCCCGCAGCTCGTCCTCCAGCGCTCCCCCTCCGACGATCCTGGCGGGGACACCGGCGGCCTGCGCGACATCGATGACGAAGTCGAGCCGCTTGTAGGTGATGAAGCGACTCAGCCCGAGCACGAACGGCTCGCCGCCGGCGGGCTCCAGCCCGGCGAACCGGCCGAGGTCGATCGGCGGGTGGATCACGGTGGCGTCGCGGTCCCACACCTGCTGGATGCGTTGCCGGGTCGCCTCGGAGTTGGCCGCGTAGGCCCTGACGCGGGGTGCCGCCCTGCGGTCCATCCGCCGGATGTGAGCGCACAGCGCCCGGGCCGGGAGGCTCGACGCGCGCCCGTCCAGCTCGGGGAACCACGCGTAGCGCGCCGGCGTGTGCACGTAGGACACGTGGGGCACCTCGGAGTACACGGCGGTCCAGTGGCTCGACATGTGGTGGCTCGCGACGACGAGGTCGGCCTTGCGGTCCAGGATGCGGCCCCAGGTGGGCCAGCTGGCGGCGTTCATTGCCGCCGCTGCCTCGCGGCGCCTCATCAACGACTCGGGACGCCGGAAGGTCGCGTGGATCCGCTCACGCGCGATGGACGGCGCGCCCTGGGCGAAGGCGACGGGGGTGAAGACCTCGGCCCGCGGCATCGCGGCGGCCAACCGCTCGACGACCCGCTCCGAGCCGCCCGTCTCGGAGAGCCACTCCGCAGTGATCCAGGTGCGTCCCGTCGGTGGCGTGCTCATCGTGCGGATGCTACGCGGGACCCGGCGGCGCGGATGACCTCGAGGGTGCGCGCGAGGCAGTTGTCCCAGGTGTAGGCGGCCGCCTGGACCCGACCACGAGCGGCCAGGTCCGCCGCCAGAGCGACGTCGTCCAGGACGCGGCCGGCCTGGGTCGCGATCGACGCGACGTCGTGGGGGTCGCAGTACAGCGCGGCCTCGCCGCAGCGTTCGCGCAGGGCCGGGATGTCGGAGACAACCACGGGGCAGCCCTGAGCCATCGCCTCGACCGGCGGGAGGCCGGAGGCCTCGTGGAAGGATGGGAAGAGCAGCAGGGAGGCCGCGGCGTAGTGCGCCTCGAGAGCGGCGTCGCCGAGCTTGCCGGCGAAGATCATCCGCTCGTCGGCCGGGCCGAGGTCGACGGCCTGGTAGATCCCGACCGGGTCCCCGACGAAGACCGCCCGCAGGTCGGGACGCTCCGCCAGGAGCGAGCGGCAGGCGGCGATGACGCCGGCGACGTTCTTGCGTGGGTTGAGCGCGCCGACGTACAGCACGAACGGCCCCTCCGGCGGGACGGGATCGTCCTGGGCCGGGACCGGCCGCACTCGCGGGATGCCGCCGTTGGCCACGGCCGTCAGTCGCTCGGCCGCCTCCGGGAAGTGCTCCAGGATTTGGGTGCGCTCGGCTGCGGAGACCGTGATCACGCGATCGGCGCGGCGCATGACCGAGGGGACGATCACCTCGTAGGCGCGACGGAACGACCCACTGACGGTCTCCGGGAAGTCGCGGAAAGCGAGGTCGTGGACCGTCACCACGACCGCCGGACGCTTGCGGACCAGGGACATCAACGGCGCCGTGTTGCCAGGGCAGAAGAGCACATCGGTGCCGGACAGGTGGCGTGGCAGGGCCGTCTGCTCCCAGCGGTGCCCACCGCCGCGGCCGACCTCGCGCAGCGAGATGGCGTCGTACGTCGGGAGGCTCACCGCCAACCGGGCGGCCAGCGGTGGCGTGAGCACCTCGACCTCGAGGTCGGGCAGGCCGTCCCCCTCGCTGAGGGCCTCGTCGAGGGTCGCGCAGAACTCGCGCGCGTAGCGCTGCACCCCGGTGACCGGCTGGGTCAGGAACCGGCCGTTGATCGTGAGCCTCACGCGAGGAGTGTGCCTGAAAGTACGGTCGCCGGGGCCTAGGGTCGTGGGCATGAGAGACGGATCACCTGATGCCATCGTCGTCGGCGCCGGACTGGCCGGCCTGGTCGCCACCCACGAGCTGGTCAAGGCGGGCACGCGGGTGCTGGTGCTCGACCAGGAGAACCGCGCCAACCTGGGTGGCCAGGCGTTCTGGTCGTTGGGCGGCCTCTTCTTCGTGGACTCACCCGAGCAACGCCGGATGGGCATCAAGGACTCCCGCGAGCTCGCCTGGCAGGACTGGCAGGGCTCGGCCGGCTTCGACCGCCTCGAGGACGACCCCGACGGGTCACCGGGTGAGGACGTCTGGCCGCGACGCTGGGCCGAGGCGTACGTCGACTTCGCCGCGGGCGAGAAGCGCGACTACCTGCACGAGCTCGGGCTGAAGTCCGTGCCGATGGTCGGGTGGGCCGAGCGCGGCGCCGCCGACCCGCAGGGCCATGGCAACTCGGTGCCACGCTTCCACCTGACCTGGGGAACGGGTCCCGAGGTGGTGCGGATCTTCGAGGAGCCGGTGCTGGCCGGCGAGGCAGCCGGGCTGGTGAGCTTTGCGTTCCGCCACCGCGTGGACGAGCTGGTCGTCGAGGACGGTGCGGTCGTCGGCGTGCGCGGGGCGGTCCTGGAGATGAGCACGGCCGAGCGGGGGGTCGCCTCCTCGCGCGAGGTGGTCGACACCTTCGAGCTCCGCGCCCCAGCGGTGATCGTCACCTCGGGTGGCATCGGCGGCAACCACGACCTGGTCCGAGAGACGTGGCCCACCGAGCGGATGGGTGCCGCCCCGGAGCACCTGATCTCCGGGGTCCCGGCGCACGTCGACGGGCGGATGCTGGCGATCTCCGAGGCTGCGGGAGCGCGGCTGGCCAACCGGGACCGGATGTGGCACTACACCGAGGGCATCCACAACTGGGACCCGATCTGGCCCGCGCACGCGATCCGGATCATCCCGGGCCCCTCGTCGCTGTGGCTCGACGCCCACGGCCGGCGCTTCCCCGCGCCGAACTACCCCGGCTGCGACAACCTCGGCACCATGCGCGCGATCCTCGCGACCGGCTACGACTACTCCTGGTTCGTGCTCACCCAGTCGATCATCGAGAAGGAGTTCGCCCTCTCGGGCTCGGAGCAGAATCCGGACATCACCGAGAAGGACTTCCGGGTGCTGCTGCGCGAGCGACTCTCGAAGGGCGCACCCGGCCCGGTCGAGGCGTTCAAGGAGCACGGCGAGGACTTCGTCGTCGCCAACAACCTGTCGGACCTCGTCGCCGGCATGAACGAGCTCGCACGCGGCCCGCAGCTGTCGCTGGAGGACATGGAGGCGATGATCATCGCGCGCGACCGCGAGGTGGACAACGACTTCTCCAAGGACGCCCAGCTGATGCTGGTCCACAACGCCCGGCGCTCGCGGACCGACAAGCTGGTCCGCGTCGCCAAGCCCCACAAGCTGCTCGACCCCGACAACGGCCCACTGATCGCCGTACGGCTCAACATCCTGACGCGCAAGACCCTCGGCGGGATCGCGACCGACCTCGACTCCCGGGCGCTCTCCCCCACCGGCGAGCCGGTCCCCGGTCTGTACGCCGCCGGTGAGGTCGCCGGGTTCGGCGGTGGTGGGGTGCACGGCTACAACGCGCTGGAGGGCACGTTCCTCGGGGGCTGCATCTTCTCCGGCCTGAAGGCGGGCCGTGCGGTGGCGCGCGGGGCCGTCGGGTAGCGCTGGTGGCACGCCTGCTCCACCCAACGGACCGCCCGGCATCGGGAAGTCGACGCTGGCCCGTCGCTACGCCGGCGAGCATCCTGGCGTCCTCACCTGCGACATCGACGTGCTGCGCACGCTCATCGGCGGCTGGGAGGACGACTTCGCGACAGCCGGCGGACTCATCCGACCGGCGGCGCTCGCCCTCATCAGCGCCTACCTGGACGGAGGCCACGACGTCGTCCTCCCCCAGATGCTGGCGCGGGTCACCGAGCTCGAACGCTTCGAGGCAGCTGCGACACGGGTGGGCGCCGACTTCGTGACGGTGATGCTGATGGACGACGAGGAGTCAGCCATCTCGCGCTTCCACGCACGCGGTGCGGGCAGTGCCGGCGGTGGTGACGCGGTCGATCCCTGGCACGCGCAGGTGCGCCGCATCGTCACCGACGAGGGCGGCGACGCCGTGCTCGCCCACTACCACCGACGGTTGCGGGACGTGCTCGCGCTGCGGCCGGACACCATCGAGGTGCCCAGCATCGATGGCGACCCGGACGCGACCTACCGTGCGGTGCTCACCGCGGTCGGCGCGACGGCCTAGGCCGAAGCGCCAGCACCCCCCGGCCCCGGCTCGTTTCCGACGAAGTGGCCCCTCACGAGCTCAGCAGAGGGCCACTTCGTCGGTTCTCGCGCGGCGCCGATGGTGCGGTGCCCACCGCCAGGCTGAAGGTCGGTGCCACGGCCTAGGCTGAGGACGTGAGCCGACGATGAGCAAGATGGACAACCTGCGGGCGATGCGCGAAGCGCGCTACGAGGCGGCGCAGAAGCTGGCGAAGAGCGCGCCTGCGAAGCCGGCCGCTCCGGACAGACCGACCAGCGCCCCGCAGCCTGCTGCGACGGCTGCAGAGGCTCTGTGCGGGCACCGCAACATGAGCGGTCGCACCTGCACGCGCGAGCACGGTCACGCGGCCAAGAGCCACCGCTACTCCTGAGGTCAGAGCGCGATCTCGAGTCGTACGTCGACGACGTCGCCGTCCTCGACCCGCTCGGCCCGACGCACGGCCACCTTGAGCGGCACGACGTACGCCTCGTCCTTGGGCCACAGCGACGTCGTCCACGTCGTGGCGCCGAGGGTCACCGTCACCGGGATCATCCCCCAGCCGTAGGTGACCAGCGCCTTCGCGTCGTCGATCGCGGCGCAGGACTCACTGGGGACGGTGACGAAGTAGAAGGGTGCGGGGCCGCGCCACTCGAAGACCGGTCCGCTGAACTCGAGCTCCACACTCAGTAGTCAACCAGGGTGGGCAGCGCCTCGACCGCCTCGAGCTCCTGGGCCGCGCCGGGCACGGTGAGTGTCTCAGGGATCGCGATCCAGGGACCGCCGGCCAGGCGGTAGCGGCCCGTGTAGGTGGTGTCGAGGCTCGGGGCGTACTGCTCGGCGCGGGCATAGTCGTGCGTCACGTCGAGGGCCGGGTACGGCGCGCCGGGGCTGGCGGTGTCGAGGGTGGTGCCGTCGCCGAAGTGCCAGGTGTAGGTGGTGGGGGTCGCCTCGATGAGCACGCTCTGGTTGAGCAGCGTGACCCGCTGGCGCACCGGACTGTCGTCGGCGGTGTAGAAGTTGGTGTCGAAGTTGACCAGGGTGCGGCCGTCGGGCGGCTCGATGACCAACTCGCTCTCCGGCCAGTCGAGGCGCCGGAAGGCCCGCAGGACCCGGGCGGGCGTGACCTGCTGCTGCTCGGCGGCTTCCTGCTCCGTCACGCAGGTCTCACCGACCTTTTCGCCGGCGAGGAAGACGTCGTACTTGATGCCCTCCACACCTTCGGCGACACAGGGGGCACCCTCGTAACAAACGGCTTGGGCTCCAACGCCGCAGGTTGGTCCGTAGTCGTACCGTACCTCGGTCGCTTGTTCAGGTCCCGACAGGGAAGCCATGGATGCGGGTCCCTGATACGAGAAACCGGCACCCTGCAGGTCTACGCTCGCCCCTCCGGAATCATCACCTGCTACCGGCCCAGCGCCCGAACAAGCCAAGAAGAGCGCAACCGTGAGCGCTTTGAGTCCGATTCGCTTCCTCATGCGGACGTCCTAGAAGCAGACGTAACACTCCATCGGTCGGACAGCCGCGAGACGTTCACCTGATAGCGATTGGTTCCCCCGGAGAACTCTTGCTCGACCTTCCCTTTGTCGCTCAGCACTTGGCTCGCAGGCGATCGCAACTCGTACTCGAAGATGAGGGTGCCTTGAACCTTGCCTACGCGCCTCAAGCCCCTGACTGAGTGCGGCCCCTCCAATTCGACCGTGCCACCGGCACGGACGATGGCGTCGACTGACTCGGCGAGGCTTTCGCACGACTCGCAATTGGTGCTCATGGACAAGTACACATCCGTGTTGCCCGACGTCTGCATCGCGAAAGCCTCGTCCTGCCAACGCCGAATGAACTCCTTGGCACTCTCCGACTCAGGCTCTGAGTCCGCCGTCGGAGTGGATGACGGCGCCGGCGCCGGCGGGGGCGCGGCGGTAGTGCTCGGGGCCGGCTCGATGATCGGCTGCGGATCATCCGAGCAGCCGGCCAGAGTCAGGGCGAGCAGAACCGCCACGGAGGTCGCAAGCAGATGAGGGCGCATCGAGTGGTGCCTTCCGAGAAACGATGTCGGCACCGAAACTACCCGCGACCACACCGATGCACACCCCCGAGTTCACCGTCTGTGGACAACTGGCGTACGTCCTCATGGGGCAGGTCTGGCCGGTGGCGTCGGCTGAGCTCCATCTTCCCCGGGATGACGGCGCGTCACGGCGACGTGAGGCGCTCGGCTCCCAGCAGGGGACCCGAACGGCATGATGGCGCCATGACCTCCGACCCGGTCGTCCACATCGGCGCCGACCATCAGCACACGACCTACCGGGAGTGCGACCTGCGCGGACTGCGGGTGCGCGGCTCCGTGCTCGACGACATCGACCTGTGGACCTTCGGCGGCGAGCTCGGGAGCGTCCGGGTCGAGGGCATCGACGTGACGTCGTACGTCAGCGACGAGCTCGACCGGCGCTTCCCCGAGCGCGTGGCGCTGCGGAGCCTCGTCACGGCGGACGACCACCGTCGGGCGTGGGAGGCCGTGACCGCGAGCTGGTCCGAGACCCTGGACCGCGCCGAGGCCCTGCCCGAGGCCCGGCGCCACGAGCAGGTCGAGGGCGAGTGGTCCGTCGTCCAGACGTTGCGGCACCTGGTCTTCGCCATCGACCTGTGGCTGGGCGGGATGGTGAGAGGCGACGAGGCCTCCTTCCACTCGCTCGGGCTGCCGCCGGGCGACCCTGCGGAGGAGGCCGCGGAGCTCGGCCTGACGCCGGGAGCCGACCCGACCTGGGACGAGGTGCTGGCCGTGCACCACGACCGGTGCCGCAGCGTGAGCGAGTCGCTGGCCACCGTCACGGACGCCGACCTCGCCGTCCAGCGCACGCGCACCCCCATCGCGGCATGGGGGGAGCAGAGCCAGAGCGTCGGCACCTGTCTGTGGATCGTCCAGAAGGAGCACGCCGAGCACCGGCGCTACGCCGAGCGCGACCTCGCCGCGCTGGCCGGCACGGATCCGGGCCCGGGCTGAGCGTGCCACCGGCCTAGGCTCGGGATCATGACCGACGCGACGACCGGGCAGCCCACCCCGCCCACTCTGCGCGACCCCGCCCACCGGGTCAGTCCACGCGCGCGTGTCATGTGGCAGCTCGGGGCCGGGGTCGAGGGTCTGGTCCTCGTCGTGATCGCGGGAGTGCTCGCGCTGACGATGGACGCGGTGCGCTGGTGGATGGTGCTCGCCCTGGCCGTGGCGGTGGTGGCCTACGTCGCCGTCGTCCCGCAGTGGCGCTACCTCGTCCACCGCTGGGAGGCGACCGACACGGCGGTCTACACCCAGACCGGATGGTGGGCCAGAGAACGACGTATCGCGCCGATGAGCCGGATCCAGACCGTCGACTACGCCGAGGGGGCGATCGCCCGACTCTTCGGCCTCGCCAGCGTCACCGTCACCACTGCCTCCGCAGCCGGGGCGATCAGCATCGACGGCCTCGACCGCCAGGTCGCGCGACGGCTGGTCGACGACCTGACCCGCCAGGCCGACGCCGTCGAGGGTGACGCGACGTGAGCGGGCAGACACCACCACCGCCTCCCCCTCCGCCGCCACCACCACCGCCTCCGCCACCGCCTCCTCCCCCACCGTCGAACCCGTACTTCCCCCATGGGCCGAGCCCGTACGACGCCCCGTACGGCGCCGCCACCCCCGAGCTGGCCCGCGACCGGGAGTGGCAACGCCTCGACCCGCGGATGCTGCTCGTCCACCCGGTCCGCGAGGTGCTGCGCTTCCTGCCGGTCCTGCTCGGGCTCTTCCTCGCCGGCTCGGCCGGCGGGGGCCCGCCGCTGCACTACCTCGGGGTGCTGATCCCGATCGTGCTGGGCGTCCTGCGCTACCTGACCACCCGTTTCCGCGTCGCCGACGGTCGCGTCGAGCTGCGGCGAGGCCTGCTCAACCGACACGTCCTGTCCACGCCACGGGATCGGGTCCGCACGGTCGACCTCACCTCGACGCTGATCCACCGGGCGCTCGGCCTCACCACGGTACGCATCGGCACCGGCACCGGAGGCAGCGACGACGGCGACCTGGACCTCGACGGGCTCCCCGTGGAGCGAGCGCGCGAGCTGCGCCGTGAGCTCCTCCGAGAGGCCACCGGCCAGGACGGCCTCGGCCCCGACGATGCCCCGGTCCCACCGGCGCCACCGGCCCCACCACTGGTGGTCTTCGACCCGTCCTGGCTGCGCTTCGCACCCTTCACCGGCGCCGGACTGATCGTCGCGGCGGCCGTCTTCGGTGGTCTCTCCCAGCTCCTCAACGTGACCGACAGCTGGGAGCGGGTCGACGTCAGCTCGGTGCCCGTTCCCTCGGAGCTGGCCGTGGTCGGCATCGTGCTCGTGCTGCTGCTCCTGGTCATCCCGATCTCGGTGATCGGCTACCTCATCACCAACTGGGGCTTCCGCCTCACCCGCTCCGACGGGTCGTGGCACGTCTCCCGCGGGCTGCTCACGACCCGCGAGACGAGTCTCGACGAGGACCGCGTGGCCGGGGTGTCCCTGGGAGAGGGACTGGCCCTGCGCCTGGCCCGCGGACGTCAGCTCACCGCGATCGTCACCGGCGTCGACCGCAAGGCGCCGGGAAGCGCGGGACTCGTCCCCCCTGCACCGGGTCGCCTGGTCCTCGACGTCGCCGCCCGTGTCATGGAGAGCGAGGCCCCCATCACCGGACGCCTGCGCGACCACGGTCCCGCCGCCCGACGGCGGCGCTGGACGCGCGCCGTCGTACCCACCAGCGTCCCGCCGCTTCTCGCACTCGTCGTCTCCCTCACCGGCGGCCCCTGGTGGCCGCTGCTGCCCACGCTCGCCCTGCTCGGCCTGGCCTGCGTGGTCGCGGCCGATCGTGCGTCCGGCCTGGGCCACGCCCTGGTCGAGGGGTACGTCGTGGCTCGCTCGGGCAGCCTCGCGCGCCGGCGCGAGGCACTCGCCGTCGGCGACGTCATCGGCTGGAACCTGCGTGCCACGTGGTTCCAGCGACGACTCGGGCTGACCACACTCGTCGCCACCACGGCGGGGGGACGCGGCGCCGTGACGCTGGTCGACGTACCGGTCGGCGACGCCGTCACCCTGGCCGACGCCGCGCTGCCGGGGCTGGCCGAGCAGTTCCTGGCGACGAGTGAGACGGGCACACCGCAGGGACGCCCTGCCCACTAGGTTGGGCGCCATGTTCTCCAAGGTGCTGGTGGCCAACCGAGGCGAGATCGCGATCCGGGCGTTCCGAGCGGCCTACGAGGTGGGTGCCCGAACGGTCGCCGTCTTCCCCCACGAGGACCGCTGGTCCGAGCACCGGCTGAAGGCCGACGAGGCCTACGAGATCGGCGAGCGGGGCCACCCGGTCCGCGCCTACCTCGACCCCGAGGGCATCGTGGCCACCGCCGTGCGTGCGGGCGCCGACGCGATCTACCCCGGCTACGGGTTCCTCTCGGAGAACCCCGACCTCGCCGAGGCCTGCGCCAACGCCGGCATCACCTTCATCGGGCCGACCTCCGACATCCTCGAGCTCACCGGCAACAAGGCCCGTGCCATCGCGGCAGCCAAGGCGGCCGGCGTGCCCGTGCTGGCCTCCGTCGAGCCGGGCACCGACGTCGACGCCCTGATCGCCGCGACCGAGGCCGCCCGTGACGGCGAGGGCATGCCGTACCCGCTGTTCGTCAAGGCGGTCGCCGGCGGCGGTGGCCGCGGCATGCGCCGGGTCGAGCGCCCCGAGGACCTGCGCGAGGCCGTCGAGACCTGCATGCGCGAGGGCGAGGGCGCGTTCGGTGACCCGACCGTCTTCATCGAGCAGGCCGTCGTCGAGCCGCGCCACATCGAGGTCCAGATCCTCGCCGACGGTCACGGCAACGTGATCCACCTCTTCGAGCGCGACTGCTCGGTGCAGCGTCGCCACCAGAAGGTGGTCGAGCTCGCGCCCGCACCCAACCTCGACCCGGAGCTGCGCGACCGGATGTGCGCCGACGCCGTGCGGTTCGCGACCGAGATCGGCTACAAGAACGCCGGCACCGTCGAGTTCCTCCTCGACCCCGACGGCAACTACGTCTTCATCGAGATGAACCCGCGCATCCAGGTCGAGCACACCG
>NZZG01000178.1 GCA_002698575.1 Pimelobacter sp. | reverse complement strand
CGGAGCGTTCACCCGGGTCGGGCTACCTCTCGTGCAGGGCCTCCGGGACCTATCCGCCGCCGTCACGCTCGGCCTCCTCGTCGTGGCGGCCTTCTGCGCACCCGCCGACCAGATCGACCGTCCCGACGAGCTGACCGGCGCGCGGCGTCGGATGGTCGCCCAGGCGACGATCACTGCTGTTGTGTGGGCCGTGACCAGCATCGCCATGGTCGCGTTGACCTACTCGGATGCGTCAGGCGCCCGGGTCGACGCACCAGGTTTCGTCGAGCAGGCCGTCTTCTTCGGTACCGACTTCGAGCTTGGTCGCTACCTGTTGGCGGGAGCAGGTCTCGCGTCCCTGGTGGCCATGGGTGGTCTCCTGGTCCGGACTGCAACGGGAATCGGCGTCCTGGTGCTCATCTCGCTGGCCGGGCTGTGGTCGATGTCGCTCACCGGCCACGCTGCCGGGACCCTCCTTCACGACATCGCCGTCGATCTTCAGTTTCTCCACCTTGTAGCGGTGTCGGCGTGGGTCGGCGGGCTGCTTGCGCTGGTCATGTCGCGACGAGCCCTCGGTACACATCTCGCGGTCGCGGTGCGCCATTACTCCAAGCTGGCGGGATGGTGCCTCGTGGTCGTGGCATCGTCCGGGCTCTTCGGTGCGGCGATCCGGGTTCAGGAGATCTCTGGCATCTGGTCGACGTACGGCGCGATGCTGGTCCTCAAGTCCTCTGCTCTTCTCGTGGTGGGCGGGCTCGGCTGGTGGCAGCGCCATCGCTTGGTGAACCTGCTCGCCGAGGGCGGCAGGAATGCATTCCTGCGACTCGCGATCATCGAAGCAGCCGTCCTGGCGGGCGCGACGGGCGCTGGCGTTGCTCTGAGTCGCACCAATCCCGAGGCTGCTCTCGCGGTCACCGAGCCGTACACCGCCGCTGAGACGTTGATCGGAAGCGCCCTTCCACCTGAGCTCGGCGCGGCCGAGTGGTTCACCCAATGGAGCCTCGACACGCTCTGGTTGCTGATCGCGCTGTTCATGATCGGCCTTTACCTCCTCGCCGTTCGTCGGATGCGTAAACGTGGTGACACCTGGCCGATCGTGCGGACCGCAGCCTGGCTGGTCGGTTGGCTGCTGCTGATCTGGGCGACGAACGGAGCGCCGGGGGCTTACGGCCGCGTCCTCTTCAGCATGCACATGGTGCAGCACATGACGGTTGCTACCGCGGTGCCGGCGTTCCTCGTGCTCGGAGCTCCGATAACCTTGGCGCTCCGCACGCTGCGCCGCCGCGATGACGGATCGGCCGGACCACGAGAATGGCTCCAGCGCGTCGTCCTGTCGTTGCCTGCGCAGATTCTGGGCACCCCCATCGTCGCCGCCGGCCTCTTCATCGTCAGTCTCGTGGTCTTCTACTACTCTTCCCTCCTTCAGCTCTCGCTCGAGTCTCACACTGCCCACGTACTGATGGTGGGTCACTTCCTGCTCTCCGGGTATCTCTTCGCCAACTCCCTCATCGGCATCGACCCCGGTCCGGAGCGTCCTCCATATCCACTTCGTGCGCTCATCATCATGGTGACCTTCGGCTTTCACGCCTTGTTCTCGGTGTCGCTGATGGCGAGCAACCAGGTGCTCGCGGAAGATTGGTTCGTCGCCCTCGGTCGGTCGTGGGGTCGAGATCCGTTGGCCGACCAAGAGTTCGGCGCCGCAATCGGTTGGGCCCTAGGCGACTACCCGCTGGCGATCATGGCCGGCGCGCTGATCGTCCTGTGGGTGCATGCCGACCGCAGGGAGCGGCGCCGCTTCGACCGATCCGAGACACGCACGAACGGTGAACAGCTCGCGGCATACAACGAGAAGCTGCGCAAGCTTGCAGAGGCGAACGAAAGCCGCTCAAAGTCGTGAATCTTGTGCGAGGGCATCGTGACCTAGCGCGACCTCAAGGGCGGGTGCGCGATCGTCTGTGAGGTCCCGGGCAGCAACGAGGAACGCCCCCGCTCCTCCCAGCACGACCAGCACCGTCATAGGACCTTGCCAGCGAACGGCGGGTGTCAGCCCGGACTCGAGCGGCGCGTCAGTTCGGCGTACGTCGGGTGAGGAAGCAGCGAGGATTGCACGGACTCAACCGTCGCGTCCGATGACGGCGGTGAGACCGTTCAGAGCGGCCACGACCACGGTGCGGCCGCTCACGACCGCACGGATACGAGTGATTCTCAGCTGTTGCTCGAGTCGCGAGGTGCCGAAGAAGGTCGCGTTGCTCGCCTGTACGACGACGACCTGCGCACCGTCTTGAACCTGGCGCACCACCACGGCATCGTAGGCAATGTCGAAGCAGATCGCGTTGGCCACAATCACGCCGCCGATCTCCATCGGCCCTTGGTCGGACCCGGGGAGCACGTCGCGCCGGATGGACCTGAACTGTTCCCACCAACCCTCGATCACTGGACGCCACGGGAGATACTCGCCGAACGGCACCGAGTGCTCCTTGATGTACTCCTGGTCGACGCGGCCGTCCGTCGTATAGAGCAGCGAGCACGGCGTCGAGGATCATGAAGTCGAAGCACCCCGCGAGGAAGGCCCCAGCCCCCGTGGAGATCCACACGCGGCGGACTGGCCGTGACGTCGAACGACGGATCGCGCCCAGGAAGACCAAGCCGTCGACGGCTGCAGTGAACCCTTACCCTGGCCCTTCTCCGCCCGTCGCGATGAGAGTCCGGTTCGGTCCCAACCTCACTCGGCTGCCTGCCGCTCCGCATTCGCGATCCTGGCGAGAGTTGTCGGGTGGGTGCTGAACCAGAACTGGGACCACGCTGGCGGTGTGAGGTCCGCGGCAGAGCGCCGCGCCAGCTCCTGTTGCAGCGCGATGAATGCGGCAGGGCTACTGACCTGGAGGGCCTCGACGTCGGCGCGAGCCTCGATCCGCTGGCTGATGGCTGCCTCCACCGGACTCACAAGTGCGCTCGCCACGGCGACCAGCGCCAGCACACGCGGAACAGCGCGCGCGTCGGCGAGTCCATTTCCCTGCGGACGTCGACGCAGGACCAGTCCAAGCAGTCCTGTGGCGAGCAGGAGGCCTGCAGCACCGGAGGAGGTCCCGATCAGCACGTCCGGGTTCTTGGCATGGGCGAGCTCGTGAGCCACGACCGACAGAGTCTCCGGCTCCCCGAGGTCATCGACGAGGTTGTCATAGACGACCACTCGCCGGGTTGGGCCGAACCCGGACACGTAGGCGTTGATCGTGGTGGTTCGCCGCGATGCGTCGGCGACCAGCACGTCGTCGACATTGACGTCCATGCGGTCAGCCAGTTGGAGGACCTCGGTGCGCAGCGGCCCTTCGGGCAGCGAGGAGAACGAGTTGAACAGAGGCTCGACGACGACGGGGTACAGGAGGGAGCCCACACCCACCGACAGCGCGAGGACGCCGCCAGCTACTGCGGGCCACGCTCGGCGCCATCTGCGCGCCGCACCGACCACGACGAGGAGACCGAAAGAGGCCACCGCCATCTCCACCAGCTCCGATACGACGACGTCGACCGCGAACCCGCCCCACGATCCCCGCGCAAGCTCGAAATCCAGTCGATGCCGGCGCATGGCGATGGCGAACGGCAGTGTCACCACCCGGCCAACTACCGCGATCGTGATCACGGCCAGCGGCACTCGCGTCCACCATGGCCCACGCAGACGGTCCATCAGCGCCGCGCCGAGGCGCGTAAAACCGAGCAGGGCCACGAACACGAGGGACACCGCAAGTGAGGACAGCTGCCAGACACGAGCCTCGCGAGCAAACTCCTCGCCGCGGTCGATGTCACCTTCTGAGAAGTAGCGGCTCGGTTCCGGGAGTGACTGAGTGCCGCCAGGCACCGGGTGCCACGGGACGAAACCGACGAGGATCACGCACAACCAAAGCGCGCCGACAATTGCCACGACCCACGAGGTTCGATACTGGGTCATCACGTCGCCAGCTTCGGGAGCCGCCGGATCGGCGCGCACGAGCGCCGGCCATGATCGTCACTCACACCCCGGCGTAGGAGTGCAGCCCCGGGATCCACATGTTGACGCCAAAGAAGTTGAGGATGAACGCCGTGTAGCTGGCGATGGCGAACCATGACGCCTTGCTCCCCCGCCAGTTCGGGGTCGCCTGGACGTGCAGGTAGGCCGCGTAGAGCACCCAGGTGATGAACGGCCCAGGGCTCCTTGGGGTCCCAGCCCCAGTGGTGACCCCACGAGTTTTCAGCCCAGGTGACGGCGAAGGTCCAGATAGAGAAGGCGAACATGTGAGCTGTGTGGCTGACGCGGCTCAGGGTTTCGGCCAACGGAAGGGTGGCCGCGTAGCCGCGTCGCGTCCCACCCGGCACGGTCCTTCGGTCGGCGCGGCTGCGAACTAGTAGGAGTACAGCCGCGACGACACCTACGGTGAAGACACCGCCCGACGTCATTGCTGCAGCCGCGTGGATGACCAGCCAGTAGGAGTTGAGGACCGGCGCGAGCAAATCGACAGGGGTGTAGAGCAGGGTCACCGCCAGACCCAGCGCCAGCACGATCCAGACCTCGAGTTCGCGGGCGGGTTGTCTGGTCAAGAAGACGAGGAAAGCTGCTCCAGCTGCCACTCCCGCGACCAGCACGAACTCGTACATGTTTCCCCAGGTCGCGCGTTGGCCCGCAAAACCACGGGCGGCGACGGCGCCGAAGTTCAGCAGAAGCCCCAAGTTGGTCACGCTGATCGCGGTCGCCCTGAGACGCCGCGTGCGGTAGGGCCGGTCTGACCCCTCGTCGTGGCGTGTGGTGGGCACCGCATCCCCTGGCGCACGGAACGACACGAGCACGCTCCGCAAGGCCGTGGTCCCAGGCGAGGCACGCCGCGCAGCCTCGGCGGCGTAGACCAGCATCGCGATGACGAAGACAGCGATGGCCGCGTAGACCAGTTGGTCGCACAGTGCTGCCGAGGTGGACGTGCTCATACGACGGTCTCCTCGGTTTGATGACGGTTCGTGGCATAAGAACGGGCTTCGGGTGGCGCGTCGAGGGGTAAGCGCGGACTAGGAGCACGCCACAAGCCTCTGACCTGCGCAATCAGGCCGATTCACACGGTGAAGACGAACTCGGCAAGATCCTCGACCTAGGCTACGGGCTCGCGATCGCCGTAGATCATGAGCGCGGGCTGGTGGATGACCGGTTGACATCGGCGAGCCTGTGCCAGGCGCGGTCAAAGTTCCGAGACCAGTTGATGCCGAGCGGTGAGGACGGCGCGGGGTCGCGCGAGCAGCCGAGCCTCGACGGGCCGCTCTTCGCCGACCTGGTGCTGCGCGAGAGCGTCGTGCAGGCGGCCTCGTTCGCCGCAGGTCTGCGACGTGCCCTCGATCCCGCCCACCTCAACCGGATCCGGTTCGAGATGCGGCGCGAGCTCAAGCGGGCCCGCAAGCAGCGCCGCGCCGACGCCCGGCAGGCCCGCCGGGAGTACGAGGCGCGACAGCGCGCGGGCGACGCTGCGGCATGAGGCGTTCGTTCTGGTTCGTGGCCGGAGCGAGCGCGGGGGTCTACGCTGCCGCCCGCGCCCGCCGTGCCGCCGAGGTCCTCACCGTCGACGGTCTGCGTGACCGCGTCGGCGCGGTCGTCGTGGGGGCCCGGATGTTCCGCGACGAGGTCGCCCAGGGCAAGGCCGAGGCCGAAACCGACTTGCGCGAGCGGATCACGCTGGGGCTCCATGAACGACGTGAGCTGATGGCCGGCCCCGACCGGGACCGGGCCGAGCACGACGAACCCACCGCACCCACCGACCAGGAAGAAGGCACCAGCTGATGGACACCGCGGAGATCCGACGGAGGTTCCTCGCGCACTTCGAGCGCGCCGGACACACCCCCGTCCCCTCGGCCTCGCTGCTGCTGGACGACCCCAACCTGCTGTTCGTCAACGCCGGCATGGTGCCCTTCAAGCCCTACTTCCTCGGCCAGGAGACACCGCCCTACGACCGGGCGACGAGCATCCAGAAGTGCGTGCGCACCCCCGACATCGAGGACGTCGGCAAGACGACGCGGCACGGCACCTTCTTCGAGATGTGCGGCAACTTCTCCTTCGGCGACTACTTCAAGGAGGAGGCCATCACCCTCGCCTGGGAGCTGGTCACCAGGTCGCAGTCCGACGGAGGATGGGGCTTCGCCGAGGACAAGCTCTACCCGAGCGTCTACGTGGACGACCCCGAGGCGGTCGCGCTGTGGAAGAAGGTCACCGGCCTGCCCGACGACCGGATCGCGCGCCTCGGCAAGTCGGAGAACTACTGGTCGATGGGCGTGCCCGGCCCCGGCGGCCCCTGCTCGGAGATCCTGATCGACCGCGGACCGGCCTACGGCGCGGACGGCGACTTCTCCGCCGAGGACCGCTACCTGGAGTTCTGGAACCTCGTCTTCATGCAGGACGAGCTCTCCGCGGTGCGCTCCAAGGAGGACTTCGACATCTCCGGCTCGCTGCCGAAGAAGAACATCGACACCGGCATGGGGCTCGAGCGGGTCGCGTTCATGACGCAGGGCGTCGAGAACATGTACGAGATCGACGTGATGTTCCCCGTGATCGAGCGGGCGATGGCGCTGACCGGCAAGACGTACGGCGCCGACCCGGTCGACGACGTCCGGTTCCGGGTCGTCGCCGACCACGTCCGCTCGTCGATGATGCTCATCAGCGACGGGGTCACTCCCGGCAACGAGGCGCGCGGCTACGTCCTGCGACGTCTGCTGCGTCGCGCGGTCCGCTCCGTGCGCCTGCTCGGCTACGAGGATCCGGCGCTGCCGGAGCTGCTGCCGATCAGCCGGGACAAGATGGGGGAGACCTACACCGACCTGCACACTGACTGGGAGCGCATCTCCCGCGTCGCGTACGCCGAGGAGGACGCCTTCCGCAAGACGCTGGCCTCCGGGACGACGATCTTCGACACCGCCGCGGCGAAGGTCAAGGACGCCGGTGGCTCGACGTTGGCCGGGGACCAGGCGTTCGCGCTGCACGACACCTACGGCTTCCCGATCGACCTGACCCTCGAGATGGCCTCCGAGGCGGGGCTCGCCGTGGACGAGGCGGGCTTCCGCTCGCTGATGGCCGAGCAGCGCGAGCGGGCCAAGGCGGACGCGAAGTCGAAGAAGGGCCAGCACGCCGACACCGGCGTCTACCGCGGCATCCTCGACGAGCACGGGCCGACCGAGTGGCTGGCCTACGAGACGCTGTCGACCGAGTCCCGCGCGCTGGCGCTGCTGAGCGGCGGTGGAGCGACCAGCGTGCTCGGCCACGGCGAGATCGGTGAGCTCGTCCTGGACCGCACACCGTTCTACGCGGAGTCCGGCGGCCAGGTCGCCGACGCGGGGATCATCGAGTTCGACGGCGGGCGCCTGGAGGTGCTCGACGTCCAGCGACCGGTGCGCGGGCTGGTGGTCCACCAGGTCCGCGTCGTCGACGGCGAGCTGTCGGCGGCGGCGGTGCAGGGCTCGGGGATGCTGCACGCGCAGGTCGACCCCGAGTGGCGCACCGGCGCGCGCCAGGCCCACTCCGGCACCCACGTCGTGCACGCGGCGCTGCGCGAGGTGCTCGGTCCCAGCGCGCTGCAGTCCGGCTCCTACAACCGGCCCGGCTACCTGCGCCTGGACTTCGGCTGGACGACGGGACTCAGCGCCGAGCAGGTCCGCGACATCGAGGACGTCTCCAACCGGGCGCTGCGCGCCGACCTGCCGGTCGGGTGGCAGTACATGACGCTGCCCGAGGCGAAGGAGTGGGGCGCGGTGGCGCTCTTCGGCGAGACCTACGACGCCTCGCAGGTGCGCGTCGTCGAGATCGGCGGTCCCTGGTCGCGCGAGCTCTGCGGAGGCACCCACGTCGAGCACTCCTCGCAGATCGGGACCATCGTGGTGACCGGCGAGGCCTCGGTGGGCTCGGGCAACCGGCGCATCGAGGCCTTCACCGGGGTCGAGGGGTTCGCCTACCTGGCCAAGGAGCGCGACGTCGTCGGGCAACTCACCAGCCTGCTCAAGACCCAGCCCGACGACCTCGTCGGTCGCGTCGGTGACCTCGTCGAGCGGCTGCGCGTGGCCGAGAAGGAGATCGAGAAGGCGCGCCTGGCTCAGCTCCTCGCGGGCGGCGCCCAGATCGCGGCAGGCGCCCAGGACGTCGGGGGCGTGCAGGTCGTGGCGCACCGGGTCGACGGCGCGGGCGGCGGCGACGTCCGCACGCTGGCGATGGACGTGCGTGCCCGACTTCCGCACGACGCGCCCGGGGTGGTGGTGGTGATCGGTGCGGCCGACGGCAAGGTCTCGGTCGTGGCGGCCCTCAACGACGCCGCCCAGTCGCGCGGGCTGAGCGCCAACGACCTCGTCCGCGCGGTCGGTCCGTTCGTCGGCGGCAAGGGCGGTGGCAAGGCCGACGTCGCGCAGGGCGGCGGCACCGACACGAGCCGGCTCGACGAGGCCCTCGCCGCGGTCACCGCGACCGTGGCGAGCGCCTGACGGCCGAGCGACCGACCCGACATGCGACACGGCGTACGCCTCGGCATCGACCCGGGGGACGCCCGGATCGGGGTCGCGCGCAGCGACCCGGGCGGCTTCCTGGCGACCCCGGTCGAGACCGTGCGCAGCGGGAAGGGGGACCTGCGGCGCATCCGGCAGATCATCGCCGAGATCGCCGAGGAGACCGCCGACGGCGTCGTGGAGGTCGTCGTCGGGCTCCCCCGCTCGCTGTCGGGCAGCGAGGGGCCGGCCGCGGTCAAGGTGCGGGCATTCGCTGACAGGCTCACCGCCTCCGTGGCACCGTTGCCGGTGCGGTTGTGCGACGAGCGCCTCACCACGGTCTCGGCGGAGGCTATGCTGCGCGACCGTGGCACGAAGGGGACCAAGCGCCGCGCCGTGGTCGACCAGGCCGCCGCGGTGCTGATCCTCCAGCACGCCCTCGACAGCGAACGCGCCACCGGGAACCCGCCCGGGGAGCTCGTCGCCCGATCCCAGGAGCCCGATGACTGAGCGCGACCCCTCCATCCTGGAGGAGGACGTCCCCGACGGGGAGGCGCCCGAGGAGCACCTGCCGCTGCCCGGCGGGAGTCGGCGCAAGCCCCGGCGCTTCGCCCGGTTGAGCGGCTGCATCCCGGTGCTGCTCGTCCTGGCGCTGCTGGGCGGGGGAGCGTACTTCGGGATCACCCGAGGCGTCGATGCCATCCGGGACCAGTTCCAGGAGGCCGAGGACTACGCCGGCCCGGGCAAGGGCCGGGTCACGTTCCAGGTGGTCTCCGGCGACTCGATCTCCGACATGGGCGCCAACCTCGTCGAGGCCGACATCGTCGCCTCCCTCGAGGCGTTCACCGACGCCGCAGCGCTCGATCCCGAGGGTTCGCGCGGGATCCAGGTCGGCTACTACCAGCTGCGCCGGCAGATGGCGGCCTCCGACGTGGTGGACATCCTCGTCGATCCCGCCAACATCGTCTCCGACACGATCACGGTCCCGGAGGGACTGACGGTCGAGCAGATCGTGGACATCCTCGCCAAGAACACCGACTTCAAGGCCAAGCAGTTCACCAAGGTCGTCGACGCCCCGGGCGACATCGGGCTGCCCGACTACGCCGACGGCAACGCCGAGGGCTACCTGTTCCCGGCGACGTACGCCTTCGGCCCGGACGCCAAGCCGGTGACGATGCTGAGCGCGATGGTCGACCGGTGGCGCCAGGCCGCCGAGGCCTCGGGTCTCGAGCAGGCCGCCGAGGACCTGGGCTACACCCCGCACGAGCTGATGACCGTGGCGAGCCTGGTCCAGGCCGAGGGCCGCGGCGACGACATGCCCAAGGTCGCGCGGGTGATCTACAACCGCCTCGAGATCGAGCCCAACCCCTCGGCCGGCTTCCTGCAGATCGACGCCGCGGTCAACTACGCGCTCGGGCGCGGCCCGATCACCCGGCTGACGACCGAGGAGATCGACTCGGTGGCCGACTCCCCGTACAACACCTATCGGCAGAAGGGCCTGCCGCCGGGGCCGATCGAGGCGCCGGGCGACGACGCGATCGAGGCTGCCGCCAACCCGGTGGACGGGCCGTGGTTCTTCTACGCCACGGTCAACCTCGAGACGGGCGAGACCAAGTTCACCGACGACTTCGACGAGTTCAACGAGTTCAAGGCCGAGCTCGACCAGTACTGCGCGACGCAGTCGGACCGGTGCTGAGGCGCTGGGGTCCGCCCAGCCTGCAGGGCTGAGGTCGACGTCGATGAGGTGCGCGGTGCTGGGCGACCCGATCGCCCACTCGTTGTCCCCGACCCTGCACCGGGCGGGCTACGCCGCCACGGGGCTCGACTGGACCTACGAGGCCGTGCGCGTGCCCTCGGGCTCGTTGCCGGACTTCCTCGAGCGGGGCGAGGCGTGGCGCGGGCTGTCGCTCACCATGCCCCTGAAGCGCGAGGTGCTCGTCCTGGGTGACCAGGTCTCCGAGCGCGCCCGGCTCGCCGGCGGCGCCAACACGGTCGTGTTCGAGGACGGCCGGCTGCTCCTGGACAACACCGACCTGCCCGGCGCGGTGGCGGCGGTGCGGGAGCGCTACGCGGGGGCGGTGGGCACCGTGACGATCCTGGGCTCGGGTGCCACGGCAGCGTCGATCGGGTTGGCGTCGTGCGAGCTCGGTGCCCGGCGGGTGCGGGTGATCTCCCGCGACCGTGACCGCGCGCGACAGACACTGGCCGCGATCGGGGCGCACGCGTCCGGACCGGACGTGGTCTGGTCGGACCTGGGCGGGGTGACGGCGCGCGGTGTCGCGGGCGACGTGGTCGTCTCCACCATCCCGGCCGCGGCCCAGGACGACTCGCTCGTGGCGGCGTGCTCGGAGGTCCCCCTCGTCTTCGAGGCCCTCTACGACCCGTGGCCGACCCCGCTGGCCGCCGCGGCGGTGGCGCACGGGCAGGCCATGGTGGGTGGACTCGACCTCCTGGTGCACCAGGCCGCGGTGCAGTTCGAGCTCTTCACCTCCCGGTCGGCGCCCCTGGAGGCGATGCGGGCCGCCGGCGAGGACGCCCTGTCCGCACGGGCCGCCCGGTGAGCGCTGTGCACGAGCTCGTCGTGGGAGCCGTCGCGGGAGTCGGCTGCGCGGGTCTCGGCGCGCTGATGCCGCGCGTGGTCGCCCGCCTTCCCGAACCCCCCGCCGTACCGCCGCTGGCGGAGGGGGAGCTGCCCACGGCCGCCCAGCAGATCGTCCTCGACGAGGGCCCGAAGCAGCCGTACGCCGAGATGGCGACCTCCGCCGGCTTCGCCGGGTCGATCGCGTGCTCGGCCGGCGTGTCCGGCGCGCTGCTCGGCTGGGCGCTCGGCTGGGACTGGACGCTCCTGCTGGTGCTCCCTCTGGCGCCGGTGGGCGCCGCCCTGGGCCTCGTCGACCTGCGCTCCCGGCTCCTGCCGTCTCGGCTGATCCTGCCGACCCTCGCCCTGGCGCTGGTCTTCGCGCTGGTGGCCTGGCCGTTGACGGGCTCGCCCGACGCCCTGGTGCGCGGACTGATCGGGATGGTGGCGGCTCGTTCCGTCTTCTGGCTGCTGTGGTTCATCCGCTCGGCCGGGATGGGGTTCGGCGACGTACGGCTCTCGGCGCTGCTCGGCTTCGTGCTCGCCTACCTCGGCTGGGAGCAGTACGCCGTCGGGCTCTACTCGCCGTTCCTCATCTTCGCGGTGCCCGGTCTCGTGCTGGCGCTGGTGCGTCGCGATCGGTCGCTGCTGAAGCGCGCCTACCCCTTCGGCCCGTTCCTGCTGGTCGGCGCCGTGATCGGGGTCGTGGTCGGCGAGGCGCTCCTCGGCGGTCTCATCTCGGGGTGAGGCGTCGGACCGCGAGGCGGTCGATGAAAGACTGGCACCATGTTGCGCTGGCTCACTGCGGGTGAATCCCATGGCCCGTCCCTGGTCGCGATCCTCGAGGGGCTGCCGGCCCACGTCGAGGTGACGAGCGACGACATCGCCGACTCCCTGGCCCGGCGGCGCCTCGGCTACGGCCGCGGTGCCCGGATGAAGTTCGAGCAGGACCAGGTCACCATCACCGGAGGCGTGCGGCACGGCCGCACCCAGGGCGGTCCGGTGGCCCTGATCGTCGGCAACACCGAGTGGCCCAAGTGGGAGAAGGTCATGGCGGCCGACCCGCCGGACGACGCGACCGCCGAGGAGCTCGCG
>NZZG01000177.1 GCA_002698575.1 Pimelobacter sp. | reverse complement strand
ACTCGGGCAGGCGCTTCTTCATCAGCGCGATGAAGGAGCGGATCTCCTCCAGGGCGCCGACGGGGAGGTCCTGGGCCACGCCGCCGGGACGGATGAAGGCGCGGATCTCGTCCAGCGCTCCGACCGGGAGGTCCTGGGCGACCCCACCGGGGCGGATGAACGCGTGGTTCATCCGCAGACCGGTGATCAGCTCGAAGAGGTCGAGGACCAGCTCGCGCTCGCGGAAGCCGATCGTCATCACGGTCAGCGCGCCGATCTCCATGCCACCGGTGGCGATGCAGACCAGGTGCGAGGAGAGGCGGTTGAGCTCCATCAGGAGCACCCGCATCACGTTGGCCTTCTCCGGGATGTCGTCCTCGATGTCGAGGAGCCGCTCCACGCCGAGGCAGTAGGTCGCCTCGTTGAAGAACGGGGAGAGGTAGTCCATCCGGGTCACGAAGGTGGTGCCCTGCACCCAGGACCGGAACTCCATGTTCTTCTCGATGCCGGTGTGCAGGTAGCCGATGCCGCAGCGGGCCTCGGTGACGGTCTCGCCGTCGATCTCGAGGATCAGGCGGAGCACCCCGTGCGTCGAGGGGTGCTGCGGGCCCATGTTGACCACGACCCGCTCCTCGACGCCGTCGGCGCCCGAGAGGCCCTCCACGATGTCGTCCCAGTCGCGGCCGCTGACGGTGAAGACCTTGCCGTCGGTGGTCTCGGTGCTGCCGGCGTAGATGTCCTCGGTGGTCATGAGTAGCTCCTGCGCTCGTCGGGCGGCGGGATGGTTCCACCCTTGTACTCGACGGGGATGCCGCCGAGCGGGTAGTCCTTGCGCTGCGGGTGACCGGGCCAGTCGTCCGGCATCAGGATCCGGGTCAGCGCGGGGTGACCGTCGAAGACGATGCCGAACATGTCGTAGGTCTCGCGCTCGTGCCAGTCGTTGGTCGGGTACGTCGCGATCGTCGACGGCAGGTGGGGGTCGGAGTCCGGCACCGACACCTCGACCCGGATCCGGCGGTTGTGGGTCATCGAGAGCAGGTGGTAGACCGCGTGCAGCTCGGCGCCGGTGTCCTCGGGGTAGTGCACCCCGCTGACGCCCGTGCAGAGCTCGAAGCGGAGCTGGGGGTCGTCGCGCAGCAGCTTCATCACCGCCAGGAGGTCCTCACGGCGGACGTGGAAGGTGATCTCCTTGCGGTGGACCACCACGCTCCACGGTGCGGTGAAGGCCGGCTCGAGAGCGTCGGCGACCTCGTCGTACCAACCACCGAAGGGACGCTGGGCCGCACCGGGGAAGACGATCGGGGCGACGAGGCCACCGAAACCGCTGGTGTCGCCGGTGCCGCGGGCGCCGAACATGCCGGTGCGGGTGCCGACGGTCTTGACCTCGGGGTCGGTGGTCGCCGGGACCTGGGGGTCCTCGGGGCCGGACTGGTCGGGCCCGGTGGTCTTGTCCTCGTCGCTCATCGCGGTCCCCTCACGATGGTCGGGCGGAGGAGCGAAGCGGGGGAGGTCGAGAATCGGGTGGGGTGGTTCATCGCAGAAGGCCTCGCTGCTCGGAGGTGGGCAGGGCGCGCAGGGCCTCGTTCTCCAGGTCGACGATCTGAGCCTGGCGGTTGGCGCCGAACTTGGTGTGCTGGACCTGGTCGTGGAGCTTGAGGATCGCGTCGATCAGCATCTCGGGCCGCGGCGGGCAGCCGGGGAGGTACATGTCGACNGGNACGACGTGGTCGACGCCCTGGACNACNGCGTAGTTGTTGAACATNCCGCCGCTGNNGGCGCANACGCCCATNGCNAGNACCCACTTGGGNNCGGNCATCTGGTCGTAGATCTGGCGCAGNACCGGCGCCATCTTCTGNCTNACNCGNCCGGCGACGATCATCAGGTCGGCCTGGCGCGGGCTGGCGCGGAAGACCTCCATGCCGAAGCGGGCCAGGTCGTACTTCGGGCCGCCCGAGGTCATCATCTCGATGGCGCAGCAGGCCAGGCCGAACGTCGCCGGCCAGAAGGAGGCCTTGCGCATGTAGCCGGCGAGGCCCTCGACCGAGGTCAGCAGGACGCCGCTGGGAAGCTTCTCTTCGATGCCCATGGTGTGCTCGCTCTCAGATCAGGGGGTGCTGGTTCGGTCGCCTGCGGGTCGTCGACCGCGCGGTCGGGTCAGTCCCACTCGAGACCGCCCCGGCGCCAGACGTAGGTGTAGGCGATGAAGACGGTGGCGATGAACAGCACCATCTCGACGAGGCCGAAGACGGCCATCGCGTCGAAGTTCACCGCCCACGGGTAGAGGAAGATGATCTCGATGTCGAAGACGATGAAGAGCATCGCGGTGATGTAGTACTTCACCGGGAACCGACCGCCGCCGACGGGTTGCGGCGTCGGCTCGATGCCGCACTCGTAGCTGTCGACCTTGGCCCGGTTGTAGCGGCTCGGTCCCACCACCATGCTGGTGATGATGGAGCCGACCGCGAAGAGGGCCGCCAGCGCCGCGAGGGCGAGTACGGGGGTGTAGAGCTCCATCAGGTTCCTTCCGCAGGTCCGACGCACCCTGCGACCCAGCCGTCGGCCGTCACCCGGCGGTGACTCTTTGTGGCTTTGTGAACTGAATCACGAGTGGCGCACGCGTCATACTGCCACTCCCCGCGGCGCGCGTCACACCCGGGTTCGCACCACGGAAACCCTGTCTCACCTGGGCATTTAACGCACGCAACCGTTGCCTAATTCGACGCGAGGTCGACCGGCGCCCGGCGAAGCGGGTCAGCGCACGGCGCGGTGCAGCGCCACGATGCCGCCGGTGAGGTTGCGCCACTCGGGGCGCTGCCAGCCCGCCTCCCCGATCAGGGCGGCCAGCCCGTCCTGGTCGGGCCAGGCCCGGATCGACTCGGCGAGGTAGACGTAGGCGTCCGGCGCGGAGGAGACCGCGCGCGCCACCGACGGCAGCGCCTTCATGAGGTACTCGAGGTAGACCGTGCGGAACGGTCCCCACGTCGGCTGGCTGAACTCGCACACGACCAGACGCCCGCCGGGTCGGGTCACGCGTCGCAGCTCGCGCAGGCCGGCGAGCGGGTCCACGATGTTGCGCAGGCCGAACGAGATCGTGACCGCGTCGAAGGTGTCGTCGGCGAAGGGCAGCCGGGTGCCGTCGCCCGCGGTGAAGGGCAGGTGCGGGCGCGCCCGCTTGCCGACGCGCAGCATCCCGATCGAGAAGTCGCACGGCACCACCACGGCGCCACGGTCGTCGAAGGGCTGGCTCGACGTGCCGGTGCCGGCCGCGAGGTCGAGCACGCGCTCGCCGTACTGCGGGTCGACGGCCTCGATCACGTCGCGGCGCCACCGGCGGTCCTGCCCCAGGGACAGGACGTCGTTGGTGATGTCGTAGCGACGCGCGACCGCGTCGAACATCCCTTGGACGTCGGTCGGCTGCTTGTCGAGGTCTGCACGGGGCACGCCGCCGAGCCTATGTGCAGGCCGCGGAGGGTGCCCGCCGAGGTCCCCGCCGAGGTCCCGCCGATCTGCAACCAATCCGCGCCTCGGTGCGTCTCCTCGTTGTCAGGCCCCTGCGCCTCGTACCACTGGCATCATCAGCCACACACGTCACACACTCAGGAGCAACCCACCATGCGTATCGTCCGCCGCGTCACCGTGACCCTCGTCGTCGCCGCCCTGCTCGCCGTCGCCGGCGTCGCGATGGGGTACGCCCTCGACGTCAACGGCATGCGCGAGGCGACCCAGCGGGCCGCCGGGATCGAGCCCGCGGGCAGCTCCGGCGCCGAGCCCACCCGCGCCCCCCGACGACCGGCCACGGCGACCCCCACGCCCACGCCCGACCCGGCCCCTGAGCCGGGCCCCGAGCCGACATCCGAGCCGACTCCCTCCCCCACGCCGACGCCCCAGCCGGAGCCGGAGCCGCAGGGAGGACCCGCCCTGCTCTCGCCCGAGGACCGTGGTCCGCAGGTCCGGGCCCTGCAGGCCCGCCTGCGCCAGATCCAGTGGTTCAACACCGACGTGACGGGCTACTTCGGCGACGTGACCACCGAGGCCGTCTCCGGGTTCCAGGCCAAGCGGGAGATCCCGGTGACCGGCTACGTCGACCGGGAGACGATGGACCGGCTCGTGGCGATGACGACCGAGCCCACCGCCGACGAGCTCGCCAACCGTCTCGACACCGCTCCCGGTGCGAACGTCCCCGGCGCGCTCGACGCGCGCTGCCAGACGGGCCGCGTGCTGTGCATCGACAAGTCCAGCCGCACGCTGCGCTGGGTCGTGGGCGGCACCGTCCGCACCACCGTCGACGTCCGGTTCGGCGCCGAGCAGACCCCGACCCGTGAAGGCGTGTTCTCGGTCAACTCCAAGAGCCGTGACCACGTCTCGTCGCTCTACGGCAGCGCGATGCCGTTCGCGATGTTCTTCTCCCAGGGCCAGGCGGTGCACTACTCGTCCGACTTCGCCGCGGTCGGCTACAACGGTGCGTCCCACGGGTGCGTCAACGTGCGCGACTACGACGCCGTGGCCGCGCTCTTCGACCAGGTCCAGGTCGGCGACAAGGTCGTCGTCTACCGCTCCTGACCGGGGCCGCCGGGCGGTGGGTCAGCCCTGCTCGTCCTCCAGCAGCGCGTCGGCGGCCGTGACGGTCTCCTCGATGCTCAAGCCCTGGGAGGTCACGTCGTACAGCAGCCCGTCGGCACCGAGCTGGCAGTGGACCCGTTGGGGCAGCTCCGCCGGGTCCGCCGCCTGCCCGGCCGCGATCGGCTGGGCGTAGATCACCGAGCAGACGCCGTCGTCGGTCTGCACGAAGTCCAGGGTCGAGCGCGCCACGCCCTGCACCTCGGGCGAGATGGGGGTGCCGTCCGGCACGAACAGACCGGGCTCGCCGGGGCCCACCGTCACCGTGACCAGCACCGAGCCGTCGGTGCGACCGTAGATGCCGAAGGCCGAGGGCTCGCCGTACAGCTCGGCGACGTTGGCCGCGCCCGAGTCCACGATGTCCGCCAGCGCCTCGGCCCCACCGGACTGCTCGACGATCTCGGCGGGCATCTCCGGGCTGGTCAGCGAGACCAGGTCTCCCGGCAGGGACTCGGGGAGCGGCGCGAGCGCCTCGACACCCGGCCCCTCGCCGCCCTCGGCGCCGGCAACCTCGGGGAGACCCACGGCGAAGCCGACCACCGCGGCGAGCAGGACGACGCCGCTCGCGGCGGCGAGGAGGGCGGTGCGGGCTGAGGACGGGCGGTTCGAGGTGCTCATGGAATCGAGTCTGACAGCCGGGTGAGCAGCCGCCCGCACGAGGCTGGGTAGGCTCCCCAGGGTGAGCATGGGTGTGATGACCGACGAGCAGGCTGCGCCGCTCGTCGTCCGCACCACCCGGCTGGACCTCGACTCCGCAGCAGCGCTCGTGGACCTCCTCCCGGACACCGACCCGGTCGCCTGGCTCCGCCGCGGCGAGGGTGTCGTGGGATGGGGCGTGGCCGCTCAGGTCCGCACCCGGGGCGCACGACGCTTCGCCGACGCCGACGACTGGTGGAGCCGACTGACCGCCCGCGCCGTCGTCCGCAGCGACCTCGCCCAGCCGGGGACCGGCCTGATCTGCTTCGGCACCTTCGCCTTCGCCGACGAACCCGGCGACTCGCACCTCGTGGTGCCCCGGGTCGTGGTCGGACGACGCGGCGACGACGCCTGGGTCACGACCGCCTCCACCACCGGCCTCGACCTCCTCGACGTCGCCGTCGCCCGGGCCGACCCCCCGCAGGCTCCCCGGGGCGTGCGCTTCGCCGACGGAGCGCTGGACGGGGACACCTGGATGAAGGCCGTCGCCGACGCGGTCGACAGGATCGTCTCCGGCGACCTCGAGAAGGTGGTGCTCGCCCGCGACCTGATCGCCACCGCCGACGAGCCCGTCGACGTCCGCTGGCCGCTCAGGCGTCTCACCGAGCTCTACCCCACCTGCTGGACGTTCCACGTCGCCGGGCTCTTCGGCGCCACCCCCGAGCTGCTCGTGCGCCGCGAGCGCGGCCTGGTCACCTCACGGGTGCTCGCCGGCACCATCCGCCGTACCGGCGACGACGGACGCGACCTGGCCCTGGCCGCGACCCTGGCCCGGTCGTCGAAGGACCTCGCCGAGCACGAGTACGCCGTCCGCTCGGTCGCCGACTCCTTGGAGCCGCACTGCTCCTCGATGAACGTGCCCGAGGCGCCGTTCGTGCTGCACCTGCCCAACGTGATGCACCTGGCCAGCGACGTGGCCGGCGTCGTGCACGACGCCGAGACGGTCTCCTCGCTGCAGCTGGTCGCCTCCTTGCACCCCTCCGCCGCGGTCGGGGGCACACCCACCGACGCGGCCCAGGACCTGATCACCGAGCTCGAGGGCATGCCGCGCGGACGCTACGCCGGCCCGGTGGGCTGGATGGATGCCAGCGGCGACGGGGAGTGGGGCATCGCCCTGCGCTCCGCGGAGGTCTCCGGAGCCACCGTGCGGCTCTTCGCCGGCTGCGGCATCGTGGCCGACTCCGACCCCGCCTCGGAGCTCGCCGAGACCCAGGCGAAGTTCGTGCCGGTGCGCGACGCCCTCGGCGGCTGAGCGGTCGGGGCCCTACTCCAGGTCCGCGCCGTCGGGCACCCGCACGAACGACAGGTCGCCGACGAGGTTGGCCATGTGGGTGTCGACCATGCCGAGCGCGAGGTCGCTGTAGACCTTGTCGTGGATCCCGAGGCTGCGTGGAGCGCGCACCTCGCGGACGAAGTCGACCGCCTCGCTCATCTTCAGCCACGGCGCCGAGATCGGCGCGAGCAGCACGTCGATCGCCTCTCCGGGCGGTGTGAGCGCGTCGCCGGGGTGGTACACGCTCTGGTCGCCACAGGTCAGCAGGTAGCCGGAGTTGTCGAAGCGCGGGTAGTCGGGATGGATCACCGCGTGCTTCTCCCCCACCACCCGGACGGGGACGCCGAGGTCGAGCAGGTCCCCGGGACCCACCACGCGCACCCGCTCGCTCAGGTCCGGGGCGTGCGCGGCGATGACCCTCGCCACCGCGTCGATGGTCACGATCGGGGCCTCGACCGCGCGCAGGTGATCGGCGTCGTAGTGGTCGGCGTGCTCGTGGGTGATCAGCACGACGTCGGCGCCGGTGACCGCCTCGCGGGCGGTGAAGCCGCCCGGGTCCAGCACGAGTCGCACCCCGGCGTGCTCGACCCGGACACAGGCATGACCGAACTTGGTGATCCGCATGCGTCCGAAACTACTCGCCGGGCCGTCTCGTCCACCCCACGCGTGGCACGTCCTACCGATCACGAGTGCACATTCCCCGCCCGGAGGGGTGAGGCAGCGGCGTAGGATGCCGCCGTGCTGCTCAAGGAGCGTCTGGACACGGCGGTGCAGGTTCGCCGGACCCTGGCCTCGGGCAGCTCGGTGGTCCTGTCCGGTCCCCGCGGCAGCGGCCGCACCAGCGTGGTCGAGGAGGCCGCCCGGCTCCTGGGCGAGCGCGCGTACGTCGTGCGCGGCAGCGAGGGCCGCTCGGGCATCCCGCTGGCCGCCTGCTCGGAGCTGGTCTCGGCCTTCGGGGACGTCGACGCCGAGCCGCTGCGCCTCTACGCCACGCTCCCCAAGGTCCTGCTCGCGGCCGAGGCGGTCGTGCTCGTCGACGACGCCGACCACCTCGACCTGGCGTCGGCCGCCCTGCTATCCCAGAGCGCCCGGGCCGGGGTGCCGATGACGTTCGCGACGAGCTCGCCCTCGCTGCTGCCGCCCTCGTTCCGCGACGCGCGGGAGCGCTCGGGCTGGCCCACCTTCGAGCTGGAGCCCCTGGCCGACGACCAGGTGCTCGCGCTCGCGGCGGCCCGGCTCGGGGACGAGCTGTCGCCACAGTCCGCGGCGCTGCTGCTCTCCCACGCCCGCGGCAACCCGCGGATCGTCCTCGAGCTCGTCCGCTCGGCGACGGCGCTCTCCTCGACCACGGCCGGCGTCGATCTCGGCACCCTGGCCCTGACGCCCGTCATCCGCGACCTCGTGGACCTCTCCGGCCTCGCCGCGGATCAGCTGCACCTGCTGCACCTGCTCTGCCTCGCCGGTCCGCTCCCGATGGACGTGCTGGACCTGGGGGGCGTGGAGGAGCTCGAGCGACAGGGTCTGGTGCACTGCACCCGCGAGGAGCAGCAGGAGATCGTCTCGCTGGTCGACCCGCTGCTCGACGACGTCGTCACCGAGACCCTCACCCCGCTGGCCCGGCGACGCCTGGCCGGCGAGCTGGCCGATGCCCTCGAACCCGTGCCCGGGTGGAGCGGCGTGGCCACCCTGGCAGCGGTCCGGGCCGGGCGGCGTCCCGACCCGGCGCGGCTCGAGCTCGGCGCGAGACGTGCGCTGGCCGCCGGACGTCCCGCCGAGGCGATGGAGCTCCTGCGTTCCGGGACCGCGGACGACGGCCGGGATCGCTCCCTGGAGCCCCGGCTCGCCGCGCTGCTGGGCTCGGCCCTGTCGGCCCAGGGCTCCCTGACGGAGGCGCGCGAGGTGCTCGAGAAGGGCCTCGCCGATGCCGGCACCGATCTCGAGCGCCGCGACCTCGGCCAGCAGCTCGGCCTGCTGCACGCCGTACGCGCCTCGGACCCGGCCACCGCGGTGAGCACGGTCGAGACGATCGCGGCCGCTGTGGACGACCCCGAGTGCCGAGCCGTCCTGCTCACCGACCTCGCCAAGTGGCGGATGATGGCCGGGCAACCCGCCACGGACGTGGCCCTCGCGCTCCCCGGTGTCGGCGACAGCCTGGATGCCGCGGCCGAGGTCAACAGCGCGCTCATCGGAGCGATGATCGAGGTGATGGGGGGCTCGCTCCCCGAGGCACGCCGCCACGTCGAGCTCGGCCGCCAGGGCCTGCTGAGGACCGACGCGGCCCTCACCTTCGCCCCCCACCTGCTCGACCTGTCGAGCTTCCTGGCCGAGGTCTTCGACGGCCGGGTCGTGGCGGCGGAGGAGCTCGCGACGCGACGGCGCAACGCCGCTGCCCGCGCGGCAGACGAGTCCCTGGGCATGTGGGAGTTCGCGACCGCCGAGGTGGCCCTGCACGTCGGTCGGTACACCCTGGGGGTCGAGCTGGCCTCGCGAGCCCGACGCCACCTCGCCTGGCGCGACTTCACCGGGCTGCGCCCCACCGCGGTCGCTCTCGACGCCGCCCTCATGGCGCGCACCGGTCGACCGTCGACGGCGCTCGACCTCCTGACGGAGATCACCGACGACCACCGCGCCGACGTCAAGGTCGAGCTCCACGTGGCCCGTGTCCGGGCCGAGGCGAGCCTCGCCTCCGGCGACCGGGCCGGTGCCGCCGAGATCCTGGCGGTGGCGGCGCGCCGCGCCGTCGAGGAGGCGCACCTCCACCTCGCCGTCCTGGCTCTCGACGAGGCGTTCATGGTCGACCCGAGCACCGAGCGCGCCGCCGAGCTGAGGTCCGTGGCACCTCCCACGGGGCTGGCCGCGCTCCTCCTCGCCCGGGCCGAGTCCGTGTGCAGCGGCAAGGCGCAGGCGATCATCGAGGCCTCGCGGGCGCTCGTGGACGCCGGCATCCCCGGGCGCGCCGGGTGGAGCGCGGCGAAGGCGGCATCGCTGACCAGGGAGGCGGGCAGCGAGGCCGCCTCACGCTCCTACCGGCACCAGGCGACGGTGCTCGCCTCCGAGCACGGAGCCTCGCTGTGGCCCGACGACGCCGAGGGCGTGGTCCTGACGCCGCGCGAGCTGCAGATCGCCCGGTTGGCCGCCGACCGCGTCCGCAGCCGAGAGATCGCCGAGCAGCTGGACCTCTCGGCACGCACCGTGGACAACCACCTCGCGCGGATCTTCCGCAAGCTCGGCATCTCCGGGCGCGGCGACCTCGCGGCGGCCCTGGACGTGGCCGGGCTCGGCGAGTCCGTGGACGTCAGCTCCTCCTGAGCCCGGGCAGGAGTCCGGCCCCGAGCTCGGCGACGGCGCCCCACCGCTCGACCGGGCCGGCCTGCGCGGCGGGACCGTCGACCACGTCGACCACCAGGCAGGTCACGTTGTCGACGCCACCGGCCTCCAGCGCGGCCGCCACCAGGAGCTCCACCACGGTCGCGGCGTCGGGAACTGCCAGGATCAGGGCCAGGGCGGTGTCGTCGACCAGGTCGCTCAGGCCGTCGCTGCACACCAGCAGCCGGTCGCCGGGGGCCACCTCGAGCTCGCCGAGGTCGGGCTCCGAGAGCCCACCACCGCCCAGGGACCGCATCACGATGTGTCGGTGGGCGGAGCGACGGGCCTGCGCGGGGCTGAGCCTGCCGGCGTCGACCATCGTCTGGACGAGGGTGTGGTCGTGCGTCACCTGCTCGAGGACCTGGCTGCGCCACCGGTAGGCCCGTGAGTCGCCCAGGTGGGCGATCGCCGTCCGCGTGCCGTCGGTGTGCACGGCCGTGAAGGTGGTGCCCATCCCGGCCAGCGACGGGTCGGCGAGCACCGCCTCGTGGATCTCCGCGCGCGCCCGGTCGACCACCTGCTCGAGCACGTCGGCGGGCGCGAGGTCCCGAGGCCCGCGCAGCGCGTCCTCGGCGACCCGGACCGCGGTGGCTGAGGCCACCTCGCCGGCTGCCGCTCCGCCCATCCCGTCGGCGACCACCACGAGGCTCGGCCCGCTCAGCCCGGAGTCCTCGTTGTGCGAGCGCACCAGTCCCACGTGGCTCGCGGCGGCGGTGCGGAACTGCAGCATGGCGCAAGTCTCGCACCGGGCACCGACATCGGCCGGGGAACCGCCCGCCCGGCGTACGTGCCCGATACCGTCGCCGGGTGCGACTCGACCTGTCCGATCCCACGCTCGACGTCACCTCGCCGCGGGTGCACGCGGCGCGTGAGCGGAGCTGGTACGCCGAGACCCCCTGGGGTCACGCGGTCCTGCGCTACGAGGCGGCCTCCGCGGTGCTGCGCGACCGGCGCTTCCGCCAGGGCAACGCCCGCTGGCCCGAGCAGAACGGCGTCCCGCACGGACCGTTCTCCGCGTGGTGGCACGAGACGTTGCTGAGTCTCGAGGGCAACGACCACGCCCGGGTGCGTCGGCTGCTCGTGCCGGCCTTCCGCACCAGGACGATCGCGGCGATGACCCCGCGCTTCACCGCGCTGGCACACGAGCTCGTCGACGCCTTCGCGTCGCGCGGCTCGGTGGAGTTCATCGCGGAGTTCGCCGAGCCGTACGCGGCACGGATCATCTGCCTCCTGCTCGGCATCGACGAGTCCGCCTGGCCCGAGGTCGCGCACTGGGCCGACGACCTGGGTGCGTCGTTCTCGATCGACGTCGGCCGGCAGGTGCCGCGGATCGAGACGGCGCTGGCCGGCCTGTCGGCGTACGTCGAGGAGGTGGTGGCCGACCGCCGGCGCAGCCCACGCGACGACCTGGTCTCCACCCTGACCGCCACCCTGGCCGAGCCGGACGGACTCACCGAGCGCGAGCTGAACGTCGCGCTCGTCTTCCTCGCCTTCGCCGGGATGGAGACGACCCGCAACCAGTTGGGCCTGGCGCTGCAGACCCTGCTGCAGCATCGCGACCAGTGGCGCCTCCTCGGCGAGCGTCCCGAGCTGGGACCGCGCGCCGTCGAGGAGGTGATGCGCGTGAACCCGACGGTGACCTGGGTGACGCGGGAGGCGCTCGAGGACCTCGTCCTGGAGGACCCGGGCGGCGGTGCGCCGCTGCGGATCGCGCGCGGGGGCATCGTGCAGGTGCTCTCGCACGCCGCCGGCACGGACCCGTCGGCGATGCCCGACCCGTCGTTCGACATCACCGCCCAGCGACCGCCCCACCACGGGTTCGGCGCCGGGATCCACCACTGCCTGGGTCACTTCGTCGCCCGCACCGACATGGCCGTGGCGCTGCCCCTGCTCGCGCGCCGGATGCCCGATGCCCGCCCCGACGGTCCGGGACAGTGGCTGCCCGTCTCGGGCAACACCGGCGCGGTGCGATTCCCGATCACCTTCTCCCCGGGCGTCGGTGCACCCGATGCCTGAGCGGGCCGCGCGGTGGGGCAGCGCCGCCGCGGGTGAGCAGGTCCGGCGCAGCGACGGCCGCGACGCCGAGGCACTGGTCACGCTGCACGAGGCCTGCTGGCGCGAGGCCTACGCCGAGTTGATGCCTGCCGGGTTCATCGACGAGGTCTTCGCCGACCGCGACGCCCACGTCGCACGTCGCCTCGAGCAGGCGGCGGCCGGCCGGGCCACCTGGGTCGCCGAGCGGGACGGCGAGCTGGTCGGCTTCGCCTCCTCCGGGCCGCCACGCCTGGCCGAGCCGCCCGCGGCCCACGAGCTGTACGCCCTGTACGCGCGTGCCCACGTCTGGGGAGCCGGGGTGGGTCACGCCCTGCACGAGATCGCCGTGAGCGGCCGGGACGCCTACCTGTGGACGTTGCAGGGCAACAACCGGTCGCGGACGTTCTACGAGCGCCAGGGCTACCGCGCCGACGGCGTCACCGAGGAGCAGCCGGCCGGACGACACGTGCGGATGGTGCGGGCGGTCGGGGGTCGGGCCGGGCGCGACCAGGGCAGTGCGACGATCTGCCCATGATCGCGCTGACCGGCGTCACCGGAGCCCTGGGGGGCCTCGTCGCCCCCGCCCTCGCCGACCTCGGGCCCCGGCTGGTGGTGCGCGACCCGTCGCGGGCCCCCGACCTGGGGCTGCCGGTGCACCAGGCGTCCTACGGCGATGCCGGGGCGGCCGAGGCGGCCCTGAGCGAGGTCGACGTGCTGTTCATGGTCTCGGCCGCAGAGTCGGCCGATCGGCGAGCCGAGCACCGGTCCTTCATCACCGCCGCCGCGCGGGCCGGCGTACGACACGTCGTGTACACCTCCTTCAGCGGAGCCGACCCGGCCGCGACCTTCACCCTCGGACGCGACCACCACGACGCGGAGGCGGCCATCGTCGAGAGCGGGATGGCCTACACGTTCCTGCGCGACAACTTCTACCTCGACGTCCTGCCGCTCTTCGCCGACGAGGCGGGGGTCATCCGCGGCCCGGCCGGGGCCGGTCGCGTGGCCGCCGTGGCCAGGGCCGACGTGGCGGACGCCGCCGTCGCGGTGCTGCGCGACCCCGGCCCGCACGTCGACGCGACGTACACGCTCACCGGACCCGAGGCCCTGTCCTTCACCGACGTCGCTGAGCGGGCGGGCGTGGTGACGGGGCGCCGGCTCGCCTACGTCGAGGAGAGCGTGCCCCAGGCGTACGCGTCCCGGCGCGCGGCGTACCCCGATGCCGCCGACTGGCAGCTCGACGCCTGGGTGAGCACCTACACGGCGATCGCCGACGGTTCGTGCGAGCGGGTCAGCGAGGACGTCGCCCGGCTGACGGGCCACCGGGCGCGGACGCTGGAGGAGGCGCTCGCCCCGAGGTAGCCCTGGTCGACCGAGCCGCCCTGGTCGACCGAGCCGGCCCGGTCGACCGGGACGGTCCTGGACCAGAACGGCCGGTTCAGGCGGTGATGTGGTGCACGTAGCACCAACGCCAGTCCTCGCCCGGCTCGGCGGACTGCATGACCGGGTGGGCCGAGTCGTGGAAGTGCGCCGTCGCGTGACGCTTGGGGGAGGAGTCGCAGCAGGCGACGTGCCCGCACGCCAGGCACTCGCGCAGCGCGACCCAGCGGGTCCCGTCGGCCACGCAGGCCGCACACGTGCCGTCGCCGCCGGTCTCGACGTGCGGTGCCGCCTCCAGGTGCTCGCACTCCTCCCCCGGACGCCGCACGCTGGTGCTGCTGCGCAGCTCGGCGCGCGACTGGCCGGCGCGGTCGAGCATCGACTCCTCGATGTCCAGCATCGAGAGCACCTCGGCCACGACCTCCGACGGGACGCTGCCCGACGAGCGGACCTCGAGCACCCGGGAGCGCTCGGCCTCGATCATGGACAGCCGCAGGCGCGAGTAGAGCTCGCTCGGGGTCTCCTCGTCGGCCGTCGTGCCGAGTCGCTCCCAGGCGGCGAAGTTGCGCTGGTCGAGGCGTTGACGGATCGAGTCGGCAACGCCGTGCAGGTCGTCGGTCTCCAGCTGCTCCAGCTCGTGGAGCCCCGCCTTCGAGGCCTGCTGCAGCAGGGTGGCGCGGGCGAGGGCGTCGTCCATCGGGTCGGGCGAGGGGACGTCGAGCCGCCGCGCGAGCCACGGGAGGCTCAACCCCTGGATGAGCAGCGTGCCGGCCACGACGGTGAAGGCGATCAGCAGCAGCACCTCCCGGTGCCGGGTCTCCTCGGGGATGATGAACGCTGCCGCGAGCGTGACGACGCCGCGCATCCCGGCCCACCCGAGCAGGAACGTGTACGACGCCGGAGGGACCTCGCCGGTGCCCGCCCGCGGGCGCACCAGCAGGTAGCGCGCGGGGAAGACCCACACCAGGCGGAGCACGATCACCCCGACCAGCGACAGCACGCAGACGGCCGCGATCCGACCTCCGCCGAGGTCGCTGTTGCCGACGTCGTCGAAGAGGCGGGCTGCCTGGAGGCCGATCAGCAGGAAGACGACGTTCTCCAGCACGAACGCGATGGTGCGCCAGTTGATCCGCTCGGCGATCCGGGACTGCGCGGTCTGGATGACGGGTGCCTTGTGGCCCAGCAGCAGGCCCGCGACGACGACCGCGATGACGCCGGAGGCCTCGAGCTCCTCGGCCGCGATGTAGGCCGCGAAGGGCACGATCAGCGAGATGGCGGTGTCCATCAGCGGGTCGTCGAGCCGCTTGCGCAGCTGGGCGACCACGAGGAAGATCACCGCGCCGACGGCGACGCCGCCACCGGCAGCGACCACGAAGTCGAGCCCGACCTCCTCGAAGCTGATCGCCGCGCCGCTCGCGGCGATCGCGGTGCGCAGCGAGACCAGTGCGGTGGCGTCGTTGAGCAGCGACTCGCCCTCCAGGATCGTCACGATCCGTCGCGGCAGACCGATCCGGCGTCCGACCGCGGTCGCCGCGACGGCGTCCGGTGGGGCCACCACGGCACCGATCGCGAAGGCCGCCGGCCAGCCGACGCTGGGGACCAGCAGGTGCACCAGGACCCCGATCCCCGCGGTGGTGAAGATGATCAGCCCCACCGAGAGCAGCAGGATCGAGCGGCGGTTGGCGTTGAAGTCGACCAGCGACGTCTGGATCGCCGTCGCGTAGAGCAGGGGCGGCAGCAGCCCGAGCAGGACCACCTCGGGCTCCAGGGTGATCTCCGGGACCCCGGGCACGTAGGAGGCCGCGACGCCCGCCACGATCAGGACCAGGGGCGCCGGGATGCCGATCCGCTCGGCGACCGCGGTCACGGCCAGGACCCCGACGGCGAGCACGACCAGCAGGACCGCTATCTCCACGGGAGGATCATGCCCGTCGTACGGCGGGATCGGCGAGCTCGTTCGCGGTCAGCGCAACCGGGGGGCCGTCCCAGCCGAAGCACACCCGCGGAGCAGCACCACCGGACGCGCCGGTCCGGACCCGATCAGGCGCCGAGTGCGCGGATCCGCTCGTCGAGCTCGCGCCGGTTGTCGCGGCGGACGCCGACCTCGACGACCTCGATGCCGCCGTTGGGCGAGGCCAGCGCCTGCTCCAGCTCCGGCAGGCTCCTCACCCGCAGGTGGGGGGTCCGGGTCGCGGCGCACAAGGAGCCGACGTCGACGCCGTGCGGGGTGCCGAACAGCGCCTCGAACCGGTCGGCGTGCTCGGGAGCACCCTGCTCGAGCATCGTGAAGATCGAGCCGCCGTCGTCGTTGACGACCACGATCGTGAGGTCCGGTGTCGGTTGCCCCGGCCCCAGGACCAGGCCGTTGCTGTCGTGCAGGAACGTCACGTCGCCCATCAGCGCCAGGCTGCGGCTGCTCCCCCGCTGCGCGTCGCGTGCCAGCGTGACCCCGATCGCGGTCGAGACCACGCCGTCGATGCCGGAGAGCCCCCGGTTGGCGACCGTCTTGCGGCGCGAGCCGACCGGGGTGGGCCGCGCCATCAGGTCGAGGTCGCGGATCGGGCTCGACGGCCCCACCACCAGCAGGCCCTCGGGCGGGACCGCCCGGCTGACCGCGCCCACCGCCTCGTACGGCGTGAGGTCGGGCACGGAGGCGAGCAGCGCGTCCAGACGGCGTCCGACCGCCCGGTCGGCCTCGCGCCAGGTCTCGAGCCACGCGGCGTTGTCCCGGTCGGGGCCGGCCACCACCGGACGATCGGCCCGCGAGGTCACCGGGAACGGTCGCTCGGCCCACACGCCGGGGGTCGGCACCGCCACCACCTCGACGTCCTCACGTCCCAGGAGCCGGGTGACGGGTCGGGACAGCGTCGGTCGGCCGAGGACCACGACTCGCTCGATCCCGGCGCCCGGAGCGGAATCGCCGAGCAGCAGCCGGTAGCAGCGCAGCGCCAGGTCACCGGTGCGCGAGCCGCTGGAGGGCTCGGCGAGCAGCGGCCACCCGGCACTCTCGGCCAGGCGTCGGGCGAGCGGGCCCGCGTCGTCCCCGGCGACCACGACGGTGCGGGGTCCCACCGGCAGCTCCACGGGTGCGGGGGGCTCCTGAGGGTCGTCGGAGGCGGGGCACGGCTCCGGTACGGCGCTGGGTCGCCAACCCGCCTCGGCGGCGGGCGGCAGCAGGGGGTCGTCGAGCTGGACGTTGAGGTGCACCGGCCCCCTCGTCGCGAGGAGGCCGTCGGGCAGCGAACCGAGCACGTCGTGCGTGGGCACCAACGCGCCGAAGACCCCGACCTGGTCGGTGACCTGGTTGGCGCCGGTGCCGCGCAGGCGCGCCGGACGGTCGGCGCTGACCACGACCAGCGGCACCTCGGCGTGCACGGCCTCCAGCACCGCCGGGTGCAGGTTGGCCACGGCGGTGCCCGAGGTGCAGATGACGGCAGCGCGGTTGCCCTGCTTGCTCAGTCCGAGGGCGAGGAACCCGGCAGAGCGTTCGTCGAGCCGGGTGTGCAGGCGCACCAGGCCGGCCTCCGCGGCGGCGAAGGAGGCGAACGAGAGCGGTGCGTTGCGACTGCCCGGCGCGACGACGACCTCGGTCACACCGGCCTCGAGCAGGCGCTGGACGACCTCGCGGGCGAGCTCGGTGGCGGTCATCGGTCGACCTCCGCCAGCCGCGCCTGCCAGTGCGCCACCCGGTCGGGCGGTGCGGCCAGGCGCGTCACCGCCGCCTCGTCGACCGCTGCGGCCCCGACCGGGAGCAGCCCGTCGACCGGGACGAGTGGCGCGAGGGCGACGTCGTCGGTGAGCAGCTGCACGGTGGCCAGGCCGCACGCGTAGGGCAGCTCGGGCAACGCGGCCGCGAGCGCCAGCCCGGCGGCGATCCCGACGGAGGTCTCCAGCGCCGAGGAGACGACCACCGGCAGCCCGATGTCCTCGGCGATCCGCAGGCAGGCCCGTACCCCGCCGAGGGGCTGCACCTTCAGCACCGCGACGTCGGCCGCCTCGAGGTCGCGCACGCGGTAGGGATCGGCAGCGCGGCGGATGGACTCGTCCGCGGCGATCGGGACGGCGACGCGACGCCGTACGACGGCGAGGTCCTCCACCGCGGCGACCGGCTGCTCGGCGTACTCCAGGCCGCCGGCGGCGCGGTCCAGGGCTCCGATCGCCGCCACCGCCTCGTCGACGTCCCACAAGCCGTTGGCATCGACACGGATCCGGCCGTCGGGGCCGAGCGCGTCGCGCACGGCCTCGAGGCGCTCCTCGGCCGCGCCCAGGCTCTGGCCCGGCTCGGCGACCTTGACCTTCGCGGTCCGGCACCCTCCGCGCAGCACGATCGCGTGCGCCTGCTCCGGCCCGACCGCGGGGACGGTCACGTTGACCGGGATGCTCGCCCGCACGGGGGCGGGCCAGTCCTCCTCGGCGGCCTCGCGCGCGCACGCCAGCCAGGGTGCGGCGACCGTGGCGTCGTACTCGAGGAAGGGGCTCCACTCCCCCCAGCCGGTGCCCGCGGGGTCGGTGCCGCGCAGCAGTGCGACCTCACGGACGGTGATCCCGCGGAAGCGCGTGCGCAGCGGGATCGAGAGCACCTGCAGGTCACGGGTCTCAGCCATCTGCACGCGCCAGGTCCTGGAGGCGGAGCCGGTCGGGCTTGCCGTTGGCCAGCACCGGGATCTCGGGTACGGCGACCACCTGGCGCGGCGCCCAGGCGCGGGGGTGCGCCGCTCTCACCCAGGCACGCAGCACCTCGGCCTCGACGGCCCCGGCTCCGGGCGTGCCGACGACGAACGCGACGAGCCGGTTGCCCCACTCCGGGTCGGGCACGCCGACGACCTCGGCCTGTGCCACCTGCGGGTGTGCGCGCAGCCGTGCTGCCACAGCGGGACCCGGCACGTTGACGCCACCACTGACCACGACGTCGTCGAGCCGTCCGAGCACCCGCAGGGTCCCGTCGGGCCGCACCTCGCCCGCGTCGGCCGTGACGAACCAGCCGTCGACCAGGACCTGCTCGGTCAGGTCGGGGTCGCCCTCGTAGCCGTCGAAGAGCATCGGCCCGCGCACCCGCAGTCGGCCGTCGGGGTCGCTCGCCACCTCGATCCCGTCGAGGGGCAGCCCGTCGTAGACACAGCCCCCGCACGTCTCGGCCGAGCCGTAGGTCGCGACCACGGTGATGCCGGCCGCCGCCGCCCGCTCCCGCAGCCCGGGGTCGATCGGGCCGCCACCCAGGAGCACCGTGTGGGCGCGACGCAGCGCGCCCACGTCGCTCCCGGCGGCGCCTGCGGACTCGGCGTCGAGCATCCGGACCAGCTGGGTCGGTACCAACGAGGTGAACCAGCCGTCGCCCGTGGGCCAGGGCTCGTCGGCGAGGACCGGCTCGTGGCCCGCGACCAGGGAGCGGGCCAGGACGTTCAGCCCGGCGACGTACGACTCCGGCACGCGGAGCACCCAGGGGCCCGCCGCCCCCAGTCGTGCCTCGGTGGCTGCCACCGAGGCCAGCACGGCCGCGCGCGAGAGCACCACGCGCTTCGGGCGCCCCGACGAGCCGGAGGTCTCGACCACCCAGGGTCGTGGCTCCTCGGCGCACGCGAGCCACTCGCGCAGGTCGGACACACTCACAGGACGCAGGCTAGACCCGCCGCCGAGGGACCGGACGGCCTCCCCGCCCTCGGCCCCTGCTTGAATCCTCCCTTGTGGCGACAGCGGCAGAGTGGGTCCAGGGGGCGCGTCCTCGTACGCTCCCCGCAGCGGTGGCGCCGGTCCTCGCCGGCACCGGCGTCGCGGCGTACGCCGACGCCGCCGTGTGGTGGAAGGCCCTGCTGGCCCTGGTGGTGAGTCTCGCGCTGCAGGTCGCGGTCAACTACGCCAACGACTACTCCGACGGCATCCGCGGCACCGACGACGTCCGCGTGGGCCCGATGCGTCTCGTCGGGTCGAAGGTCGCGGCGCCCGAGGCGGTCAAGCGAGCCGCCTTCCTCGCCTTCGGCGTCGCGGGGGCGGCCGGCCTGGTGCTGGCCGCCACCACCGCGTGGTGGCTGGTGGTCGTGGGGGCGATCAGCGTCGTCGCCGCCTGGTACTACACCGGCGGCTCCACCCCGTACGGCTACCTCGGCCTCGGCGAGGTCATGGTCTTCGTCTTCTTCGGGCTGGTGGCGGTGATCGGCACCGCCTACGTGCAGGTCGAGGAGTGGTCGACGCCCGCCCTGTACGCCGGCATCGGGATCGGCGCGCTGGCCTGCGCGATCCTCGTGGTCAACAACCTGCGCGACATCCCGACCGACACCGACGCCGGCAAGCGCACCCTCGCCGTACGCCTCGGGGCGCCCCGCACCCGACTGCTCTACGCGGGGCTGGTCCTGGTCGCGGCGTTCTGCGTCGCCCTCGTGGCGGTGTCCACGACGGGCTGGGCGCTGGTCGGCCTGGGCTTCCTCGTGCCAGCCCTGCCGGGGCTGCGCACCGTCCTGGGCGGAGCCGTCGGACCGGGCCTCATCCCGGTGCTGCAGCAGACGGGGCTCGCGGAGCTGGTGTGGGCGGTGTTGGTGGCGGGAGCGCTGGTGCTGGCGTGAGGCAGTTTCTCCGCTGAAGCGGAGAAACTCCCGCTTGTGTCAAGAAGTTTCGTACCAGAACCCGCAGTTTCTCCACTGAAGCGGTGAAACTGCGCCCCGCGCCCGACGTAGGCTCGACAGCATGCTCAAGATCCTGGTCGTGCTCATCGTGATCGGCTTCATCCTGTGGCGTTTCCGCGTGCCACTGATGGCCAAGGTCCTCGGACAGCCCGAGAGCCGGATCCAGCGCCAGATCGACCGCCGCAAGAAGTAGCCGGTCGGGCTCGGTCAGTCGACGTCCTCGCTCGAGCGCATCCGCTCGTAGCGCTGCGACGCGCGCGAGGCCCGCTCCTCGACCTTGCGCGCCAACGCCTCGCGCGGACCTCGCAGCACGACGTACGACCCGACGCCGCTGATCAGGAACGCGATGAGCAGGGTCACGACCGGGTAGGGCTCGCCGGTCACCAGGGCCGCGATGCCGGTCACCGCCACCCACGTCACGACGAACAGGGCAAGACGGGCGAGCGTGTAGACCCAGAACTCCTTCACAGGGTTCAGGGTATGACGTGACCACCAGGGGATTACATTGGAGGGGTGCTGCGGTTCTTGTTCGTGCTGATCCTGTTCGCGGTGGCGACCTATCTCCTCATCCGCGTCTTCCAGCAGCGCGGCCTGATGCCGGAGCGGCCCAACCTGCCCAAGCGTCAGGCTCCGAAGAAGATGATCGCCCCGGACGACGACGAGGACTTCCTGCGCGACCTCGACCGCAAGCGTCGTGATCCCGAGGACCCCGACGCGGGGCCCTGACCTGACCCCAGCGGTACGGCGTCGACCCGGCTCGCCGAGCTCAGCGCGGCCCGCGCGTCAGCTGCGGCCGGCCGCCTTCAGGTCGCGACGCAGCTCCTTGGGGAGCGAGAAGATCAGCGACTCCTCCGCCGAGTGCACCGCCTGGGCGTCGGGGTAGCCCCGCTCGGCGAGGAACGACAGGACACCCTCGACGAGCTCCTCGGGCACCGAGGCACCGGAGGTGACCGAGACGGTCGAGACCCCCTCGAGCCAGGCCTCGTCGATCTCGCTGGCGTCGTCGACGCGGTAGGACGACCTGGCTCCGGCCTCCAGGGCGACCTCGACCAGGCGGACCGAGTTGGAGGAGTTGCCCGACCCGACCACGATCACCAGGTCGGCGGTCGAGGAGATCTCCTTGACCGCGAGCTGGCGGTTCTGCGTGGCGTAGCAGATGTCGTCGCTCGGCGGGTCCAGCAGGTCGGGGAACCGCTCCCGGATCGCGGCCACCGTCTCGAGGGTCTCGTCGACCGAGAGCGTGGTCTGCGACAGCCAGGCCACCCGCTTCGGGTCGCGTACGACGATGTCGGCCACGTCGGCGGGGCTCTGCACGAGCTGGATGTGCTCGGGGGCCTCGCCGGCGGTGCCCTCGACCTCCTCGTGCCCCTCGTGGCCGATGAGCAGGATGTCGTAGTCGTCGTCGGCGAAGCGCTTGGCCTCGTGGTGGACCTTGGTCACCAGGGGGCAGGTCGCGTCGATCGTCTTCAGCTCGCGCTCCTCGGCCTGGCGGTGCACGTCGGGCGAGACGCCGTGGGCGGAGAAGACGACCGTCGCGCCCTCGGGCACCTCGGCCAGCTCCTCCACGAAGACCGCACCGCGCGACTCCAGGTCCGCCACGACGTGCTTGTTGTGCACGATCTGCTTGCGCACGTAGACCGGGGCGCCGTACAGGTCCAGGGCTTTCTCCACCGTGACCACCGCCCGGTCGACGCCCGCACAGTAGCCGCGCGGCGCCGCCAGCAGGACGGCCTTCTCGGCCTCCTCGGGGCTCAGGACGGCAGGGCTGCCCAGATCGATGCTCATGCCCGCGAGTCTACGGGCTGGTGCCGGAGGCTCCAGCCCCGTGGCCCGGCCGGACGGCCGGGCGGCCGGGCGGCCGGACGGCCCGACGTGAGCGGCTTCAGCGGCTTCAGCGGGCTCAGCGCCCTGCGTGGACGTAGTAGGACACGACCTTCTCGTCGCCGGGCACGAACTCGCCGTTGCGCCTCGTCACCGAGATCACCTCTCCCGGCGCGACGACCCCCGTGGCCCGGCCGTTGCCACGGTCCGAGCCGACGAAGGTCCCGCCCTCCCCGAACTCCACGGCGGTCGGGCCGGAGACCCGGGTCTGCACGATCGCCAGCACGGGCCCGTCCACGTCCGGGACGGTCGAGGTGACGGTCCGCTCGCCGCCCTCGACAGAGCCGAGGCGCACCGTGTCGATCCGCTCCCAGCGATGACCCCCGTTCTCGACGACGAGCGCCCGCGACTCCTCCGACCCCACGTCGGTGACGTAGGAGTCGGTCGTGTAGGCAGCGACCCCGAGCACCAGGTCGTCGTCCTGCAGCAGGGGCCCCTCGTAGCCGTCGGTGGCGTACACGCGGGCGCTCAGGTCCCGGCCCGGCTTGATCCGGAAGGAGGTGACGACGCCGGCCGAGCCGTCGGGGTCGAGCGGACCGTCGCACGACGTACCGAGGCTCGAGACCGCCTTCCCGCCGACCTCCAGCTCGAGGAACGCGTCCGCAGGCCCGTCGACGCAGAAGAGGGCGAAGCGCACTCCTTCGGCTCCGGCCGGGGCAGCGGCGGCATCGAAGGAGACGTCGACCTGACCGGGCTCGCCCACGACCGCGCCGGCGAGCTCACCGACGGCGCCGCTCCGGCGGTAGGTGACCCCACCCTTGGAGTAGCCCTCCGGGCGGGCCTCCCCCAGGGTGTAGATCGCCAGCCCCGGATCGCCCTCGTCGGCGCGGACCGTCACCTGGCCCCCGCTGCCGGCAGGGACGTAGACGTAGTCGCCGAAGTCGTCGACCCGGTAGGGCACGGGGGTCTCCGCCTCGGCCGAACGCACCACGACCCCGCGGTCGGGCCCGGAGGTCGCCCACGACACCAGGCGCGGGGAGTCGGAGGCCGCCAGCTCCACGCTGACCTTCCCGTCCTTCCCGTCGATCCCCTCGGCGAGGTCGTAGCCGAACCCGAGGGCGGTCATCGTCGTGGGCACCCGGACGCCGACCACCGTCGCCGGGGCGATGGCACGCTCGGACCCGGTGGGCAGCAGCGTGAGCGCCCCGACGGCGGCGAGCACTGCGGCACTCGCGCCCGCGGCGGCCGCCCGGCGGCGACGCCGGACGACGTGGACCCGACCACGCACGGACGCGGCTCGGCCCACGCCGGCGCCGGCTTCGGCATCGAGGTCACTCGCGTGGGCGTCGAGGGTGGCACGGAGGTCGTCGAGGCTGTTCATGACGCGTCCTTCCTGCTGGCGGGGTCGGTGGCGCTCGGGCGGCGGGTCTCGGTGGCGAGGGCCGGGTCGATCCGCAGCTTGGCCAACGCCTTGCTGCACTGGCTCTTCACCGTGCCGACCGAGCAGCCCAGGATCTCGGCGGTCTGGGTCTCGGTCAGGTCCTCGAAGTAGCGCAGGACCACCACGGCGCGTTGCCGACGCGGCAGCCGCTCCATCGCCGACCAGAGGTCGATCCCCTCGCCGCTCGCCTCGGTCAGGTCACCCGATCCGGCCTCGGGCAGCTCGTCGGTCGCGTGCTCGCCGTTCCACTTGCGCCGCCACCAGGTGGCGTAGGTGTTGAACAGGACCTTGCGGACGTAGGCCTCCGGGCTGTCCGCGATCCGACCCCAGGCGAACCAGGCCTTCGTCAGGCTGGTCTGGAGGAGGTCCTCGGCCAGGCCGTGGTCGTGGGTCAGCAGGTAGGAGGTGCGGAGCAGCGCACCGGAGCGTGCCGCGACGAACTCGTCGAAGTCAGGCGTCTCGCCCATGCGTGGCTCCGTCCTGTCTCCGGGCACCGCCGAGTCGCGTGCCGTCGTGGTGATCATGTACTCCTGGACCATCCGGTGGCCGACAATGGTTGCCCGTCTCGAGGAGATTCATGAGGTACGTCGTGTACGGCGCCGGCGCCGTGGGCGGGGTGATCGGCTCCCGGCTCCACCTGGCCGGGCTGCCGACGACGCTCGTCGCCCGCGGGGAGCACCTGCGCCGGGTGCGCCAGGACGGGCTCGTCCTGGACAGTGCCGAGGGGCGCCGTACCGTCCGGACCCCCGCCACGGACACCGCGGCGGAGGTCGCGTGGTCCGAGGACTCGGTCGTGCTGCTCTGCGTCAAGGGCCACCAGAGCGGAGCCGCCCTGGCCGACCTGGTGATCCACGCCCCACCCCGCACACCGATCGTGTGCGCGCAGAACGGCGTGGCCAACGAGGCCGAGGTTCTGCGGCGCTTCGCCGAGGTCTACGGGCTGACCGTCATGCTCCCGTCGCTGCACCTGGATCCCGGCACCGTGGTGGAGAAGTGCGGGCCCACGCCGGGCATCCTCGACCTCGGCCGGTTCCCGGCCGGCGTGGACGCCACCGCCGAAGCTGTCTCGGCGGACCTGCGCGCCGCCGGCTTCGCGTCGGTGGCCCGCGACGACATCATGGCCTGGAAGTACCGCAAGCTGCTCGTGAACGCCGTGGGCGACGTGTCGGCGGTGCTGGGCTCCGGCCCCGAGGTCGACGAGGTCCGCTCCCGGGTGCGTGCCGAGGGCGAGGCGGTCCTGGCGGCGGCCGGGATCAACGCCGTGAGCGGCGAGCAGGACGACGTACGTCGTGGCGAGACATTGCAGCCCAGGCCCGACATCGCCTCGTTCCCCGGCAACTCGTTGCGGCAGAGCCTGACCCGCGGCCTGGAGTCAGAGATCGACTACCGTGCCGGCGAGATCGTGCTGCTCGGCCGTCTGCACGGCGTCGCCACGCCGGCCAACGCACTGCTCCAGGCCACCGTGGTCTCCCTGGGCCGTGGAGCGGCGGCCCCGGACCCGGCCGTCTTCCTCGCCGGCTCCCGCAGCCCGGAGAGCCCGTCCGAGTAGCGCAGCGGCCCGCCACCCCGGGTGGGGGTGGCGGGCCGCGGCGGTGCTGAACCCGGCGGGTGAGCCGGATCAGGCCTTGGGCTCGTCCTCGGACTCGGCGGCCTCGGCCTGCGGGGCCTCGGCCTCGAGGTCGGCCTCGGCCGACGCCTCGGTGTCGACGTCGGCCTCGACGGCGGGCGCCTCGGTCTCCTCGGCGCCGTCGGTCTCCACGGTCTCCTCGACGACGGGCTCCTCGACCGGCGCCGGCGCGGCAGCGGTCGTGGTCCTCGGCGCGGAGGCGGCCTTGGGCGAGTACTCCTCGGTCACGAGCTCGATGACGGCCATCGGCGCGTTGTCGCCCTTGCGGGGACCGAGCTTGGTGATGCGCGTGTAGCCGCCGGGACGCTCGGCGAACGTCGGGGCGATCTCGGTGAAGAGGATGTGCACGACACCCTTGTCGCGGATGGTCTTGAGGACCTCGCGACGCTGGTGCAGCGGGTTCTCACCGTTGTGCGCCTTGACGGCCTTGGTGATGAGCTTCTCGGCGTGCGGCCGCAGGGTGCGGGCCTTCGCCTCGGTGGTCGTGATCCGACCGTGCTCGAAGAGCTGCGTCGAGAGGTTGGACAGGATCAGGCGCTGGTGCGCCGGGCTTCCGCCGAGGCGGGCACCCTTCTTGGGCTGCGGCATGGTGCTTCTCGATTCTCCCGAGCCGTGTCAGGTACTCGGGTTAGAGGTGTTCTACGAATGACACCGACCACCACACGGTGACCAGCGGTAGGAGGCGGCGAGACGGCGATCCTGCACGGACCACCGCCTACGCCGACTCCGAGTGCGGCAGCGCGGCGCAGACGCCGTGGGACCAGCGAAGCTGGACACACGCGCGTCTGCGACGCGCTCGCACCAATCAATCAGTACTGCTCGTCCTCGACGAAGGCATCGTCGTCGTCGTCGCCGTACGCCGCCAGGGCGGTCGCCGGGTCGAAGCCGGGCGCGGAGTCCTTGAGGGACAGACCCATCTCGACGAGCTTGGCCTTGACCTCGTCGATCGACTTGGCGCCGAAGTTGCGGATGTCGAGCAGGTCCTGCTCCGAGCGGCTGATGAGCTCACCCACGGTGTGGATGCCCTCGCGCTTGAGGCAGTTGTAGGACCGGACCGTCAGCTGCAGGTCCTCGACCGGCAGGGCCAGGTCGGCGGCGAGCTGCTCGTCGACGGGCGAGGGCCCGATGTCGATGCCCTCGGCCTCGACGTTGAGCTCCCGGGCGAGGCCGAAGAGCTCGACCAGCGTCTTGCCGGCCGACGCGATGGCGTCGCGGGGCAGGATGGACGGCTTGGTCTCGACGTCGATGACGAGCTTGTCGAAGTCGGTGCGCTGCTCGACTCGGGTGGCCTCGACCTTGTAGGTGACCTTCAGGACGGGACTGTAGATCGAGTCGACCGGCATCCGGCCGATCTCGTTGTCGGCGCCCTTGTTCTGGACGGCCGAGACGTAGCCGCGGCCGCGCTCGACGACGAGCTCCATCTCCAGCTTGCCCTTGTCGGACAGCGTGGCGATCTTCAGGTCGGGGTTGTGGACCTCGACCCCGGCCGGCGGCGCGATGTCGGCGGCGGTGACGTCACCGGCACCCGACTTGCGCAGGTACATGGTGACCGGCTCGTCGTGCTCGGAGGAGACGACGAGACCCTTGAGGTTCAGGATGATCTCGGTGACGTCCTCCTTGACCCCCTCGATGGTGGAGAACTCGTGGAGGACGGTGTCGACCTTGATGCTCGTGACCGAGGCACCGGGGATCGACGAGAGCAGCGTACGGCGCAGCGAGTTGCCGAGCGTGTAGCCGAAGCCCGGCTCGAGAGGCTCGATGACGAACCGCGAGCGGAACTCGTCGACGGTCTCTTCCGACAGGGTGGGGCGCTGTGCGATGAGCACTGTTGTTTTCCTTTCCGGGCCCACCCGCTATTTGACGGACCCGAACTGCAGAGGTGAAAAGGAAGGTGAACAGGCGGAGCCTGTCCGCTTGTTCTGTTGTCCCCGTCCGGAAGGCCCGCTCCCAGACCCGGGGGTCTGGGTGCGGAGCCCCCGGAAGGGGGGCAGTCGGGGGGCGGAGCCCCCCGACCGGTTACTTCTTCGAGTAGAACTCGACGATGAGCTGCTCCTGGATGGGCATGTCGATCTGCTCCCGGATGGGCGCCTGGTGGACCAGGATCCGCATCCGGTTGGGCAGCACCTGCAGCCAGGCCGGGACGACGCGCTCGCCGTGGGTCTCGCGAGCCACGATGAACGGGGTCATCTCGAGCGACTTCTCGCGCACGTCGATGATGTCGTAGGCGCTCACCTGGAACGACGGGATGTCGACCTTGTGACCGTTGACGGTGAAGTGGCCGTGCACGACCAGCTGGCGCGCGTGGCGACGGCTGCGCGCGAAACCGGCGCGGTAGACCACGTTGTCCAGGCGGCACTCCAGGAGCTGGAGCAGGTTGTCACCGGTCTTGCCGGTGCGCCGCGAGGCCTCGACGTAGTAGTTGTGGAACTGGCGCTCCATCACGCCGTAGGTGAAGCGGGCCTTCTGCTTCTCCTGCAGCTGCGAGCGGTACTCGCTCTCCTTGATGCGGGCGCGGCCGTGCTGGCCGGGAGGGTAGGGACGCTTCTCGAACGCTGCGTCTCCACCGACGAGGTCGACACCGAGACGGCGCGACTTCCGGGTCATGGGTCCGGTGTAACGGGCCATGGTGGGTCTCCTTACTGTCTCGGGTCGGTCAGACGCGCCGGCGCTTGGGCGGGCGGCATCCGTTGTGCGGGGCGGGGGTGACGTCCTGGATGGTGCCGACCTCGAGGCCGATGGCACCCAGCGAACGGATCGCGGTCTCGCGACCCGAGCCCGGACCCTTGACGAAGACGTCGATCTTCTTCATGCCGTGGTCCATCGCCCGGCGCCCGGCGGCCTCGGCGGCCATCTGCGCGGCGTACGGCGTGGACTTGCGCGAGCCCTTGAAGCCGACGGTGCCGGCGGAGGCCCACGAGATCACGGCCCCGGTGGGGTCGGTGATGGTGACGATGGTGTTGTTGAACGTGCTCTTGATGTGGGCTTCGCCCTGAGCGATGTTCTTCTTTTCCTTGCGGCGCACCTTCTTGGCGCCCGCGCGAGCCTTGGGAGGCATCGGTTATCTCCTTGTGAGACGAGGGGAACTGGTCAGTGGGATCGAGAGGTGAGGACGGGTGAGCTCGCCGTGGGGCGAGCGGTCACTTGGTCTTCTTCTTGCCGGCAACCGTGCGCTTGGGACCCTTGCGGGTGCGCGCGTTGGTCTTGGTGCGCTGACCGCGGACCGGGAGGCCCTGGCGGTGACGGCGCCCCTGGTAGCTGCCGATCTCGATCTTGCGGCGGATGTCGGCCTGGACTTCACGACGGAGGTCGCCCTCGATCTTGATGTCCTGGTCCTCGATCGCGTCGCGGAGCTTGACCAGCTCGTCATCTCCCAGCTCGTGGACCCGCAGGTTGGGGTCCACACCGGTGAGCTCGAGGAGCTTCTGGGAGCGGGTACGGCCGATGCCGTAGATGTAGGTGAGCGCGATCTCGACGCGCTTGTCGCGCGGGAGGTCGACGCCGACGAGGCGTGCCATGTGATGGCCTTTCGACTTCTGCAGAGGTGTGTACGTGATGCATCCGCAGGACCTGCGGCCCCGGCCTGCTGCTCCGGGGGTGCTTCAGCCTCGTTGTCGGGGCCTAGCGATCACGTTGAGTGGGTATTCAGTTGTGGTGGTGCTGGTGCATCTAGTTCGGCTTGTCTTCCGTCTCACCGGATTTCGATGCGCCCCCTTCCTGCCTCGCGAGCTCGGCAGGAGGGCTTGCTCGATCTGCGGCTGAGACGCCATCCGCGACTTCGTCGCGTGTGGCTTCAGCCTTCAGCCTTGCCGCTGCTTGTGACGCGGGTTGGAGCAGATCACCATGACGCGGCCGTGGCGACGGATCACCTGGCACTTGTCACAGATCTTCTTGACGCTCGGGTTGACCTTCATGTCAGCCCTTTCTTCTCGTGTTCGGCTGGTGGATCTTCGCGAGCCGCCCTGCTTCGGCCGCCTCCACTGCCTCGACTGCGAGCGTGGCAGCGGTGGTGCGACGAAGGAGCGACGCCCTCGCGCGGATCCTATTTGTAGCGGTAGACGATGCGCCCACGGGTGAGGTCGTACGGCGAGAGCTCCACCACGACCCGGTCCTCGGGGAGGATCCGGATGTAGTGCTGACGCATCTTGCCGCTGATGTGAGCGAGCACCTTGTGGCCGTTGGACAGCTCCACGCGGAACATCGCGTTGGGGAGGGCTTCCGCAACGGTGCCCTCCATCTCGATCACGCCTTCTTTCTTCGGCATGTCCTCACAATCTCTGCTCGACTTCGACTGACGTAGTGCTGCTACCGGCCGGCCCGGGAACCTCCCGGTCGGGTGACCGGTGGACCTCGTGCGGCAGTCTCGTGATCCTCAATTCCCGGACACGGCGCTGGTCTCTCGTGCGAGAGGTGGTCAGCGGCGATCCGAGCAGCCGCGAGGCGTCACGAGATCCAACCCACGTTGGGCCGACACACCAGCATAGGGTTGTCGGCAGCCGAAACACGAATCGAAGCCCTGGACGCCTGCGCTCCGGGCCGCTCAGGACGCGAGGAGACGCAACGTCTGCTCGCGGGCGGGCGCCGTGGCGGGGTCGGTGCCCACCCACGCGCCCGAGACCGGGTTGACCATGACCTCGTCGACGTCGTACGTCGCCGCCAGCTCGCGCAGCTGCGTCCGGGCCCCCTCGGGATCCCCGATCACCCAGCGCCGGGCCATCGCGTCCATCAGGTCGTGCTGCTCGGTCGCCAGGTCCCGCTTCTCGGCCTCCTCGACGAGGTGCTGGGCGGTCAGTGGCGCACCGCTGCGCAGGGCGAGCATCATCTGCAGCTGGGGGACGGCGAGGCGACGCGCCTCCTCGGCGGTCTCGGCGACCGACGCGTTGACGGTCAGGAACGTCTGCGGCTCGCGCAGGCCGGAGCCGTCGGCCGCGGGCCGGAAGCGGCTGCGGTACAGCTCGAGGGCCTCGGCGGTGCCCTGGCCGGAGAAGTGGTGGGCGAAGACGTAGGCCATCCCCTTCTCCGCGGCCAGCCGGGCCGAGTAGTCGGAGGAGCCGAGCAGCCAGATCCTCGGCACCGAGGTGGCCCGGGGTGTCGCGGTCAGGGTGTGCACGCTCCCGCGCAGCTGGAGGCCGACGCCGCTCGGCTCCATCATCGACAGCACGTCGTCGACGTACTCCGGGAACCGGGTGACGTTGTCGTCGCTGACGCCACCGGCGCCGTGGCGCAGCGCCCAGCTGGTCACCGGGTCGGTCCCCGGCGCGCGACCGATCCCGAGGTCGATGCGTCCGGGGTAGGCGGCCTCGAGCAGCGCGAACTGCTCGGCGACGACCAAGGGGGCGTGGTTGGGCAGCATCACGCCGCCGCTGCCCACCCGGATCCGCTCGGTGGCACCGGCCAGCATCGCGATCAGCACGGGTGGGTTGGTGGCCGCGACCGCCGGCATGTTGTGGTGCTCGGCCACCCAGTAGCGCTCGTAGCCGAGGTCGTCGGCGGTGCGAGCCAGGCTCAGCGCCGCGCTGACGGCATCGGCGCTGGACTGGTCCGAGCGCACGGGCACCAGGTCGAGCACGGACAGTCGGGGCAGTCGGGGCGCGAGGGGCTGGGTGTCGGTCGTCATCACCGGCACAACGGCGCGCCGGCGACGATCATTCCGCGCGCGTGGCGCTGCGGCGGACGAGCAGGAGCGCGAGGTAGGCCGACCCCGCGAGCAGGAGCGCCAGCATGGCCAGGTCGAGCAGGAAGTACGCCGCCCCCGCCTGCGCGATCCAGTCGACGTCGGCGCCCTGGGCGTTGGCACGCGGCCGCTCGATCCCGATCGCGGAGCCGGCTGCTGCGTAGGCCCACCGCGACGGGGAGAACCAGGCGACCTGCTCGAGCAGGGGTCGCGCGGCGATCGCGAACAGCGTGCCGCTGAGCACGAGCTGGACCATGATCACCCCGACCAGGGCCGGCATCGCCTGCTCGGTGCTGGTCACCACCGCCGAGAGCGCCAAGCCCACGACCACCATCACGAGGGCCAGGGTCCCCACCACGATGGCCAGGCGCGTCGTCCCGGCGAACCCGTCGGGTCCCGGCAGTCCTGCCGTCGCGATCCCGGTGACCAGCAGGCCCTGCAGGAAGGCCAGCACACCCAGGACGACGACCTTGCTGGCGAGGTAGGCGCCGGGCGAGAGGCCGACGGCGTACTCCCGACGGAAGATGGAGCGCTCCCCCACCAGCTCACGGATCGCCAGCGCGGTGCCCATCAGGCAGGCCGCCACGATCAGCACGGTGAGCCGTTGGCGGACCTCCTGGCTGCTGTCGCCGGCGGCGAGGGCGGCGTCCAGCGAGAGCCCGTGCTCCCCGGGGACGAGCCGGCTGAGTCCCCCGAGGACCAGCGGCAGCACGACCAGCATGGTGAGCAGCAGGCGGTCGGCGGCCACGACCGCGAGGTTGCGCCGCACCAGCGTCGACATCTGACGCTCGCGGGACTGCTGCGGCGGCGCCGGCACGGGCGTCACGGCCGACGGGACCACCCCGGTCTCGCCGGGCGGTGCGGGCGGCGGGATCCGCGACCAGAGGTCCGGGTCGTCGAGCAGGTCGAAGACCTGGGGGTAGGTCTCGACGCCGAAGTGGGCCAACACGCCGTCCGGTCGCCCGTGGTAGGCGATCCTGCCGCCGGGGGCCAGGACCATCACGGAGTCGCACACGTCCAGGGCGAGCACGGAGTGCGTCACCACCATGACCACCCGCCCTCCGTCGGCGAGACCGCGCAGCTGACGCATCACCTCGAGGTCCAGACCGGGGTCCAGGCCTGAGGTCGGCTCGTCGAGGAAGAGCAGCGGCGGAGCGGTGAGCAGCTCGGTGGCGATCGAGACCCGCTTGCGCTGCCCGCCCGAGAGCTGGCTGCCGATCCGGTGGTCGAGGCGCTCGGAGAGCTGCAGCTGGGCGGCCACCGTCTGCACCCGCGCAGCCCGCTCGTGAGGCCGGGTGTCGGGCGGCAGGCGCAGCTCCGCGGCGTACCCCAGCGCCTGGCGCACCTTCAGCTGGGGGTGCTGGATGTCCTGCTGGGGCACCACCCCGATCTGGAACCGCAGCTGGTCGTAGTGCGCGTAGAGGTCGTGGCCCTGCCACACGACGCGTCCCTGGGTCGCCGGGGACAACCCCGTCAGGGCGCCGAGCAGCGTGGACTTCCCCGCGCCCGAGGGTCCGATCACCGCGGTCAGCGACGACGGGTCGAGCTGGAAGGAGAGGTCGTCGATCAGCCTGCGGCCGCCCTTCGCGACGACCGAGAGCCCGTCGGCGTACAGCGTGAACTCGTGGCGTGTGGCGGTCGAGAGGAGCTGCTCGCCGTCCCAGACGAACGTCTGGTTGCCCAGCACGACCTCGACCCCGGCTCGCAGCGGCGCCGAGCCCAGCACCCGCCTGCCGTCGACGAAGATCCCGTTGAAGCTGCCTCCGTCGTGGATCACGGCCGGCTCGCGGGCCGCCGCGGGGCGGAGTCGCCCGTGGAAGCGCGAGACGAGGGGGTCGTCGAGCACGATGTCGTTGGACAGGTCGCGTCCGATCGACAGCGTCCCGTCCGTGGACCGGGGGCGACCGGACGGCACCAGGGTCTGACCGTGGGCCAGCTGACCCGGCGGTACGACGGGCTGGGGGGCGCCCGGGGCCGGGTGCGGGTGCACGGTCACGGACGCTGCGGGATCGGTGCCCCTCGGCACCGGCGGTCGGGTGAGCCAGACCGTGACGCTCTCCCCGTCGAGCCCGCCGAGCCGCAGCAGCGTCTCGGCGGTGCCGAGGCGGTGACGTCGCGCGCGCTCCCCCTCGACGTAGGTGCCTCCGCTGCTGGAGTCGACCGCGACCCAGGCCTCACCCTCCGGCTGCAGGGTGAGGTGGTGGCGCGAGGCCCGGGGATCGCTCACCACGACGTCGCACGTGGCCTCCCGGCCGATCACGACCCGGCCGGTGAAGCGTCGCTCGCCCTGCTCGGTGCGCACCCACACCGAGGGAGCTGACTGCCGGGTGTCCATGGGCTTGCGGTGCGTTCCTCGTCGTCGATGGCGTCCTCCGCCCGGGGTCGGGCGGCGTCAGCCTAGTCAGACCAGACAGTCGGCACCGCCCGCACGGGTCGTGTGCCTGAGGCCTACCCCGGGACCGGTGTCCCACACCCGAGCTGGGCCGGCGGGGTGCCCGGAGCCGCGACGATCTCAGTAGCGGGTGCGCTCGAGGTCGGCGAGCCAGGCGTCGAACGGCGCGGTGCTCACCGCGTCGCTGCCCGGGGTGCCCCGCTCGACCACGGTCGGCCAGGTGGCGCGGTCCTGGGTGAACAGGTCGTAGAAGGCGCGGTCGTCGAAGCCGCCGCGGGCGGCGTCGTCGCGGTCCGCGGCGAAGACGACCCGGTCCAGGCGCGCCCACAGCGCGGCCGAGACGCACAGCGGGCACGGCTCGCAGGACGCGAAGAGGGTGCACCCCGCGAGCGAGAAGTCACCCACGACCCGTCCGGCAGCGCGGATGGCCTGCACCTCGGCGTGGGCGGTCGGGTCGAGATCACGGGTGACGCGGTTCTGGCCCTCGGCCACGAGGGTCCCGTCCCGCACGATCACGGCACCGAAGGGCCCGCCGCCGTCGGCGACGTTGGCGACCGCGAGCTCGATGGCGCGGGACAGCCAGGTCTGGTCGGTGTCGCTGGTCATGGGTGCTCCTGCGGTGCTGGGGTGCGGTCGGGGACGAGGTACGGCGGCGCGGCACTGCGCCGGGGGTGGGATCCGTCCCCGGGGGGGACGGATCCGGACGGGCTCGGGCTACTCGACCTCCCCGAGCCGTCGATAGCTGGAGACGATCGAGCTGACCCGGTCGCGAGCCGGACGCCCCAGGGCGGCGTGGACCCCGTCGGCCAGCACGCTGACCACGCTCATCGCCGCGGCGTAGGAGTCGAAGGCCAGCGTGGTCCCCACGGGGCACTCCAGCCACACCCGGGCGTGCCGGGCGTGCGGCGCCGCGGTGGGGTCGGCGAGGAGGACGACGTCGGCGCCGCTGGCAGCGACCGCGGCCAGCACCGGGCCGAAGCCGGACGGGCGGCGGCGGAAACCGACCATCACCACGGCGTCACCGCTGCGCAGGTCGGCGATCTCCTCACCGACGACCTGCCCCGGCAACGGTGCCAGGCGGACGTCGGGTCGCACCTGGGCCAGCTGTTGGCGCAGGTGGAGGGCGACCGGGTGGGAGTTGCGCCATCCGATGACCAGCACCCGTCGTGCGCCCGCGAGCACGGCCACCGCGTCCCCGACGGGGGCACGGTGCAGGACTCCCGCGATCGCGGCCGCCTCGCGAGCGGCGTGGCCCTGGACGTCGGCCAGTCCCTCGGTGCGCAGCGGGACCCCGGTGGTGCGGACGTCGCGCAGGTGGTCGCGCACCTCCTCGAAGCCGGCGAAGCCGAGCGAGCGGAAGAGCCGGCTCATCGTCGCCTTGGACACCCCGGCCAGGGCGGCGAGCTCGGCGGCCCGGTAGGTCGCGAGGTCGTCGAGGTGGTCGAGCAGCGTCTGCGCGGCGCGGCGCTCCTGCGGCGAGAGCTCGTGCTGGCGCGCGACGATGCGCTCCTCGATGCCCGGCACTCCTGCGGTGCGGGTGGTGGGGCGGGTGGTGGTGGTGGTGCGGGTGGTGCTGCTGCTCGGGGTGCTCATCGTGCCGGCCTCCGGGCGGCGTACGTCTCGGCCACGGCGAGCACGGCCGTCTCGAAGGCGTCGATCCCCCGCGCGACGTCGATCTCGCGCACGTCCTCGCCGGGGTGGTGGCTGATGCCGTCGAAGCAGCGGACGAAGAGCATCCCGATGTCGGTCACCGCAGCGATCGCCATCGCGTCGTGGCCGGCACGGCTCCACAACCCCATCGGCGTCTCGTCGCCCGTGGCCCGCACGCCGGCGACGACGGCGTCCTGCAACCACGGCGCGCAGGGAGCGGCCGGTGCCCGATGGGTCTCCAGCACCTCGAACCTCAGCCCGCGGGACGCGCAGATCGTCTCGATCGCGCCGGCGATCTCCTCCCACACGGCGTCGCGGTCGGCGTCGTGCGGGGCACGCAGGTCGAGGCTGAAGTCGGCGCGTCCCGCGATCACGTTGACCGCACCGGGCGCGACCTCGATCCGGCCCACGGTCGCGATGGCGTCGCTGCTGCCCTGCGACTCCAGGGCGATCCGCTCGATCTCCGCGATCGCCAGGCTCGCGCCGACGAGGGCGTCCTTGCGCCGGGGGTACGGCGTGCCCCCGGCGTGGCGCGCCTCGCCGATCACGCTGAGCCGGAAGCGTCGCGCCCCGGCGATCGTGGTGACGAAGCCCAGCGAGCGGTCCGCGGCCTCCAGGAACGGGCCCTGCTCGATGTGCGCCTCCAGGTAGCCGACCAGGTCCTCGGGTCGTCGCGCGGCAGCGCCGACCTCGCGGGGGTCCAGGCCGAAGGCGGTGAACGCGTCGTACAGGCTGATGCCGTCGCGGTCGCGCAGGTCCCACCAGTCGTCGTCCCACACCCCGGCGACCGCGCTGCTGCCGAGCAGGGCGGTGCCGAAGCGGGTGCCCTCCTCGTCGCTGAAGCCGACCACCTCGAGAGCGAAGGGCAGCGGGGCGATCTCCCCCCGGTCGACGCGTCGGACGAGGCGCTCGGCGACGGCGATCGCCATCACCACGCCGAGCATCCCGTCGAAGCTGCCCGCGTCGGGGACCGTGTCCAGGTGGGAGCCCAGGAGCAGAGCGGGCAGGCCCGGCTCGTGCCCCTCGCGACGCCCGCACACGTTGCCGGCGGCGTCCTGCCAGGTGTCGAGTCCGGCCCGCTGCATCCACCGGGTGGCGGTCCGGTTGGCCAGCGCGTGCTCGGCCGACAGGTGCACCCGCTCGAGGCCGGAGGTGCGCGCGGAGTACTGGTCGAGGATCGCGCAGCGCGCGAGCGCCTCCCCGGCGCTGGTCTCCTTATGGACCTGGTCGCTCATCGCGCGCCGCCCGCTGCGTAGA